>JANOPT010000217.1:0-1711 GCA_031421975.1 Sphingomonadales bacterium | reverse complement strand
ATGCGCCCGATGCCAATGATACGCTTATGGCCGGTCGTGAGATAGCGAAGTAAATAACCCGCATGCTGCCGCCGGTCGGGCTCGGGCATGAGAATTTCTACATTCTGACCGATTGCCTCGTTTTCATCAAACCCGAACAGTTGCTCGGCCGCTGCACTGAACGATACAATTACGCCCGCCTCGTCGATCACGATCATCGCGTCGGGCACCGTCGCAAGAATTGAATGAAGCAACGCTTCGCTAGTTGCGCGCGTAGTTTGTTCAGTCAAGAGCGGACTCCGGTCGAAATGCAGCATTGGCATTCCGATCTGATCTAATAACAGCGCTTGGACCGGTCTTGTTCCCTTATCAGTGCGCTAACAACAACGGAACGGTGCTATGCGCCAGCATATGGCGTGATACACCGCCCAACACAGCCTCACGAAACCGGGTGTGGCCATAAGCGCCCATCACAACATAGGCGGCTGGCAGTGACGCAGAGATGTGGCAAAGTGCTTCCCCGACGGTCTTACCATCCAGCCTATGTTCGTTGCACCCCGTCGTTACGCCGTGCGTCTCGAGATACCGCCGAGCATCTGCCATCGGAAAGCTTTGATCCTCATTAAACGATACAATCTGAACTGCCGATGCCAATTTCAACAAGGGTAGTGCGGCGCGAACCGCATGGGCTGCTTCCGGTGATCCGTTCCACGCGATCATTGCAACACCGGCTGGATCGAAAGCTAGTGACGAAACCGGTATGGCGAGCACGGGCGTGTTCGAATGAACTGATACATCGGCGACCAGAGACATTGGCCCGGCCGCTTTGCTGCTTTTGTGGCCGGCTAAGCTGAGCACAATGAGATCGGTAAGGCGGGACCGGCTGACAATCGACGATGCTACCCCTTCATCATAGACGGACCAGTCCCATTTCACATTCTCGGCCATCAGCCGGGTTTCGACCCGTATCCGCGCCTCTGCGGCCCGTTCGGCGAGATCCGCGAAAAACGTGCTCAGTTCATACGTGCCGCCGAACGGATCAATCGCAACATAATCCGAAACCGGGGTGACCTGGATGCAAGACAAATGGCCGCCTTGCTGATGCGCAATGGCCAGTGCAGCAGCCAGCCGGCTTTCTAGTCCTTCATCATCATTCACGTATAGCAGAATCGATTTCATCATTACCTCCTGTCAAAGTCAGGCATTTGTAAGCGCCGAAGGTGCGCGCGTAACTAAGGGGTAATGCGGATGTCGCGCGATATGTGGGCAATGGTAATGTCGTTGTAGAACGTTAGCCTAGAGACTGCACAATATGCGCAAGCACAACCATGACAATGCTGTACCAGAGCCTAAACATGCCGTTATCCTGTGCCATCCCGAACCTGACAGCTTCAATGCAGCGGTCGCCAAAGCATATTGCGAGGCTGTCGGCGCGAATTTTCAAGACGTTATTTTACGGGATCTTTACAGCCTTAAATTCGACCCAGTCCTGAAAGCGAACGAGCAACCGTCGGCCTCGGAATTTATCCCGCGGGCCGATGTCGCCACAGAGCTGGATGTGATCAATGGCGCCAACATCATCGTCCTTATTTACCCGATCTGGTTCGGAACGCCGCCAGCAATGTTGAAAGGCTATGTCGACCGAGTGCTGGGCGCGGGTTTTGGTCATCGCCTTATGCGCGAACGAGGTCGAGGTTCGGCCGCCGCTGGCAGATATCTGGTCAGCATCACG
>JANOPT010000216.1:0-8487 GCA_031421975.1 Sphingomonadales bacterium | reverse complement strand
GCGTGTCGGCAACGCAACGCCAATTGTGCGAGGCGACCGCAATGGACAAAGTCACCGTCAACCGGGCATCCAAAGCGCTTGAAGACCGGGGCCTTATTGGCCGGGCACCCAATGTGGCGGACGGCCGGTCGCATCATCTTGCGCTGTCCGATACCGGCCGGGAACTGTATGACCAGATCGTCCCTCTGGCACTTTCGGTCGAGGCCGAACTGGAAAAAATATTGGGCAGCGGAGAGGCAAAAGCGCTGGAAGTCATGCTGGCACAGCTTCGCTCTCGCGTTGCAGAGCTCGGTTAGGGCATTGTCCGATATTGCCCCTTGGCAAAACTAGTTACATTTGTTACTAAATATCGGATTACCTTATTCAACATCTTCGCCAACTTCGGAGCATGCCATGACCGACCTGTTTGAAAACCCGCTTGGCCTGGACGGGTTCGAATTCGTCGAATTCGCGTCGCCCGAAAAAGGCCTGCTTGAACCCGTGTTCGAAAGCATGGGCTTTACGCACATCGCATCCCACCGCTCGAAAGACGTGCATCTGTGGCGGCAGGGCGAAATTAACCTGATCGCTAATTACGAACCGCGCAGTCCCGCAGCGTTCTTCGCCGCCGAGCATGGTCCATCGGCCTGCGGTATGGCGTTTCGCGTGAAGGAAGCCGCCAAAGCCTATACCGAAGCGTTGGCGCGGGGGGCCGAGCCGGTCGAGAGCAAGACGGGTGTGATGGAATTGCGGATTCCGGCAATCAAGGGCATCGGCGGTGCGTTCATCTACCTTGTCGACCGATATGCTACGCTGGATAACCCTGAGGCCTTATCGATCTACGACATCGATTTTGTTTACAAGCCCGGCATTGCCCGCAACCCCGTCGGCGCCGGCTTCCAGAAAATCGATCACCTGACGCATAATGTCTACGGCGGACGAATGGCGCATTGGGCGAACTGGTACGAGCGGATATTCAATTTCCGCGAGATCCGCTTTTTCGATATCAAGGGCGAGTATACCGGCCTGACTTCGAAAGCGATGACTGCGCCCGATGGCAAAATCCGCATTCCTCTGAACGAGGAAGGTAAGGCTGGCGGCGGGCAGATCGAGGAATATCTGCGCGCCTATAACGGCGAAGGTATCCAGCATATCGCGTTCATCTGCGATGATCTTCTGGGTTGCTGGGACAATCTACAAAAACTTGGTGTGCCATTTATGACCGCTCCGCCCGAAACCTATTACGCGATGCTCGAAGGCCGCTTGCCCGGTCATGGCGAACCGGTGGAGCAGCTCAAACAGCGCGGTATTCTCCTTGATGGCACGATAGAGGGCGGCCAGCCGCGCCTGTTGCTTCAAATTTTTGCACAGCCGCAAATCGGGCCGGTATTCTTTGAATTCATCCAGCGCCGGGGCGATGAAGGCTTTGGCGAAGGCAACTTCAAAGCGCTGTTTGAAAGCATCGAGCGCGACCAGATCGAACGCGGTGTGCTGGAGGTCGCGGAATGAGCGCGCCATTTACCACCAACGGCGTCCACCACGTCGCCTATCGCTGCAAGGACGCGAAAGAGACTGTCGATTGGTATGAGCGCGTTTTGGGCTTCACCTACACCAACGCGTTTGCCGAGGACTATGTGCCTTCTACAGGGGCGTATGACCCGTACATGCACATCTTTCTCGATTGCGGCGGCGGCAATGTCATTGCCTTTTTCGAATTGCCAAACCAGCCTGCCATGGGACGCGATGAAAAAACGCCCTTATGGGTGCAGCATCTGGCCTTCAAGGTTGCCGACTTCGATACGTTGAAGGCGGCAAAGGAACATATCGAAGCGCAGGGCGTCGATGTGCTTGGGCCGACGTATCACGGCATTTTCCGTTCGATCTATTTTTTCGATCCCAATGGTCACCGGCTGGAACTTGCCTGCGATATCGGCACTGACGAGCAGTATGCGGAGCTGAAACACGTTGCGCCGGACATGCTTGAGGAATGGGCCCGAACGAAAAAGGCGCCCAAACACGCAGACTGGTTGCATATCGAGCCCGGCGGCGAATGAACCGTGCCGCGAAATGCGGCCGATAATGCCTATCGACACATTCGGTTGCAGCAGCCGGAAAGTGCGGGCATCATGAGGTCGAAATCGAGAGGATATTCATGAAATTAGCTTCGTTGAAATCGGGCCGTGACGGTCACCTTGTTGTGGTATCGAACGATCTGGCCTGGTATGCCGACGCCGCCCATATTGCGCCAACGCTGCAAGCCGCGCTGGACGACTGGGATGAAATAGCGCCCCGGCTGGAAGCGTTGGCTACCGATCTTGAGCATGCCGCGATTCCGCGCGAACGGTTCCACGAACATGATGCGGCCGCGCCGTTGCCTCGTGCTTATCAATGGGTAGACGGATCGGCTTATGTGAACCATGTCGACCTGGTACGAAAGGCGCGGGGGGCCGAACTGCCCGAAAGCTTCTGGCATGACCCGCTGATGTATCAGGGCGGCTCGGATGAATTTATGGGCGCTCGGGACGATATCGTTTTGGCTGACGAGGCTTGGGGCTGCGATCTGGAGGCCGAAATCATTGTGGTTACAGGCGACGTTCCTCGCGGTGCATCACCGGTGCAGGCGCTCGGTCATATCCGGCTTGTCGGGCTGGTGAACGATGTGAGTTTGCGGAACCTTATCCCGGGCGAACTGGAAAAAGGATTTGGCTTTGTTCAGTCCAAACCGGCCAGCGCGCTTTCGCCAGTATTTGTAACGCCCGACAGCCTCGGGGAATATTGGCAGGGTGGAAAGCTTCACCGAACGCTGATGGTCGATCTGAATGGCGCACCCTTCGGTCGCGCCGTAGCGTCGGATGACTGCACCTTCGATTTTGGCACGCTGATTTCGCATCTTGCGAAAACGCGAAATATCGGTGCGGGGTCGATTGTCGGGTCGGGCACGGTATCGAACGGCGACACGGACGGCGGACCCGGTAAACCGGTCGCTGATGGCGGATTGGGCTATAGCTGCCTTGCCGAATTGCGGATGGTTGAAAAAATCCGGTCCGGCGAAATGACCACGCCGTTCCTGAAAGCGGGAGATATTGTCCGCATCGAGGTTCGCGACGACGCGGGTCACAGTATTTTTGGTGCCATCGAACAGCGTGTCCGCAGCGCCTGAAAAAAAGGGCGGAGCCGCAGCCCCGCCCTTTTGGTGTTCGACGTTCACACCTTATTACTTGATCAAGGCATCCTTGATCGAGCAAGCGGCCGGTCCAAGAATAACGATAAACAACACCGGCAGAATGAACAGAATCAGCGGGATGGTCATGATCGCCGGCAAACGCGCCGCCTTTTCTTCGGCGCGCATCATGCGTTCGTTACGGAATTCAGCCGACAGAACACGTAAGGCCGATGCAAGCGGCGTCCCGTATTTTTCCGTCTGAATCATAGTCGTCACAACGCCCTTGATGGAATCGAGATTGACGCGGTATGCCAAGTTCTCGAACGCCATGCGGCGCTCGGTCAGAAAGCCGAGCTCGATGGCGGTCAGCGCAAATTCGTCGCCCAATTCGGGATAACCCCGGCCCAGCTCTTTTGCGACGCGATTGAATGCCGTGTCGACGGTAAGCCCGGCTTCGGCGCAGATCACCAGCAAATCGAGGGCATCGGGCAAACCCTTGCGGATGGCATCGGTCCGTTTGGAAATCAGGTTACCCAAATAGATATCAGCGGCTTTATAACCGAAAACCGTGATTGCGGCGAACGCGCCGAACCGCTTGAACGTTGTCCAGTCGGCCAGGCCGCCCAATCCGTAGATCCACAACGCAGCCCCGCCACCAAAAACGATGGGAAATACCAGGCGAGCGAAAATGACTGTAACCGCCAGCTCTTTGCGACGGATACCGGCTTGTGCCAATTTTTGCTGCACATCCTTTATCTGGTCTTCCTGCAACACCTGCAGCTTCGACAGCATCACCCGCATTTTGTCGGTTGTCTCTGTCTTACGGACCAGTTTTGCGCGCTTCTTTGATGTTGTCGCGGTGATACCGGCTTTCAATTGCTCGCGCCGTTCGCTTAATGCCTTGACGCGTTTGGCCATCGGATCGCGAACCGTGACCGCGGCGTAGATCGCAAATATGACGGCTGCTGTAGCTACTGCCGACAACATCGTTGCGACCCATAATACGTCGACACCGAGAAGTTCAGGTCCGCCTGGATTGGTCATGTTTTTATCCTGCCCTCAAACCTAAATTTCGAAGTTAACCATTTTGGCCATGATGAATGCGCCGATCGACATCCATACGATACCGATCAAACCCGCCACGATCAGGCGTGGCTCGTAAAAAAAGCCGCCCAGATATTTCGGGTTAACCGTCCACACCATGCCGAAAACGAAGAAGGGCAATGACCCCACGATATAGGCCGACGCCTTGGATTCAGACGACATCGCACGAATTTTCAGCTTCATCTGCGCTCGCTTACGTAGCACTTCGGCAAGGTTAGCCAATGTTTCGGCCAGGTTACCGCCGGTTTCGCGCTGAATCGCAAGGGTGATGACAAAAAACTGGAATTCGGCAGTGCCCATGCGGTCTGCGGTATCCTGCAATGCATCTTCCATGGTCTTGCCGATGCGGATTTTGTCGGTTACGATTTTGAATTCTTCACCGACGGGTCCGGGAATTTCTCTGGCTACCACGACCAGGGTTTCACCTACCGGCAGGCCGGATTTCAAACCGCGAACAAGCAATTCGATGGCGTCGGGGAAATTCGACGTAAACATCTTGAGACGCTTGTTGATCAGAAAACCGATCACGAAATGCGGCAATCCCGCGCCAACCATCAAACCGCCAAATAGCGACAGATACAGCGGCATCCCCTTGAACCACAATATAGCCATCACCACAGCGGTTATGCCACCTGATGCCGACAGATATTGTTTAACCGTCCATGCTTTGCCGGTTTGCGAGATACGGAGGCGGAGCCGATCGTAACGGCTCATGTTCTGACCGTTCGAAAATACCAGCGGACGGCGCGCGGCAACAGCCTTACGCATTTGCTGCTCGACCCTGGCATCGGCACTGTCCGAATGCCGCATCTTTACAGCACCCAGCCGCCGCGATGTCGCCTTGCCAACATTAGGGCCGACAAACGCAATCGCCAACAGCACGAGAACCAGCATCAGGCCTGCCGCAAGTATCAAGATTTGCATCGTTTTCCGCTTTGCTTTTTAGGTTCGGTGGACAGGATACGCATGACGAGCATCCAACCGTTCCGGTTTACTTTTTGGCCAGCATCGATTTGAAACCCGCCATGACGGATTTCTTGGTTTTTTCTTCCGCAGGCGCTGCCTCGGCTGCTTCGGCAGCTGTTCCCATTATCATGTCAGCCAGCGTCACGATTCCCGTCGATACCTTGCTGCCACGAACCGATTCAACGATGGGCTGGCCGACCTTAGCCGCCTGCGCCGCGCCTTTGGGGTCGGCTGGCAAGACCAGATCGATTTTGCGTTCGATCGTGCTTTCGAAATCTTTCCGGCTGATTTCCAGCATGGCTGTTTGCACCTTGTTGGCCACCACCAGAATTTTCGTGTGCGGCGCATTCTGCTTCAACCATGCCAGCACGCGGATGGTATCACGTGCCGACGCCAGCGTCAGTTCGGTTACCACCACGGATACGTTCACATCTTGCATGAGATGCGGATACGCGATCAGCATGCTGCGCGGCATATCGATGACGGTGTTTTCAAAAGCGGCACGAAATTCTTCCTGAAGCTGATAAAATGCGCTGCCGTCGGTCAATACCGGACTGCTCATGGGTGCTTCAGCCGACAGTATCGACAGCTTGTCATTCGCCTTTATCATCGCTCGTTCGATGAACAGACCGTCGATGCGGCTTGGATTGTCGATAGCATCGGTCAGGCCCCGGCCTGGCTCAAGGTCCATGGCCAGCGCGCCTGTGCCGAAATGCACGTCAAGATCGAGAAATCCGGTTTGATGCCCCAGTTTGTCGGAGAACGTCCAGGCAATTGATGAGGCGACGGTCGATGCGCCGGCGCCGCCGCGCGTGCCGATAATCGCCGTTGAAATATGCGGCCGATCCGTCGAATTTTCTTCATGCTTGGGCGCATTGAGGATCGTTTGGGCATTGGCGAAGGAATCGCGCAGCGCATCCGGGCTCAACGGCTTTAGCAAATAGTCCTGCAGACCCGACATCAGTAAATCGCGATACAGGCGAACGTCGTTCACCTGACCTACCGCGATCACGACAGTTCCCGGCTCGCATACTTCGGCAAGGCTGTTGATATCCGAAATAGGATCGCCCGATTCCGACAGGTCGACCAGCAGGATTTGCGGGCTTGCCGAAACAGAAAGCGACTGAATGGCGTTCCGCAGACCGCCCTTGTAAGCCTTTTCCTGGCTCCAGCCCATTTCCTCGCATACGCCGCGAATGACGTCGAGCGTCAGGTCGTCGCAAACATACGCGTTAATGGGATCGCGGGTTCCGGCCAATCCGGATTTCCATGGGGCGTTCATCAGTTACCTCCGGTCTTGGCGCGGTAGGCATCGACCGCTTTCTTGCCTCTGTTGGTGTCGAGCCGTTTGTCGTCACGGCCCTGCACAAGGTCTTCCGGGTCAGCGATCATGGCTGCAAGATTGCTGTTCATGGAGCAGCCGTGATTGCTGTGATTGCTGGCGTTGTAATTCCGGTCGTGATCGGTGCTGAAGTCGGGGCATGAAGGAACCGTTGCCTTCGAACGCATCACAATCACCCGAAACATTCCGGCGGGAACCTGGCCCGCAGAAACCGGAACCATGCCATCGATCAGGACACCGCGGTCTGCCGCTGCGCGTGATACCATGCTGGTGGCACCAGCGTCGACATAGCCCGATCCGGCGTCGATCGATACGCGGTCGCCATAGCCCAGCTGCATGGCGTCGAACCATTCGCCAAGGCGTGTCTGTTCGGACATGGCGATACCGTTGCCATTGCTGTTAAGGTCGATCGCATAGCTGCTGCGTTCGACCACAGGCTGGTGGACCGAGTACATCGATGTGTTGGTTGTGCCCATCGAACCCGCAGCACACCCTGCCAGCGTTATGCTGGCTGCTGCGGCGGTCAGGAATTTCATGTTATGCATAGTCTATCTCCTGAACTGGGGTTCAATTATCGAAGCTGAAACCGGGTCCGGCCACTGCGGCTCGTGCCGCGACCTTTTCCGTTTTTCCCGGAAGAATCGGGGCAGCGTCGCTGACGGTGCTCATTTCGGGACCGCTAATGGGTGCAGGTGCAATCGTCGGCATGGGCCGTTCCATGCTTTTCTTCTTGTCGGTGGTCTTGCCCATCAGGATACGCTGGGCGTCATCGGCCGAATGGATGCCATCGGTGGGCAGCATAATCTCGCTGTCGGATACCGGTTTCACCAGATACGGTGTGACCACGATCATCAACTCGGTTTCGTTCCGGCGCCAGCCATTTGATTTGAACAAAGCGCCCAGCACGGGAATATCGCCTGCACCGGGGGTTTTATCGACTGAACTACCCAGTTCGTTTTTCAACAGACCGGCGATCATCATGCTTTGCCCTGAACCCAGCTCGATGGTCGTTTCCGCCATGCGATTGGTGGTGGCAGGAATTTCAAAGCCGCCAGACCGGATCGCGCCTTGCGACGAAATGTCGGAAACCTCGGTCCGGATGCGTAATGAGATACGCCCGTCGGCCAATACGATTGGCGTGTAAGTCAGGTTCACGCCGTAATTCTGGTAACTGACCGAAACACCGTTGTCCGAAGACGTCAGTACCGGGAATTGACCGCCAACCAGAAATTCGGCGGTTTCACCCGAAACGGTGGTCAGGTTCGGATTGGCAAGCGTCGACACCAGGCCGCTACGTTCGGAAAGGTCGAAGGCTGCCGCGATATCGAGGCCGAACAATTTGCCCAAAGCGGGAATAGTGGTAACATTCTCGGGATAAATGATGGCACCGGTGGAGCCGATAAAATCCCTGCCGCGCGCGATTCCGAAAAGATACGGATCGCCCGAACTGTTGGTCCCGGCTTTCGATGACTGAAGGTTGCCATTTATTTCTTTGGCCAGCGAACGGCTGACCTCGGCGACGCGCACCTGCAGGTTGATCTGCAGCGGCGTCGCGGTTTTGATGCGGTTGATGACGGTAGAGCCTGTGGCGTTGCCACCACCCCGGGTTTCGACAAAGGCGTTTGCCAATTGCTCGGCTTCAGCAGCTTCTCCGGGCTGAGCAACGGTGCCGGTAAGTAGCACGACGTTGTTCATGGTCGTTACCCGAATGTCCGAATTGGGCATTGCCATTCTGAACAGTTGGTCAAGCGAACTCAAATTGCCGCCGACGGTCACCTTGCCGCGATACACCGTGCGGCCGGCGGCGTCGGTTGCGATCACATCGGTAATGCCGGCGCCCTTGGCGAGAATATACAGCTTTTTGTTCGATGTGATATCGACGTCGGCCACTCTGGGATCCGCCACGACAACGTCGGTAACCGGCGAACTCAGG
>JANOPT010000215.1:0-2476 GCA_031421975.1 Sphingomonadales bacterium | reverse complement strand
GAACTTAACCCCAGCGAGGCGATGCTGATCGTCGACAGCATGGTTGCTTTAATCAACCGATTTCCCAATTTCATATTTTCTCTCCTGTTGAACTCTCGATCCCGGTTTTTCCGGGTTTTCTTGGGGATGAACTGTTTTTATGTTGCCCCCAGCATCCCACTGAGCCGCCGAAAGGCATTTTGGCGTAATAACCTTACAAATGCTGCGCAGCAATTGGATACTTTGCACAGATTCAATTTAGCTTTGTGTGCGATAAATATGATACGCTATCGTTTGCAAAGGCGGCGAGATAATAAAGCGAGAAAACAGTGCCTAAAATGGTCAAAAAATCCAATTTGCCCTCTAAAGTTTGCGCTGCCTGCAACCGGCCGTTTGTGTGGCGCAAGAAATGGGCAAAGGATTGGGACAATGTCCTTTATTGTTCCGACCGGTGCCGGAATGCGCGCTGACAACTGTGGGTCGTTTGCGTGGTTTCAGATAATTTGCCGCGCCGCAACAATATGATGCTCGATCAGTCGCGCGGCATGCACTCCGGCACATCGGCAAACGGGCAAAGCCGACCGGAATAGTCCTTATTTGCATACCTTCATCAACTAACGGGCCGGGTTACCTTTGACTGTCGCCCCGGGCGGGACGTCCTTGACAACCACCGCGCCCATGCCGACGACTGCGCCTTCGCCGATGGAAATTCCCTGGCGGATACACGCACCTGTTCCGATATAGGCGCCGTTGCCGATGGTCACTGCGCCATTGCAATTTACCCGGGGCGCAAACGTCACATAATCACCAATCACGCATTCATGCGCGACATAGCTGTAGATATTGGCATGAAAGTGCGCGCCGATTACCGCGCTTGCCTCGATAATTACATGATGCGCCAGAATTGCCCCCTGACCCAATCGGGCGTGAGGCGAAACTATGGCCGTCGCTGCGTGGAGCGCGGTAAAATTTTGCAGCGTCCCGGCAATTTGCCTCCGTTTAACGCCGTTCGCTATCGCAATGCAGTAATCTGCATCGCGTATCTGGTCGGGATGCAGCACCGGTACATTGCCCAGAAAGTCCGGGCCATCGTCGCTTACAAAGCAGACGTCACGACCTTGTTTGACAAGGTCTTCAACGGTGTCGAGCATCTGGAGCGCAAAACCGCCCGCTCCGTAAATCGCTGTTTTCATACGCGGGATGGTGACGAGAGCATGCGTTAAAGTCAATCACGCGAGAAAAATGGTGCCGGCTACAAGGTTCGAACTCGTGACCCCCTGATTACAAATCAGGTGCTCTACCAACTGAGCTAAGCCGGCACGCTCGACGCGCCCTTAGCGTCAAACGATACCAAAGGTCCAGCCCTCTGTTGACGCGATTTGCGAATTTAACGCAGGCGGCGTCCAAAGCGACCGATCGGCCGCCACCTGTCGAAGCCACGCTGCGGTAACGATTGCGTCGGTGACATGATCCGAATAGCTGTCCAGCGACGTATGCGCCGCGCTTCCCAGAATGCTCAGCGCCTGATCGAGCGTTGCCGCATCGCGGATCTTGCTTCGCCCTTTGGCCACACCAGCGGCGCGTGCCGCAATTGTCGTGTAAATCTCGACCACTACTGGCCCCGTTCGGCGCACAGTGTCGAACGGCCAGATCGCGATATGCGGGGCAATCTTGTTCAACAGACGCATTCCGGCAAAGCTTGCCTTGGCGACTTGCGACGCACCGATGGCGTCGAACACCGTCGATGTTTTTCCGCTGCTGTTTTTGTTGAGTATCTCGCATTGTCGCCAATGCAGGAAATCGGCCTTTACGCCGTCGGCAGCGCCAAAATAGAAATGCGGACGGTGATGCTGTTCGAGAAACGACGCCGCACCAAGATCGGGGTCGTCGCAAACCGATTCAACATGCGCCCAAAATGCCTTTGCATTCAACGGCAATGCCTCGCCCGGAAGATAGCAGCCGCGCTCTACAAAAGGCGGAGCAAAGCTGAAATCGAAACCGATGAGCAGGTCATCATTCTGCGCGAGCAGCCAGTCGGCGATTTCCAGCCGCGACCAATATTTGCCCTGTGGCCTGACCACCGTCGGCGCCGAATGGCCAGCGTCGCAAATCGCAAGCGCAATTCCGGGATGGCTGCTCCCCTTGGCCCCCGACCAGTCGACACAGGCGAATCGGGAGAACCCGGAGGTTTTTGTCGCACCTTTGCTGCGCGGCGACGACGGACCTTCAATCATCGGTGCCGCTACGCCGGCGCAGATTATTCCAATATTGCAACCGCTCGATTATCTTGCGTTCGAACCCGCGCTCCACGGGTTGATACAAGTCAGCCGGGCTGACGTCGTCGGGCCAGTAGTTTGCGCCGGAAAAGCCACCTTCGGCATCATGATCATAAGCATAACCTTTGCCATAGCCGATATCCTTCATCAGCTTGGTCGGCGCGTTGAGAATATGGGCGGGCGGCATCAGCGACCCGGTATCGCGTGCCATTTTCCAGGCC
>JANOPT010000214.1:0-13986 GCA_031421975.1 Sphingomonadales bacterium | reverse complement strand
ATTATGCGCCGGACATTACCCCGCCCATCATTGCATTGCCAAAGAAGGTCGTAAACAGCAGGCCGACGATGATGCCCGATACGACAATCGACAGTACGATGTAGATCAGAACGATGACGACGGTGAATCCTGCAACTTTTTCCTGTGGCACGCCCAATACCGGCTTCAAGCCAAGATAGATGAGATACACGACATAGGCGATAGCGGCGAGAGCGATCAGTCCGCCGACCAGCGGAATCCAGCTCAGCAAACCGGCGACCCAGGTCGGGGTCGATGCATAGGTCATCAATTTGGCCGACTGCACGATATCCGATTTGCCGTTAAAACTAGGTGACACCGCGTTGACGATCATCGACATGATATACAGCGTAATTAGCGACAATATGTAACCAATGACAGCCATGCCCGCGATAGCACCGAAGCCCATCGCCATCACGCCACCCCCCATGCCGCCCAGCCCTGCCGCCGATAATCCCAGCGCGCCGGTAAATATGATCGCAGCGGCGACCGGAATAGCCGCCAAAATCATGGCGTAACCGGTAAACAGCCCATTTACGGTAGCAGGCTCGCCAGCAATGACCTGCCATTCGTCGGCGGGTTTCAATATGATGTTCTTCGCACGATCGACAATCGACATTAACTTACCCCTCAAAAATTCGTCGTTGGTACCCGACACAGAACATAAACATTGCATGAAGTAAATGTTGACGTGTCCGTAAAGCTAACGCGGCGTAAAATGCCAGAGGGTCTGTAAGCCGGGTTCTGTCCTTTGCCGCTCAAGTTTCCTTAAACGGCAAATGTGCGACCATTCATCTAGGCGACGCATTGCTGCGCCGCTCATGCAACCAACCCGGGCGACTGGCAGGAGGATGCCATGTGCCGCCCCTATTCGGTTTTGCTCCCGGTGGGGTTTGCCGTGCCATTGCTGTTACCAGCAACGCGGTGCGCTCTTACCGCACCATTTCGACCTTACCGCATCGAAATGCGGGGGTATGATTTCTGTGGCACTTTCCCTAACCCTTTGTCCGTCGACACGCTCAGGATTTCAGGGCCGCCGGACGTTATCCGGCACCGTTCCTCGCTGGAGCCCGGACTTTCCTCCCCCAAGCAGTTACCCGCTTGGCTGCGGTCGCCCAACCCTCTGGCGCCCGTCAGGTAGCAGGTCCGCCTTCATGTTCCAATAGCAATGACAGCAATATGGCGCGGCATTCGCCGTCAATGACGCCATCGATATTTTCCGGCCTGAACCGCCGCTGGAATGCAACAACCGCCGCACGTCCGTCGGATATGCCATATCCATAGCGTTCAAGCGCCAGCAGGAATGCAGCATCCGGCCATTCCGGATCCACCAGATTTTCCCTGGGTCGCGGCACTGCCAAATCCAGTTTGGCCAGACGCTCCCAATCGAACAGTTCGCCTGGATCTTCCTTGCGCGCTGGTGCGATATCGCTGTGACCCACCACATTGCGCGGATGGACGCTGTAGGTGCGGACCAGTTCCGCCACTAAACGGGTTACCGTGTCCATCTGCGCCTCGGGAAATGGCCGGTATCCGAATTCGTGACCGGGATTGACGATCTCGATCCCAAGGCTCGCGCTGTTGCAATCGGTAATACCGCGCCAGTAAGACAACCCGGCATGCTGCGCCCGCTGTTCCTCGCGAACCATGTGCACCAGCTGGCCGTCTTCATCGACGACATAATGCGCCGAAACTTTCGATTCCGGACTGGCCAGCCATTCGATTGCCGCCGCGCCGGATTGCATCCCGGTGTAATGCAGCACTACCATATTGACGGGCAATGTACGCTCACCGAAATTGGGCGACGGGTTCCAGATCATGGTCATCGGGCGACCATAAGCATATCAACGACTCGGCGCAATATCAGGCGGAGCGCCGCAAACTGGAATAGTCGGCCGATTTTGCATCGATGGTGGGTTCGTAAAAGCCACGAAATTCTTTGCTGGCCCGAAACCGTTGCGTTTGTCCAATGACAGTTTCGGCAGCGCCCAGCATCAATATGCCGTCATCGGCCATTAATGGGGCGATGCCGTCAAATACCTGCGAGCGTTTATCGTCGCCCAGATACATCAGCATGTTGCGACACAGTACTACGTCGAACTTGCCAAAATGACGTGCAGACTGGATCATATTATGATCGGCAAACGTCACCATTTTGCGTAAATTGTCTTTGGCGATCCACTCTTCGCCCTGTTGCTCGAAATAACGGAGCATTTGCATGACCGGCAATCCGCGCTGGATTTCGAATTGCGAATAGCGCCCGGCCTTGGCCTGTGCCAATGCCGATGTTGATACATCGGTCGCCATGATCTGAATGGTCCACCCACGCCACTTTTCAGGATTTTCCGCAATGGCAATCGCCAGCGAATAGGGCTCTTGCCCGGTCGAACACGCCGCAGACCATATCCGCAAACGTTTCGTCGCCATGCGGTGCTCACGGATCGTGTCCAGAACAGGGCCAGTCAAAAGGGCAAAATTTGCCTGGTCCCGGAAAAAACATGTCTCGTTATTCACCATTGCCTCCACACAGGCGATTGTCAGTTTAGGATCGGCGTCGATTTCGATCAGCGCGATCAGCGTTTCAAGATCGGGTATGGAATATTGGCGCATGACGGGCTTTAACGCCATGTCGATGCGCCAGTGCCGGTTGGCGAGCAATGTCTGCCCGGTATGCTTTTCAAGCAGCGCCGAAAGCGCCTTATGGGCCTTTGCATCCGACAGGCTCATGCTGTTTTCGCAATTCGGCCAAGCAATTCGGTCATGTGCTCAGGCGACAATATCGCCGTCGCCATGCCTTCACGCGCAATCGCGCCCGGCATGCCCCATACGACGGAACTTTCCATGTCCTGCACCAGCACCGCGCCGCCTGTTGCGTAAAGGTCGCGTGCGCCGATCACCCCGTCATTGCCCATGCCGCTGAAGACAATGGCCATGCCGTCTGCGCCATATACTGCCGCCACAGATGCAAACATGGCGTCGACCGACGGGCAGTATCGGCTGGCGGAATAATTCGCCTGATGGTCGATGATCACCTTGCCGCGTTCCCTGCGGCAGATCAAATGGGCGTGGCCCGGCGCGATGTAGATATGGTTGTCCTGTGCAACCTCGCCTGCGTTGGCGACTTTTACCACGCGGCTGGTCAGGCTGCCCAGTTGTTTTGCAAAAAATGTCATAAACGCATCAGGCAAATGCTGGGTAATCAGAACCGGGCATTTCAGCGCCACATCCAGATTTCGTACAATTTCATAAATCGCCGGGATGCCACCGGTTGACGATCCGATCGCAATACAATGCGGTTTTTCGATCAGCTTGTAATCGACGACCAGCTTGGCCGCATAGGCCGCCTCGTTGCGTTCTTTCGACGAGCGCCCGAGGCGAACGACCTTGTCGATCAAAATTTCGGAGAACCGCCCTGAAAAACCGGAACGTCCAGGTTTGGCAAGTGTGTCGCACGCGCCCAACGACAGGGCCTGGATAGCCGCAGGGCCGTTTTCTTCGGCAAAAGCAGAGACCACCAGAATGCGCGCGCCATTGGCCTTCGCCTGAATGTCCGGCAGCGCTTCAAGTCCGGAACGCTTAGGCATTTCGATGTCGAGCAGAATGATGTCGACTTGATTGTTCTCCAGATTGGACAGCGCGACTTCGCTGTCTTCTGCTTCGCATACCACTTCGATTTCGTCATGCCTGCTCAGCACGCGCGCAAAAATGGAGCGCGCAACGATGCTGTCGTCGACCAGCATCACCCGGATGGGCGCCCGGAATGGTTTCGGTCTGGCTGCGGTGATACTTTGGAGTGCACTCATCGCCACGCGGTCCCCTTAAAGACAGCCGACGATTTGAAGTTTGGCCTCAAGCGTCTCGCGATCAAACGGCTTCATTACATATTCGTCTGCGCCTGCGTCGATGGCAGCCTGAATATGCCCGATACCGTTTTCCGTTGTGCAAAAGATGACTTTTGCCGACGGCGATTCGACGGTTGAACGATATGCCCTGAGGAAATCCATCCCGCTCATGATCGGCATGTTCCAGTCGAGGAGGATGACATCGGGGCTAACACTCGCCACCCGGTCGAGCGCCTCCTTGCCATCTGATGCCTCAACAACGTCAAAGTGCATCGTTTCAAGAATATGCCGGGCAACTTTCCGGATTACCTTGCTGTCATCGACTATTAAACATGATTTCATGCGCCCTACCCTCACATCTGGTCCACAACGGACTATATAAGCGGCGTGTTAGCGACACGTTAATCCCGTCCCCACCCAGAAAAAATTTATGCGGCCAGCATGTCCTGACCGCTGACCAAGACGTTGGTGTCCACAATCATGACTAGCCTGCCGTCAACCGAAGCAGTCTGGCTAGCGAGGCGAGCCCATTCTTTTGCAGGTTTGATATTGCGTTCGATATGCTCGGCTGCAATCGGCACGACATCTTCGACCCGGTCGACCAGCAGGCCGTATTGATGGCCACCGACATCGACGATGACCGCCAGTGCCCCTTTTTCGGCCTGTCGGATTATGCCGGAAACCAAGAATTGTGCATCGATTAGCGTCAACACGCGACTACGAAGCGCAAACAGCCCGGCTATAGACGGATCGCAATTGGGTACCGGAACAATATCCTGAACGTGAACGATCGATTCGATGACAATGCTTTCAATCCCGACGCAGGCACCATTGATGTGCGCGATGAGGTATAAGTCTTTCATATCACGCACTTCCTGCCAATTTTTCTTCGATTGCCGAAATTAGCCCGACTCGGTCATAGCGATAGATGCTGGCGGTCGCGCCGAACGCATTATGGCTGGTATCCCGCAAACGGAGCGATCGTGCATCGCCGGCGGGAACATCATCGTCGCGATGGAGGACAACTGCGGCTTGCGGCTGATCATGGGGATCGAAACTGACATTATAACCCGACGCTTTAAGCAGTGGCGCAAGAATGCCGCGCTCCCACTGGGCGTCTTCGGCGCAGCGAATAAAACACAAGGGCGCGGATGGCCCCGCCCGCGTGGTGTCCGACGTTTCAAAATATTGAAAAACGTTCACAAGCTCGACCGGTTCGCCGAATGCCTCTATGACGCCTTCGTGAAATTGTGGATAAGCGCTGGGCACGATTTCCCCATCGATTGTGAATATATCGAGCACATCGTCAACCGCCAGATAAAGGCCTGTCTGGCCGTCCGTAAGTTTAAGTAATTTCACCATGCCGTCCTGCGGGACTACCCCGAGCTCTGCCACGTCAACCAGACCGGCATCTACCGACACACGCATTTTCCCACCGATATGCTGGATTCGCGAGGCATCGACATCCTCCATCCGGTCAATGGCGGAAAGGCGAATAGCGCGCTTCTGCCCGTCGGTGGCGACATATAACAGCGCGGACGGGCCGTTTCGTGCAGTGTCAGCTGTACCTTCACCCGTCGTGCGGACATCGTCGGCTTGTTCGACCAAATCCACCCCGATTGCTGCTGCGAGGCCGCTAGCATCAAGCAACAGCATTGGCCGTCCGTTGTCGGGCAATGATGTTCCGGCATATAACCCGCTTGCCATGATCAACGGCGCGCCAGGCTTTACAACCAGTTCCTCATTGTCGATCACGCCGGCGACATCCAGAACAAATGTCGATCCAATTGCCGGTCGCATGACGATCAACGTCCGGCTGGTTGCGCCTGAATTGGCAAACATTTCAAGCCCGAGCAGATTTTCGAGCGATGCCAGAGGATAGCGTTCACCGCGAATCGATGCGACCTTATTGCCGCCAAGATCGTCGATCCGGACATTCGCATTAGACGATGAAAGTATCTCGATAACCGAGCTTCTCGAAATGCCGAATAGCTGGTCTGCCGCGCGGACCGAAAGTCCAGCGATAATCGACAGCGTCAGCGGCAGACGCAATGTCATTTTCAGACCGCGGCCCGCAAAATTCTCAAGCTCTATCGTGCCGCCGATCGTTTGCAGATTGTTGCGGACGACATCCATGCCCACGCCGCGACCCGAGATGGATGTCACCTGATCCGCGGTCGACAGTCCGGGCGTGAATATGGTGTTCAGCTGCAGCCGTTCCGGCAATTTCGACCATTCGGCCGCCGTCAATATTTTTGCCGCAATCGCCCGCGTCCCCAGCTTCTCCAGATCGATTCCCCGACCATCGTCGATCACTTCGATCAGGATTTGGTTGCCCGACTGTCTTGCGACGATGCGGATTTGCCCAACGGGGTCTTTGCCGATTGCCCTTCGCTCGTCAGCGGTTTCGATGCCATGATCGGCGGCGTTGCGAAGGATATGGGCCAATGGATCGCGCAGCGCTTCGACCATTTCACGATCAACCTCGACTTCGCTTCCATCGATCCGCAGCTCGATTTCTTTGCCAAGCTCAAGCGATATATCGCGCAGCAACCGGGGCAGCGAGGAAAACAGCCTATCGATATTTTGCATCCGCATTAGTCCGACTGCGTCGCGCATTTCGGCGACCGAAGCCGACAACCGCCCAAAAGAATGCTCGATTCCGGCATTCAGTCCGGCCTTGCGAAGCTGGCGAGACACTTCATTACGCGCCAGTACCATGTCGGAAACGCCGCTCATCAGCTTGTCGAGCAACGCCAGTGATATCCGCACCGTGCGCGCTTTGCCCTTCGCGATGCGGTCTTCCTGTTCGATCGCCTCGATAAATTCATTTATTGATCGAAGATTGTCCGGTGCAAGCGCTTCTGCACGTCCGCCGGGCAGAAATGCCAGCATCTCGTCGATCAGGTCGGCGTCATCATCGTACACGGCGCTGCCGGTTTCCAGAGCATCGGTCAGCGCGGCTATGCGGTCGATTACCGCCAGCACTGCCGATACCAGACCGGACGATGCCGAAAGCGACCCGGCCCGCGCCGAACTGAGGACATCTTCGGCCGCATGGCTGAGGCGAAGGAGGCGCGGCAGATCCAGAAAGCCGCAGCTTCCCTTCACCGTATGGACAAAGCGGAACGCGCTATCGAGCAATGCGCGATCTTGCGGGTCGCGTTCCCACTCCACCAGTTGGCCGGTCAGCGCCTCCAGCGTCTCGCGGGTTTCCGCGATGAATTCTTCCAATAAATCGTCCATGCATGCCGCCCCACATTATCGCGCTGCATAGTTGACGTCATATGGTTAAAAAGTGATTGAGGACGACCTTCAGCCGTTGCGGATCACCGCCCCGATTATCAGATGTTCCGGATCCGGTTCTGCCAGTTGAACAATGCCACCGCCGCGAACGGCAAGCGTGCGCGCCATCCATGCGGCGGCGTTTCGGGAATCCACCATGGAAGGGTCAAGTCCGCCAGTCAGCGTTTCGCGAATGGCTGCATCCATCACGATTTTGGGGCCATGGGCACGAATGACGATTTCCTGTTCGCCATCGCGGCTTTCGGCACCGACAAACAGCGTGCCGCCCCGAACGAGTGAATCATTCGCCAACAACACCAGGTTCAACAATATCTTGATCGCGCGTTTTGGCATAAATGCCGCAGGAACAGACCAGTCGAGCGCCGTGCGTCCGCTGGATGTAACGAGTGGTTCAATCACCGCCCTCGCCTCGGCCGGATCGACTTCGCTGCCAAACCCCCCCGCTGCGCCGAACGCCAGTCGGAAAAATTTCAGCTTGTCGGCTGCTGCCTTGGCACTTTCGGCCAGCAAATCCATGCACCGTTGGCGCATTTCCGGGTCGTGCTCATCAGCCAGCAGTTCAAGCCCGTTATTCATCGCGCCGACGGGACTCAACAGGTCGTGGCAGAGCCGCGAACACAGAAGGCTGGCAAGGTCTACTTCATTCTCGGTCATGGTGAACGTAATTCCCGATTTACATGTTGGTTGCGCTCTTGAACGTTGTTTCTGCGGGTTTCAACCCTGCACGGTCAACAATACAGCCTCAAACCCGTTTACCACGCCCTTGTTTTCAACAGGGCGCCAGGCCGAAACTTGTCCATCGCAAATAATCAGCCAGAATTTTCCGTCCGGTTCGGCTTGCCGGACATCGGTTGCCGAAGGCCGAGCCAACCCATTGGGGTGCGAATGGAAATAACCGACTATGTCAGGCCCGCCCAGCCGGCGATATTTCTGAACCGAGATCAATGTTGCCGGGTCGATTTCGAAATATCTGCGCGGGTCGGTAGCGACATTGTCTGCAAGCAGGACGCAGGAAATTGATGTTCCCTCGCCCAAAACGAGCCCGCAACATTCCTGTTCGCCTGCGCTTGCTGCCCAGTTCAAAAGCTCAGCATGCTGGTTCCTTGATAATTGCAAAGCCATCACCCATGTCTAGGACATGGTAGGGGGAAAAGCCACATTGAACGGCCTCGTAGGCGAAGGGCGCCTTGATAGCGCCCTTGCAAATGCCCTGCCTGACCTGTCGCGTGCGCGCATCCAGGCGCTTATCGCCGAGCAGGCCCTGATGATCGGCGGCGTCGCGGTTACTGATGCTTCAAGCAAAAAATTTGCCGGCCAAAGCTTTGAATTAAGCGTACCGGCGCCCATAGCGGACAAGGCCGAAGCGCAGGATATCGCGCTGGATATCGTTTTCGAGGACGACCACCTGATCGTCGTTGACAAACCGGCGGGCCTTGTCGTTCATCCAGCTGCGGGGCACGCCGACGGAACGCTTGTCAACGCGCTGCTTCATCACTGTCGCGGACGACTGTCGGGTATCGGTGGTGTTCAACGTCCCGGTATCGTCCATCGCATCGACAAGAACACGTCGGGACTGTTGGTGGTGGCAAAAAACGACATGGCGCATGAGGGTCTCGCTAAATTATTTGCTGCCCATGACATCGAACGCCGTTATCTGGCGATTGTCAGCGGCGCGCCCGCACCGCCTGCCGGAACCGTTCGCACGCAAATCGGACGCTCGACCACCAACCGGAAAAAAATGGCAGTTCTGCCCGAAGGCAAAGGCCGCCATGCGGTTACACATTACCGCACAGTGCAGAATCTGGCGAAAACTTCGCTGGTTGAATGCACGCTGGAAACCGGGCGGACGCATCAGGTGCGGGTGCACATGGCGCATATCGGCCACCCGCTCATCGGCGATGGCGTTTATTCTAATCGACAAAACCCATACAGAATCGGACCAAATCAGTCCAAATTCGAAAGACAGGCATTGCACGCTGCGTCGCTGGGCTTTATTCATCCTGTCTCTGGTGAAACTTTACGGTTCGAGAGCCGTTTACCGCAGGACATACAGCTTCTGTTAAACCATCTCCGCCTATAAATTCAACAGTGACCGCTAACCATCGGGTGCTTGATGAGGCCCGACGAAATGCACAATGAAAGAGGAAAACATGTCTGCTAAAAAGAATGTTCCAGCCACGATCCCTGCCCTTGGGGGGGATGCTAGTCTCAACCGATATTTAAGTGAAATCCGCAAATTTCCTGTGCTCAAACCAGAGCAGGAATATATGCTTGCCAAGCGTTTTCAGGAACATGGCGACACCAAAGCGGCCGAACAACTGGTCACATCTCACCTGCGTCTCGTGTCGAAGATCGCGATGGGTTATCGTGGTTACGGCCTTCCGGTGTCGGAGCTGATTTCCGAAGGCAACATCGGATTGATGCAGGGCGTCAAGAAATTCGATCCCGACCGGGGTTTCCGCCTTGCGACCTACGCAATGTGGTGGATTCGCGCGTCGATGCAGGAATTTATCCTTCGCAGCTGGAGTCTGGTAAAAATTGGGACGACCGCCGCGCAGAAAAAGCTATTTTTTAACCTGCGCCGGATGAAGAACAACCTTCAGGCCTTTGAAGATGGCGAATTGAACCATGCGGCAGTAACGAAGATTGCCACTGACCTGGGCGTTTCCGAAGAAGAAGTGCACAACATGAATCGCCGGATGGCGATGGGCGGCGATACGTCGCTGAACGTGTCGATGCGCGAAGATGGCGACGGACAATGGCAGGACTGGCTGGTCGATAACGAACCACTACAGGATGAGCGCGTCGCCGATGCACAGGAAGGCAATATGCGCCACGCCATGCTCTCCGAAGCTTTGGATAGCCTGAACGACCGCGAGAAGCATATTTTGACTGAGCGTCGCCTGATCGATGAGCCGAAAACGCTTGAAGAATTGAGCCAAGTGTACAGCGTCAGCCGCGAACGTGTCCGGCAGATCGAAGTACGGGCATTCGAAAAACTGCAAAAAGCAATGATGCGGATTGCCGGCGAAAAACGGTTGGTTCTGACAAATTAGGGCATTTGTAAAAAGCAGATGACGGGCGGAAAGCGCTGGGCTAGCGTTTGGTTATGACCAAACCGAAGCGATCGCTGTTCGTCCGTCTCCTTCGCTCAACTTTCAAATGGCTGTTGTATTTCGCCGTCGGCAGCATCGTGTTGACGGCGGTCTATGCCATAGTCCCGGTTCCGGCCACGCTGACGATGTTGTTCGACGGCAATGGTTCGAAACGTCAGTGGACGCCTCTTTCGAATATTTCACCCAATCTGGTGCGGGCCGTGATCGCAGCGGAGGACGGCAAATTCTGTTCGCATGACGGCTTAGATCGCCAAGCCATTGAAAAGGCAATAGAACGCAACAAAGGCGGTGGGCGGATGCGTGGCGGGTCGACGATTAGCCAGCAGACAGCCAAGAATGTATTCCTGTGGCAAGGAAGCGGATTTACGCGCTATGTTCGGAAACTTCCGGAATTCTGGTTCACGTTCCTGATCGAAAACATCTGGGGCAAACGGCGAATTATGGAGGTCTATCTCAACGTCGCCGAAACCGGGATCGGTACCTATGGGGCCGAAGCAGGCGCGCAACGCTATTACAAAAAATCCGCCAAGAACCTTAGCCGGGTCGAAGCTGCGCGGTTAGCGGCGATATTACCGCTACCCAAAAAACGCGCGGTCACTGGCGCTGGCGGCTTTACCCGCCGGTACGGTAACAGCATTGCCGCCCGTATCCCCGTTGTGCGACGCGACGGGCTGGACGCTTGCATCTACACATAAAAAGGGCGGAGCCAAAGCCCCGCCCTCTCGAATGAGCAGATGGCAGGCTTAGAAGCCTACAACAAGTGTCGCGCTAATTGTGCGTGGTGCCCCAATCTGCACGTTCGGCGGATTACCGTACGACGTAGCGACGCCTGCGGTATTGCGCGTTACCGTCTGGTTCAATCCGCCGCCAAAGCCCCCGACATAGAAATCGTTGAACAGGTTATACACGTTTAACTGGACGTAAGTCTTTTCCAGTCCAGCCGCTGCGAGGCTGTAGCGGGCGTCGAGGTTGACAAGCCAGTAAGCGGGCGCTTTGTTATCGTAAACCTCAGTATCAACGCCGTTGACAAAAGCTCGAACGGCTTCATTTGTGTCGTAGATGTAGCGCTCGCCAGTACGTTTGCCGGTGACACCAACTTCGAAGTCACCAAGGTTGCCGCGAATGGTGCCGCCATAGGTATATTTCGGTGATCCGGCTTCGCGCTTTCCTGACGTTAAAGCAAAGATCGGTGCATCAGCGGTGGTGCAGCCTGGAAAGCCTGCTGTTACCTGCGCTGCGGAGCATTCTCCGACAACCAGATTATCCTTGATTTCGGATTTGAGATAAGACCCGAACGCGTAAAGCGAAATTTCCGGGATTGGCTTGAAGGAAATATAGCCATCAAGACCATATTTTTCGACCTTGCCCAAGTTACGATACACCGTGGTGTTCAACTCAGGATCGAAGGCCGAAGCCTGGCGATCCTTGTACTGATTATAGAATGCCCCCAACTGAGCCTGCACATTGCCACTGCTATACCGAACGCCGAGATCATAATTGTTGGTTTTTTCAGGGCGCGGCTGAGCTTCTGGCGTATCGGCAGCAAAGAAAAAGCTGTTATAAAGATTGTCCGTACCAGGAACCGACAGGCCCTGGGAGAAATTGCCAAACAGACTCAGGTCAGGCGTAACATCGAACACCAGTCCGACGTTCGGCAAAACTTTATCATATTTGAATACACGCTTCTGAGGACCCTGAACATCCGGGTTCAATGCGGCATATTGCCCGTTTCGGCTATTGTTCTTTCCAAAACAATCGACAAAACCGCCCGACGAGCTGGTGAAGCAGTAATTATTCAGTTCGCGGCGAAAAAATGGAGCCCTGACGCCAGCGTTGACGGTCAGCGCACCATCCAAGAATTCACCGCGATATTCACCCCAAAACTGGTTAAGTATCGCGTATGATAATCGATCACGCTTTTGCAGATTCGTGTCTGTTACATCGGCAAGTGGATCGTTGACGGGAAACACGTCAAGTGGTTCGCCAGCCGCACCAACCAGGCCGACTTCACCGGTCTGCCGATGACGCGCGCGATCAAAGGTGTAACCGACGCGAATTGCCTGGTTTTCGCTTATATCATAACGTACGCCAGCAATCACGAGGTACCGGTGTGTTTGCGTCTGGCTTGGCGCAAGCACCGTCAACGTATCGAGAGTGTCCCCATCGCCATTGATGTCACGACCGAAATACGGAACGCCGCCCAGATAGCCAGCCACGCAGCTATTGGTCGCGCTTGATGGATCGGCGCGGCATTCCGCTGGCGTTGCCGTGCGGCCTGCCGGATTAATATCGCGCACAGCACCTTCATTGCCGGTCACAGTGCCGCCGCCATTGGCTTTGACATATTGATAGCTCGGGTCGATCGTGAACGTGAAATCCCCAACCGTCATTTTCGAAGCAACACGAACGTTGCCGGTGTTCGACGGGTTGTAACGACGGTCGAATTCGGTGCCGCAACTACCATAATCGCTATTTACGTCTGCCGATCCATCCGGACGGAGCGACCGCGCCGGGGAATCCGCTACACCAGCTTCCGCCGTATCGATGCTGCAAGGAAAATTGAGCAGATATTTCCGTTCCGATTTATCGGCAGGAAAACGGTTCTGCGAAAGCCCCCCTACAATGCGAGGAACAATCGTGCTGACGCCATTCAAAGTAATCGTGCGGGACTGGTCGTTACGCAGTGGCAATGATCCAAAAAAGTTGTTGCGGTTCTGATTGTAGTGACCGGCTATCGAGACAAAATCGCCGTTGTCGCCGACAGGCTGGTACAACTTGGCATTATATTGCTGCTTGTTTACCTTGCCGTAATTGTTGAATGGGTTGTCATTCGTGGCTTTCGAAGCCGAAACAAACGCCCGGGTGCCAATTGAAGTCAGATTACCCGTTTCGATCATCCCGAATACACGGAAAAAGTCGAAGTCGCCATGTGATGCCGAAAGTTTTGCACCAATATCTTCGCCGGGCACGATGGTGCGATAATTTACGGTTCCGCCAGCGGCCGAAGCAGTGGGGCTGTCGACATCAGTCGTGCCTAGGTTCACGTTCACTTCGCCAATCAGTTCCGGATCGAACTGCTGGTTTGAATAGACTGCGTAATTGCCTGAATCGTTCAGCGGAATACCATCAACCGTCAACGACACGCGATCTGCAGTAAACCCACGAATGTTCAACGTACCGCCGGAAGAACCGTAAGCATCATTGTTCTGGAAACTGACGCCTGGAATAAGGTTTATGGTATCGAGGATGGTCTGACCGGGATTTTGGTTCTCGATGATTTCCTGAGTCAACACGGCCTTCGCCTTTGACGAATCAGGCGAAACCACGCCCTCCACTTGGCGAGGGCCAGTGGTACCGGTAACGACAATTTCTTCTTCAAAATCTACTGAACCGGTCGATTGAGCAAATAGTGGCGCAGAAAAACTTGCAATGGACAGCGCAGCCGCGCTCGCGGCGAGGTAATAACGAACTTGCATGACAAAACCCTTTTGAAATTTCGGCAATCCGCCTCTCCCTCACGTCCCGGTCTTGGCCCGAATCATGATGGCGGAATTGACTGTGCGACCCCCTTGAGTGCCGAAAATTTCAGTTGAATGACATTAAGCCGTGCCAAGCGGTGGGCCTCTTCGCGAGGCAGGCGATGGCCGCAATTTTGCAGCGCAGAGAACTGCAGATTGCGGCAATTTCAGGGTTATTTCCGGCGA
>JANOPT010000213.1:0-6153 GCA_031421975.1 Sphingomonadales bacterium | reverse complement strand
CTGACCGCGCGCGAAATGACCGCGCAGGTGCTTGACAATATGGAGATCGAACAGGAACGCGGAATCACGATCAAGGCGCAGACGGTGCGGCTCGAGTGGAAGGGTCATGAGCTCAACCTGATGGACACGCCGGGCCACGTCGATTTCGCGTACGAGGTCAGCCGCAGCCTCGCCGCGTGCGAAGGCGCGCTGCTTGTCGTCGACGCGGCGCAGGGCGTGGAGGCGCAGACGCTCGCCAACGTCTACCAGTCGATCGACCACGACCATGAAATCGTGCCCGTCATCAACAAGATCGACCTTCCCGCAGCCGAAGTCGACAAGGTCAAGGCCGAGATCGAGGAAATTATCGGGCTACCTGCGGACAACGCCGTCCTGACCAGCGCCAAATCGGGCATCGGCATCGCCGAGGTGCTGGAGGCCATCGTCACCCGCATTCCTCCGCCAAAGGGCGACCGCGCCGCGCCGCTCAAGGCCATGCTCGTCGACAGCTGGTACGACCCCTATCTCGGCGTCGTCATCCTGATCCGCGTTATCGACGGCGTTATCAAAAAAGGCCAGGAAATCCAGTTCATGGCCGCCGGCACCAAACATCTGGTCGACCGCGTCGGCTGTATGCGCCCCAAGCTTGAAATCCTCACCGAAATCGCGGCGGGCGAGGTCGGCATTATCACCGCCCAGATCAAGGAAGTCGCGCAAACCCGAGTCGGCGACACCATCACCGACGCCAAACGCCCTGCCGCCGAGGCACTGCCGGGCTTCAAAGAAGTGCAGCCGGTCGTATTCTGCGGCCTATTCCCCACCGACGCCGCCGACTTCGAAAAACTACGCGAAAGCATCAGCAAACTTCGCCTCAACGACGCGAGCTTCAGCTTTGAAACCGAAAGCAGCGCGGCATTGGGCTTCGGCTTCCGCTGCGGTTTCCTTGGGCTGCTCCACCTCGAAATCATCCAGGAACGGCTGACCCGCGAGTTCGACCTCGACCTTATCACCACCGCGCCGTCGGTGGTCTACAAGCTCCAACTCAGCCGCTCCAAGACAGAAGACGCCTGCGAGATGGAGCTGCACAACCCCGCCGACATGCCCGATATAAACCGCATCGCGGAGATTCAGGAGCCGTGGATCGAGGCGACGATTTACTGCCCCGACGAATATCTGGGCAGCATATTGAAACTATGCCAAGACCGGCGCGGCGTGCAGAAACAACTGACCTATGTGGGCGGCCGCGCGCAGCTGGTCTATGAGCTGCCCTTGAACGAGGTGGTGTTCGATTTTTACGATAGATTGAAAAGTATTTCAAGGGGTTACGCGTCTTTCGATTATCACCAGATCGGCCACCGCGAAGGCGATCTTGTCAAGATGAGCATCCTCGTCAACGGCGACGCGGTCGACGCGCTGAGCATGATCGTCCACCGCGGCACCGCAGAGGCAAGAGGCCGCGGCATGTGCGAGCGCCTGAAAGACCTGATCCCCCGCCATCTGTTCAAAATCCCAATCCAGGCAGCCATTGGAGGAAAAGTCATTGCTCGTGAAACGATAGCGGCCATGAGAAAAGATGTTACGGCCAAGTGCTACGGTGGTGACATAAGCCGTAAGAAAAAGCTGCTGGAAAAGCAAAAGAAGGGCAAGGCACGGATGAGGGAGTATGGCAATGTGAGCATCCCGCAGGAGGCTTTCATCGCTGCGCTTCGGATGGGGGAGGAGTAGTTTTCTAATACGTCCCTAGCGCGGATTTGTTTGTCAAAACTCCCTGACATGCAAAACTTCTGCTGTCTGATAAAGTCGATATGTTACTTATAGGCTGTAGAACAATAGTCTGCATTCATTGAGTGTCACCTTATGAATGCGAGCAAGAATCTATCTAAAAATATTCGGAAATTGAGGGTTGAGCGGGGCTGGTCGCAAGAAGATTTGGCCGAGCATTCGGGACTGCATCGCACTTACATAAGCGGTTTGGAGCGAGGAACCCGCAATCCTACACTTGCCGTGATGCAAAGTCTGGCTGATGCGCTTGGCACGAATTTAGCCGAGTTGTTCCTATGAGCGATGCAGTATACTCGTCTGCTGAACAGCTCAAGCAGATAGCTCAAATTATCGAATGTTGTTGCAGATTGCCGGTCAGTAATGATGCCATACCAGGCGCGTTTCTGGAGACGGTTTTTGCACACGTTCGAAAAGCCGATGTTCTCGCGACCTATGATTATATCGACGTAGTCGACAAGGCGCACAGTATTGGGTGGTCGATCAAATCTACTAAGGCAGGGACGCCCCTGACATGGAAGCGAGCCAAGCTTCGGAATAAGGCAGCTTTGATTGAAGCCTCTCGTTCTTCAAAAGAGGGAGCACAACAACTTGGAAATGCCTTAATTGCATTTTGTAATGACCATGCACACCAGAGCATGGCAAAGTACGGCTTATCTGAAATTGGTTATTGTCGACTCATCGTTCACGATAATCGCCAAGTAACCTATTTTGAGCGGCAACTTTGCACTGTGGCATCCCCCGATATTTTTGATTCGTCGGAGTTTGAATGGAGTTGGTCGGTCGAGAAAGCAGTTAAAGTCAACGCCAAGTCGAAAGAGCAGCTAAGTGCTTTACACGGTAGGCACAAGCCAAGCGGTGATCGATGGTGGGCGTGGCATGGGCTGGGTGAAAACCAACTTCATTTCACCGGTGAGCGAGGTGCTTGGTGGCCGAAAGGCAATCAGCACAAGTTGGAATTTGCTCTGCCCGATGCCGGTTCCAAGATTTCATTTGAACGCCTTCTTGAAGTCCTCAAAACAGCATGATTTTGGAGTTGCTTACGGAGGTCCGCCACCACTGTTGCCGCCAATAATGGAGGTACCGCATTACCCAGTTGCCCGGCCTGCTCAAGATAGCTCCCTACGAACTCAAAAGTATCTGGAAAACCCTGAATTCTGGCGACTTCGCGAATGGAAAGCGCACGAATGTCCACAGGATGGCCCCACCGGCCTGAACCGGGATGAAATACCCACCGTGTAATTGTTGGAGCAACCATCTCCTTTGTCAGCCGGCCATAAGCTCCACTATAGCCACCTCTTGACCTTAATTCAGGTGGTAAATCTTTATTACCTTGCCCCGGCTGAAGGGCCGAATAACGAGCGAGTTGAGTGGGCTGCAACGTTCTTGCAACATGGTTCAGCAACAGATTGGAACCTGCTCTTGCCCTTTGCTGATAATGTGATGTGGCTGGGTAGGAATATTGGCCCTCGAAGGTTTGGCCGTGTTCTAAACTTGGTAAATCTCCGATCGCATCCCAAACACTGACATGTGATTCTTCAAAGGAAAAAAGCCCTTTATGATTGTTAGGTTTGGAGTGTGTCGGACGGGGTACGTCGAAACTGACGCCAGCACGATTCGCCATGAAAAATGCCCGCCTACGCCGTTGAGGTACGCCATAATCCGCAGCGTTAAGCACAGCATGCGTTACGGTATATCCTGAACGATCAAGGCGTTCCAAAACTTCTTCAGTATATTGCCCCTCAAAGCCGTTTTTCATTTCAGCCACATTTTCCATGATAACAATTTCGGGCCTAAAAAACTCGACATAATTTAAATATGTGCGGACAAGCTGATTTTTTGGGTCTTCCAAATAACGATATTTTCGAGGAACATTTTTCGAAAACCCCTGACATGGAGGCCCCCCAACCATTATTGCGAGTTGTTCAGGCTCAATGCCTATCAATCGGCCAAATGCCTCCGGGCTGCAATCCAGAACGCTGTCGGTAATTGCATGAGCAGCCGGAAAATTATGTCGGAATGACTGAATATATTTGCGGTCGATGTCGACACCCGCTCTCACTTCATAACCCGCTAAACGTAGTCCTTCAGAGATACCTCCGCATCCGCAAAAAAGATCGACAGCCGGTCCGGCAGGAGAGATCGTCATGTTACTTATAGTATTCATTTGATTGGCGGTGTCAACAGTAGCGTTGCCTTTGCTGTGGACAGACGGCTTTGTCCGGAGCACTTCCAATGACACACTTTTGTCTAGGGCTCTATCGGAAAAAAGAGCGTTAAAATGAGCTAATGCGCGCAGCGAGATCGGATGTTCAGTCATCGTATAATTAGAACATATAAAGAACATGCTATCAAGCCAATTTGTGATTTGCATGGGCCCATGAACTATGCCGGTCGCCTACAAAGCCTGCGACGCCTGCGTGGGCGGACCCACCCGCAACCGCCTCATCTCCAGCGCCTCGGCCTGCCGCTCCGGGCCGAACGCGCCATCCTCCATCGCCTTCCGCAGGCCCCAATCGGGCGTGTCGACATTCAGCGCGGCCGCCAGCACGACGATGTCCGGGCGGTTGTGGTTGGTCTCGCTTGGCAGGCCGTCATATACGGGCACCACGCCGAAATCTTCCCAATCGGTGGGGCCGCATAATATTTCCCATGCGGCGCGCTTGAGTGGGTCGGTAGCGATCTGTCGTTTGAAGCCCGTACGGATGGCGTTGACACGCTTTGCATAGATGGCCTCGGCTTCGCCGCCGCTCCGCCTCTCATTGGCGCGCTGTTCGTCCTCCCATTCCTTGCGCCATGCGACCTTCAGTTTTTGTGCAGCGAAGCTTGCCCCGCCATGGCTGCCCAGGCCAGTGGGCATGCCATATTCTTCCGGCATCGCGTGGGCGACGATCCACATCATCATCCGGTAATTGAACACGCGGCGTTCGGCGACGAGCGCGCCATCCTTATATATAAATTCGGGCGTACCGTTGATCGCGTGGTCCACCATGATGTCGCGGATCTGCCTTGCGCCGTGCTGCACCGCCTTGTCCCATGCGGCGGCAAAGCTTTCCGCGCCAGGGGCGAGCTTGAGCGAATACAGGCTGGCGGGTGCATTGCCGATGACCTTCGATGCCAACGCGACGCTTCCGGTTTCGGCCAGCGCACGGATGAAGGCGCGTTGCCGGTCGGGCGTGATGGTGTTCCGGCCGGACTGGACGCGGCGTTCGACAGGGGTGAAGTCAAACTGAGACGGGAGCGGCGGATCGATCGGTGTGGGAAGGTTAGCTGTCATGCAATTGAAATAACCGATATGGTTATTTGTAGGAAAGTAGTTTCTGAATGGCCCCCGCTCTGCTAGGCGCGCGCCATCATGCTCAATTTGAATGGCATCACCGTGCGCCTTGGCGGACGCACTATCCTTGACCGCGCCACCGCTGCGCTGCCGCCTTACTCGCGCGTCGGACTGATTGGCCGCAATGGTGCTGGCAAATCGACGCTGATGAAGGTGATGATTGGTGAGCTGGAGGCCGATGACGGCGCCATCGAAATGCCGAAAAACACGCGCATCGGCTATATCGCGCAGGAGGCTCCATCGGGCACCGCGACGCCCTTTGAGACCGTGCTGGCGGGCGATGTCGAGCGTGCGGCGCTCATGGACGAGGCCGAACATTGCGCCGACCCCGACCGGCTGGGCGAGCTGCATGAACGCCTGATCGCGATTGACGCTTATACGGCGCCAGCGCGGGCGGCGCGGATATTGGTGGGGCTTGGCTTTGACGAGGAGATGCAGGGGCGGCCTCTCGATAGCTATTCGGGCGGTTGGAAAATGCGTGTTGCTTTGGCGGCGCTCTTGTTTTCGGAGCCTGACCTGTTGCTGCTCGACGAGCCTTCGAACCACCTGGATTTGGAAGCGACGTTGTGGCTGGAGAATTTCCTCAAATCCTATCCCTCGATGATGGTCGTCATCAGCCACGAGCGCGATTTGCTGAATAATGTCGTCGACAATATTCTGCATCTGGAGGGCGGGACGACCACGCTCTATTCTGGCGGTTATGATAGTTTCGAGCGGCAGCGTGCGGAACGTGCAGCGCAGCTGGCGGCGGCAAAAGCTTCGCAGGATGCGCAGCGGGCGAAGTTGCAGGACTATGTCGCGCGCAACTCGGCCCGCGCTTCGACCGCGAAGCAGGCGCAGAGCCGCGCCAAGGCGCTCGCCAGAATGCAGCCTATTGCCGCAATGGCCGAAGATCCGACGTTGAGTTTTGATTTTCCGTCGCCCGACGAACTGCGCCCGCCTCTGGTTACGCTCGATATGGCAAGCGTCGGTTATGCCGAAAACACGCCGATCTTGCAGCGGCTGAACCTTCGGCTTGATCCCGACGACCGGCTGGCTTTGCTGGGGCGGAACGGTAA
>JANOPT010000212.1:0-15253 GCA_031421975.1 Sphingomonadales bacterium | reverse complement strand
CCAAGCGACCGGTTGTTCATATTGGCCGATCCGATACGCAATATCCGGTCGTCGATAATCATCAGCTTGGCATGGACATAGATCGATTCCCCGCCAGTGGTCTTGGGAAAATAGTAACTGAAGCGGCCCTTTTTATCATGTTCGCCGATCGCGCGGACGAGTTGCGCTCGCGCGCCGTCCATCGCCTTTTGTTCGAGCCAGCCATCGGCGGTTTCCGGTCCGACGATGATGATCTCGGGCGGGTCACTTTCTTTCATTCTTGCGGTAATGGCGTCGGCGATCTTGGGCGAAGCGAAATACTGGTTTTCGGCGTAGATGAATTTCTTCGCCTGGGCGATCTGGTCGAGAAACAGATGCTGGATTTCGCGGATTTCCGACGCGCCTTCATATTCGGCGCGGCTGCGGGCGATGCCCATTTCGACAAATTCATACTCGGCCTTCAGGAACTCCGGCCAGGGCGAAGCCGCATCGGCGGGGCAGGGATCGAGCGGATCGCCGCCCGCTAGCGTCCAGCGCGCCCGGCTGAGTTGTGCCAATGCCGCCGCAGCCTCACCCTCGACCAGCATCGTGCAGTCATGCCACGGGCTGTATAATTTGCCATTGGGGCGCTTGCGCCGGACGTCGCCGTCCAGATGCTCTCTGGTGTCCCAGCGGTCGGCGGTCATGTCGATGCCGCCGCAGGCCGCCATCTTGTCATCGATAATCACGATTTTCTGGTGATGGCTGCATCCGACGGGATGCGCGCCGTCCAGCTTGAACTGGATTTGTTTGTGCATCGCCCATTTGGCGACATCGACGATGGTTGAACCCCGACCAAGCATCTTGAGCGCGCCAATATTCCATTTGAGCAACTTGATCTCAAGGCTTGGCGTGCGATCGGCAAGCCACAGGATGAAATCGCCAAGCCGTTTGGGTGGGTCGCCCTTTTTCCGGCGGCTGCGTGTCAGATCGATTCGCGTGTCGAAATCCCAGCCGATCAGCATGATCCGGTGCTTGGCATTCATCATCGCCGCCTGGATGATTTCGAAATAATCGGCAGCGTCGATAACGGGATGCGCGCGGGTAGCCTTGGCATGGCACCAGATGCTTTCGCTTTCAGATTTATCGGGGTTCATGGGTGACATGCCTAATGCGGTTTGATGACGGTGTCACTTACTGCGTTACCGGGCAAAAAGATGACTCCACATTTGTGTTCAGGAGGTTTAAGAACAAATCATGAACAATTCTCTTGCCATGTCTGCGGATGCTCTCCGGCTTATTGCCGGACAACGCCATATGAGCAAACAAAGCGCGTATTTGATCACAGGATGCCCGGCCTTTGATCAGAGGTTGAAAGGGGGTTTGCCGCGTGCAGCCCTGCATGAAATATTTTCCGCCAAACCAGAAGATATCGCTTCGTCCTCGGCTTTCGCGGTTATGCTGATGCTTCGGTTGGGGGAGGCAGACCGGCCAACTGTGTGGATAGCCGAAGAAAAAGTCCGGTTGCTTTCAGGGCGGATTTATCCACCCGGTCTGGCCGCGCTCGGCGGTAATCCCGACGCAATGGTGCTTGTCGAAACAAGCAATGCGAAGGATGCTTTACGGGCAAGCGCTGATGCTATCCGTTCTGCAGCGGCATCGGCAGTAATCCTGTCGGTTTACGGCAATGCACCGCTGATCGATCTGACGGCCACGCGGCGGCTGATGCTGGCAGCATCGCAGGCTGGAGTATTGGCTTTGCTGCTGCGCTTCGATGCGAAACCGACCCCAAGTGCAGCCTATAGCCGCTGGCAAATCGCATCAGCGCCATCGCGGCCTTTGGCGGCAGGCGCGCCTGGCCACACCGCATTTGATGTCACCCTCGCGCGCCATCGTGGCGGCGTTGCGCCTTTTGAAATGCGCCTGGAATGGAATCATGACCAACGAATTTTCCGCGAATCGCCGTTATCTGGCGGCCTATCTACCCTTGCTTCCGGCGGAACGGCTGGCGCGCCAGAGCGGCAAACCGCCTGAACCGCCTTATGCATTGATCGAAAAGAGCAAAGGTGCAATCATCCTTGCGGCGTGCGATTCAGGCGCGCTGTCGCTCGGTCTCGTCTCAGGCCTGCCGCTTGCCGACGCGCGTGCGCGCGTGCCAGAGCTGGCGGTCTTTCCACATGATCCAGATGCCGATCACGATCTGCTCGACTGGTTGGTCACTGCCTGCGAGCGCTATACGCCCTTATGTGCAGCGCATCTGCCCGCGACTATAATCCTGGATATAACCGGCACGGTGCATTTCCACGAAGATGAAGCGGCGATGGTGGCTGACCTGCAATTGCGATTGCAAAGGCAGGGCTTAAGCAGCCGTATAGCGCTTGGCGCGACACCCGACAGCGCCCGTGCGTTGGCGCGCTTTGCATGCGAGAATATCCACGCATTGCCGGTCGAAGCCTTGGAACTGGACCCCAAGGTGCTGACCGCACTCCGCCGTGCCGGACTTTCCACTATCGGCCATCTGGCGGTACGCCCGCGCACGCCGCTGACAACACGTTTCGGCAAAGCCTGCACCTTGAAACTCGCGCGCCTGCTCGAGGAAGAAGACCCGCACATAACCCCGCGCCGGTTGCCACCAGCCATAAGCGTCGAACGCCGCTTCGCCGAACCGATAGCGCATAGCGAGATGGCGCTGATGATATTGGCCGAACTTATGAAAGAGGCGGCAATCTTGCTAGCTGAGCGCGGTCAGGGGGGGAGGCGTTTCGAGGCAAGGCTGTTCCGCAGCGATGGCCATGTCGCCAGCCTTGCCATCGACACCGGACTGCCCACGCGCGATGCGAAATTGCTCGGGCGGTTGTTACGCGAACGCATAGACAGTCTCGCCGACCCGCTCGATCCAGGTTTCGGCTATGACATGATCAGGCTCGACGTGCCGCGCACCGACCTGCTCGTGCCCGAGCAAGCGGAAATTGGCGGTCCGCCAAATCACGAAGGCGACTGGCGGGCCTTGCTCGATCAACTCAGCATCCGGCTTGGCAGCGAACGGGTGCGCTTCTTTTACGCCCGCGAAAGCCATATTCCCGAACGCGCTTGTTTCACCAAGGCAGCGACTGCCAGTATCTCCGCTCAAACATGGCCCGTGTCCGACCCCGAAGATCCGCCCATGCGCCCCCTGACCCTGTTCGATCCGCCGCAACCGGTAGAAGTTACGGCTGGCTTCCCCGACGGCGAACCGCGAAGTTTCCGTTGGCGCAGGCAGGTTTACCGGGTGATTCTGGTAGAAGGCCCGGAGCGGATTGCCCCCGAATGGTGGCGGCATATTCGCGGGTATGAGCCAGACAACGGCAGCAGGAACCGGGATTATTATCGGGTGGAGGATAAGGAGGGGAGCCGTTTCTGGCTGTTCCGGCATGGTTCGGATCAGGATATCGAGCGACCGATTTGGTATCTGCACGGCACATTCGCATGAGTGGCTATGCCGAACTCGCTGCGGCGACCAATTATTCGTTCCTGCGCGGGGCATCCTCTCCAGCGGATATGGTAGTTGAGGCAATTGCTCTTGGCCTTTTAGGGATCGGGATCGCCGATCGTAACAGCGTTGCCGGTGTGGTAAGAGCGAAAGTCGCACTGGAGGAATTGCAGGAAAAAGGATTGGCGCCGCCAGAATTCGGCCTGCTCAGCGGCGCGCGGCTGGTTTTCGAGGACGATACACCCGACATCATTGCCTATCCTGCAACGCGCAAGGGATGGGGCCGACTGACAAGGCTTTTGACTGTGGGCAATATGCGCGCGGTCAAGGGTGGCTGCATCTTGCGTTTCGACGATCTGGTTCAATATAGCGAAGATTTGCTGCTGATCGTCCTTTCTGCCTCGACCGCCGAAGAGCAGGAATTCCGTAAAAATCCAACTGACTATTTTTTTGAAGACATCGCACCGCCGCCCGTCAGCCACCTGCGACTGGTTTCGCCGCTGCCTCCGAAAAATCTTGATGCGACGTTGCAACGATTGGCTAGGCTTGCGCCGGATCGGGTCTGGCTGGGCGTATCGATGGACTGCAGTGGTCAGGATGCACGCCGTCTGACTATGCTGAAAAGCAGAGCTATGGTGGCAGGGGTTCCGCTTCTCGCCGTTAACGATGCGCTTTACGCTTCACCTGATTGCAGACCGCTGCACGATGTGCTGACATGTATCCGCTTCGGCGTGACTTTGGGTGAAGCAGGCAAACGACTGGAAGCAAATGCCGAACGTCATCTGAAGCCAGCGAAGAAAATAGCACGGCTATTTTCGGATTGCCCCGAAGCCATTGCCGAGACGCTCCGTTTTACAGAGCGCATCGCTTTTACGCTCGACTCCCTGCGCTACGAATATCCGCATGAGCCAGTGCCGGAGGGCTGGCACCCCGACGACTGGTTGGCGCATCTGGTGTGGCAGGAAGCGCGCAATCGTCATAAGGAAGTACCCGAGAAACTCCGCCGCATGGTTCAAAAAGAACTGGATTTTATCCGCGAGCATAAATTCGCTTATTATTTCCTGACTGTCCATGACCTCGTCAGCTTTGCCCGTAACCAGAAGCCGCCGATCTTGTGTCAGGGCCGAGGTTCCGCCGCCAATTCGGCGGTTTGTTTCCTGCTGGGTGTAACTTCGGTCGATCCGATGCAACACGATCTGCTGTTTTCACGTTTCATTTCCGCTGATCGCAAGGAACCGCCCGATATCGATGTCGATTTCGAGCATGAAAGGCGCGAAGAGGTCATGCAATATGTCTACAGACGCTATGGGCGGCATCGCGCCGGTATTGCCGCTACGGTTATCCATTACCGCCCGCGCAGCGCCGTACGCGAAGTGGGCAAGGCGCTCGGACTTAGCGAAGATGTGACCACAAGGCTGGTCAGCACGGTCTGGGGAAGCTTCGGCAGCGGTCCGGACGATCGACGCATGCGCGAAGCGGGTTTCGATCCGGGCAATCCTGAAATCGCACGGCTGAAAGCACTTTCCGAGCAAATCCTGAAATTCCCCCGACATTTGTCGCAGCATGTCGGTGGCTTCGTATTGACCGAAGACAGGCTCGACGAAACCGTTCCCATTCACAACGCGGCGATGAAAGATCGCACCTTCATCGAATGGGACAAGGACGATATCGATGCACTCGGACTGATGAAAGTCGATGTGCTGGCACTCGGTATGTTGACCTGCATCCGCAAGGCTTATGACATGATGCGTGAGCAAGGGATCGGCGACTATGATCTTAAGGTCGACATCGATTCCGACGATCCCAATGTCTACGACATGCTGTGCAGGGGCGAAAGCCTCGGCGTGTTTCAGGTCGAAAGCCGCGCGCAGATGAACATGCTGCCCCGGATGAAACCGCGCAATCTGTACGATCTTACCATTCAGGTCGCGATCGTTCGGCCCGGGCCGATTCAGGGTGATATGGTCCACCCCTATCTGCGGCGGCGCAACGGCGAAGAGAAGCCGGAATATCCGTTACCCGCCCCGCCATATCCTGCCGATGAGCTTAAGGGCGTGCTCGGCAAGACGCTGGGCGTGCCACTGTTTCAGGAACAGGCGATGCAATTGGCGATCACTGCCGCCGAATTCAGCGACGCTGATGCCAACCGCCTGCGCCGTGCGATGGCAACCTTCCGTAATGTCGGCGGGATGGAGCATTTCGAAGCGATGATGGTCGAAGGCATGGTCCGGCGGGGATATCAGCGCGACTTTGCCGAGCGCTGCTTCGGCCAGATAAAGGGTTTTGGATCATATGGTTTCCCCGAAAGCCATGCTTTGTCTTTCGCGCGGTTGGTTTATGTGTCGTCGTGGATCAAACATTATCATCCGGCGATTTTTGCCGCAGCCTTGCTCAATTCGCAGCCGATGGGCTTTTACGCACCAGCACAGATCGTCCGCGATGCACAGGAAAACGGGGTCGAAGTTAAGCCCATCGATGTCAATGTAAGCGGCTGGGATAACCGCATAGAGAGCGGGGCTCTGCGGCTGGGAATGCGGCAGGTTGATGGTTTTCGCGAGGAATGGGCGAAGGCGATAGTGAAGGAGCGGCCTTTCACTTCACTGGAGGATATGGCGAGGCGGGCAACTCTGCCGTCGCGCGGGCTTCATCTTCTCGCCGATGCCGATGCGGTGCGTTCGCTTGGTTTCGACCGGCGCGAAGGCGCTTGGGAGGCACGGCGAACGCCTTCGGACGAACTGCCGCTTTTTGCCGCCACCAAGGCGCGCGAGCTTGCCGAAGAGCAGGATGTGATGCTTCCTGCGATGCCGCTCAGCGAACATGTCGCGGCAGATTACCAGATGACCCGGTTGTCGCTCAAAGGTCATCCGATGCAGTTTCTACGCGGGCTGTTCGCCAGTGAGGGCGTGCTCAGTTGCGCTCAGACCAGCGCTGCGAAAAATGGCGCGCGGGTCAAGGCGGCGGGCGTTGTGCTGACGCGGCAGCGACCGGGCAAGGGTAATGCGATTTTCATTACCATCGAGGACGAAAGCGGCGTCACCAATGCGCTGCTGTGGGCACGTCTCTTCGAACGGCAACGCCGCGCGGTGATGGCATCGCGGTTGATGGTGATCGAGGGCGAGGTGCAACGGAGCAAGGAAGGCGTGGTTCACCTAATGGCGACGACGATCACCGACCGCACGCATGAGTTAAAGCGGCTGTCGGAGGAGCATGACGCCAATGTGCCAATCCCGCATAATGACGAATTCGCCCGCCCGGTGTACCCGCGCCACGGCCATCCGCGCGACGTGCGGATATTACCGAAGTCGCGCGATTTTCGTTAAGCTGCGTCCTTGGCGGCTCTGCGTGCAGCCAGTTCCGCAACTGATCCTGCGCGCATGAACGGATTGGTCGCGCGTTCCAACGCGATGCTTGTTGGAACTGTTGCTTCGCCGCGGTCGCGCATTGCCGTGACGTCCGCCATCCGTTCGATCAACGCCGCATTATTCGGCTCGACGGTCAACGCGAACGTACCATTGCTGATCGTATATTCGTGAGCGCAGTAGATCGCAGTTTCATCGCCCAGCGCCTCCAGTTTACGCATATTGCCATACATCTGGTCCGCGGTTCCCTCGAACAACCGGCCGCAACCCATGGCGAACAAGGTGTCGCCGACAAATGCCGCCTTATCGGCTGCGAAGTGATAGGCGATGTGGCCCGCAGTGTGCGCGGGAACATCGATGACCGTAGCCGACGCCGCGCCCAGCATGACAGTGTTGCCGCCCTTGACCTGAACATCCAGCGTTGGAATTCGCGCATATTCTGCTTCCGGGCCAGTAATGATACAACCCGTTGCCGCCTTGATTTCCGCATTGCCGCCGGTGTGATCGGGGTGCCAATGTGTGTTCCAGATCTGGGTAATTTTCCAGCCGCGTGAGCTCGCCTCTGCAAGCACAGGTGTTGCTACGGCCGGGTCGACGACCATCGTCTCGCCGCTGTAGGGCTCATGCACCAGCCAGATATAATTGTCCGACAGCACGGGGATTCTTACAATTTCCAACGACATGACGGTTTATCCTGAAATCTTGTGCAGATTTTTCGTTAAAAGAAAAAAGGAGAAAAAGAAAAAAGATGACGGTCAAAATCTGACAACCCGCTCATTCCAAATCCCTTTTTTCTTATTTATCTTATTTCTTCTAACAGAAATCTGGCACGGCTTTTCCTTCACCAGCTCCCAACATTGGGCATACTCACCCAAGGCTCGCTTGGTTCGAGATGGCCGTCCTGCAACAGTTCGACCGAGATATTGTCGGGGCTACGGACAAAGGCCATATGGCCGTCGCGCGGGGGACGATTGATCGTGACACCGGCATCCATCAGTCTTTGGCAGGTCTCGTAGATATTCTCGACGCGGTAAGCCAGATGCCCGAAATTGCGGCCCTCGCCATAGCCGCTCTCGTCCCAGTTATGGGTGAGCTCGACTTGAGCATCTTCATCGCCCGGCGCAGCGAGAAAGATCAGCGTAAACCGCCCGGCTTCATTATCGAACCGGCGGAGTTCCTGCAAACCCAGCAGTTCGAAAAATTTGATGGTCGCGGTCGGGTCGCTGACGCGGATCATCGTATGCAGATATTTCATCGCTCATTTTACTCCGTCTGTCTCTATTCAGGCACAGTTCATCGCTCCAACGGCACTTGGCTGGTTGGGCTTCGCATGGGATATGGGCTGGGTGTCGCATCAAGACAAGGGCGCACAGGCTGACAACTTCAAAGGGTAGGCTAGATGGAAAACGACTCACAAAATGATGGCTGGCTGTCGCGCGTGACGGCTAATCAGGGCAAGGCATATTTGGTAGGTTCGGCGTTACTGGCAACGGGGCTTATCGTCGGCGGTTATCTGATGGGTGACGGTCTGGTGCGGATGAAGCAATCCGACCGCGCGGTCACGGTGCGTGGTCTCGCCGAGCGCGATGCGACCGCCGATCTGGCGACATGGACGATTGCCTATTCGGCCAAGGCGGGTGATCTGCAAGGCGCGCAAGCCAAGGTCGATAATGATACCAAAGCCATACGCGGATTTTTCAACGCGCTTGGGTTCGACGCCGAATCATTGCAGCCGACTGGCGCCAATGTCTCGCAATATAATGAAAATGGTGTGCCTGTTTATACCGTCAAACAACGGCTTTCACTGCGGACCACGGACATCAAAAAGGCCGAAGCTGCGGTCAAGCGCCAGTTCGATCTTGTCAAAAGCGGCGTCGAACTTGAGGAAGGTTCGGGCATGGCCTATACCTTTACCAAGCTAAACGACATCAAGCCTGCAATGATTGCCCAGGCAACCAAAGATGCGCGTAAATCGGCAGAGCAATTTGCCAAGGACAGCGGGACTGGCGTCGGCAGCATCAAATCAGCGACGCAGGGCTATTTCGAAGTGACTGCGCGTGATGGCGACAGCAGCGGCGGCTGGGGTGTGTCGGATTCGCCCTATAAAAAAGTGCGTGTGGTGACGACGGTCGAATATTATCTCGATTGAGCATTGGCTGGCGGAATTGGCACCGTTGCCAGTTGCGCCAGTTGGGCCTGCGCGGTCATTGCCTGACGGCTGCTGGGGGCAATCGCAATAGTCTGCTCCCATTGCTTGCGCGCAGCGACCTCATCGCCAGCCGCAAGGGCGATGTTGCCTGCCTCCAGCGCAACTGCCGGATCGCGGGTTAGCAACGCAGCGGCGGTCTGGACATAGGTCAATGCATCGGGCAGCCTGTTCAAACGCCGCATCAATGTTGCCGACAGCAACCACGCCGCGCCGTTTTCCGGACCGAGTTGCCGGGCGTTTGCCAGCGCGGTAACAGCGTCATCGGGTCGGTTCAGCGCAACAAGTGCACGGGCGCGATCGACCTCGATATCGGCTTTTTCAGGTGCGGCGGCAGCGACCTTCAACGCGCTGTCGAGCGCTGTCAGGGCGTCGGCGGGCTGGTCATTGGCAATCGCTGCGTTACCCGCCTGCGCCCAGAACCGGGCCGAGCGCGGGTCGCTGCGTTCTTCGGCTCCGTTCGCCGCCGCGACCAACAGCGGCACGGCGAGGTCGAATTTGAAATCATTTGCCAGCGCAAATCCGTGGCAGGCTAACGCCAGATAGCCGCCACCCTGTTGCGCCCACAGGCTCGCATCGGTGACGGCCGACGGCGCATCCTGGCGCGCGAGATCGAGGCATTCGGCGAACTGGACTTCGCTGAGCGTGGGCAACGGTTGCGCGGAGGCAGGGGACGTGGCTTGCAGAAGGAGAAAAACTGGAAGCATTGAACTCGAAACTTTCTTTCCATTCGCCTCGAGCGAAGACGAGAGGCGGTGCATATACCATGGGTGTCTCGTCTTTGCTCGACACGAACGGGTTTGCTAGTTCAGATCAGCTTCGCAACTATATCGATCAGCAAGGCAATATCCTGATCGCGCGAAAGCCGGTGGTCGCCATCTTTTACCAAGATCGTCTGCACGTCCGATGAACGGAGCTTTTCCGCCAACCGCAGGCTTTTCTGCCACGGCACGTCATCGTCGCGCTGTCCGTGGAGCAAGCGGACCGGACAACTGATCGGAATCTCGGCGTTGAGTTGCAGATTTGCCTGCCCCGATTCCCAGAAATGGCGCGTCGTAACCATCGGCTCATATTCGTAATCGCCCGAGAGCGGTCGCACGAACCGGCCTTTGGCAATAATTTCGCCCTTTTCCGCGTCGCTATACTCCCACTCGGTAAAGTCCGGCGCCGCGGCGATGCCGACCAAAAACGCGACCCGTTCGTTTAACGCCCTGGCAATCAGTAGCATCAACCATCCGCCCATCGAGGAACCGACCAGCATGATTGGGCCGGTGACAACATGGCGAATAATTGCGAGCACATCGTCTCGCCAGATATCGAGCGTTCCGTCCTCGAACGCGCCCTCGCTTTCGCCGCAGCCCGAATAATCGAGCCGCAGCATAGCGCGGCCTTCGGCGTGCGCCCATGCTGCCAGTGCCTGTGCCTTGCCGCCCTGCATATCGGACATATAGCCGGGGAGGAAAATTATGGTCGGACCATCGCCTTGCAGGTGGCGATAGGCAAGGCGGACTCCGTCGGGGCGGGTATGGAATTGTTCCAGGGGTTCAATAAAGGTCATACAAAATTCCGTTCATGTCGAGCCCTTCGACATGCTCAGGATAAACTTCGGCGTTACGCGCCGAAGTTGAGACACCGTGCCGTCTTGATGGGCCTCTCGTCTTCAGCCTTTGGCTGAAGTTTATCCTGAGCGCCCGCCCTGCGGGCAGTCGAAGGGCTCGAGGCGAACGGATCTGGAGAGCTAGATGACCCAATCGACGGTCAGCATTTCAGTGACAGCCTGCCCTTTGGCACGGCGCTGTTCGACCATGATGTGATTGAGGCGCTTGACGGTGTCGCTGCCCGAAGTGATGCATAGGCCGGGAACCACTGCGTGCACCAGAGCCTTGGTCCCGCCCCAGATCATCGCGCAGCCGAAACGGCCGGCAACACCGAAATGTTCGAGATAATTTTCATCAACGCTTTTGGGATGGTCGACAAACAGGCGGCGGAACATAGGGGCTTACTCCTTTGCGGTTCCCATAATACGACGATCACTCAAAATCAAAGCCGAAGCCCGATTTCGCCTTGCGATCCTGCGTGCACATTGTCTTGAGCTCGGTCCATTCGGCAGCGGTAAGAGCTGGCTTGTAATTCTTGCCCCTGACGATGCTCTTCTCGAATGCCGTTTTACGCTCGCGCGACAAGGGATGACTCGACATATAGCCAGCTATCCCTTGGCCTTCCTCGCCGCCGCGTGCACTGCCGTCGAGTTCGGAGAGGCGCTCGAAGAAAGAGGCGGTGGCGACCGGCGAGATTGACGCATTGCCCAGCGCTTTCATCGAATGCGCGTCGGCCTCTGCCTCGGAGTTACGGCTGTAACTCATCGACAACATGCTGTTGACGAGCGCGCCGCTATTGCCATCGACCCCGCCCAGAACAACCGCGAGACCCATTTGCCGAAGCAGCGCCTGCATCACATGCTTTTGCCGGACATGCCCGATTTCATGCGCCAATACCCCTGCAACCTCGTCGGGAGAGCGCGCCTGTTTGACCAGTCCATCGAACAATATCACCTTGCCACCGGGTAACGCGACCGCGTTGATCATGTCGATTTTTGCGACTTCGACCTGAAGATCCTTTGGGCTGGTGTCGAGTGAAGCGACAAGCTTTTTGAGCGCGGCATCACCGGCCGGTGTGTGACAGAACCGCCCACCAAAATCGCCAACCAGTGCATCGCCCAGTTTCCTGTCCACACTCGACGGGATAAGCGGAGCGAGCCATTGCGGACTTAACAACACCACCGCGACCACTGCAGCGCTGGCAACACCGAAAGCAACGGTCGCCTTGCCCAGCCCAAGCCGATCGACCCAGCCGCCATATCGCCTTCGCGCCGGTAACATCGATTTCAGCTCCGATGGAATTGGTCCCGACAGCATCAGCCGCCAGCCATCCTCGCCGGTCAGGCCATAGACATCGACCTCGCCCTTATGGGCAACATATTCGACATTGGCAAAGGCAAACGGTCCATGCCGCCGTTCGGTTTCGAGCAGGAAGAATTGCTGGCTGATGGTCTGCACCTCGACCTTGCGCCGCACTGCGCTCTTGCCATCATAGTGCCAGGCGTCGAAGAAACTGCTCATATCGCGCCGACATCAAAGGCGTCGAGAAGGCCTTCGCCGTGCTTGGAAACGATCGTCGCTGATTGCGTCAGTTCATCGATATTGATTTCGCCATAGGCTTCCATGTGATCGACGAAAAATTTCCAATTGCGATAGGGCATGAAGATATAGCCGATACCCAATGTGCAGATGATAATCGCCATATTAGCCAGAAAAAACAATATCCAGTCCGGTGCGCGGGCGCGAAATTCGAACTCCAGATTGTGCAGACGAAGCCCGCCGACGGCTATACGGAAATATTTGCTGTAAAACGCCAACGCCGCTAACGGCAGTACGATATAAAGCGCGAGCAGCGCAAAGATCACAAAAATTGCACCGATTGCGATGCCGGTACTGCCCAAAGCATCCGGCGTATCACCCGATGCTGCCGCGCTGATGCCCAAAATCACGCCACCGACAACAAGCAGGAAGGGCACAAGGTAGAATAGCAAATAGCGCTTCATCAGCGGTTTCCATTCTGCATTCGCGGAGAAACGGTGTGGCCCGAAACTCATCGCGTTCCAGCGCTCGTTCCACAGCGATATCATCGACCACGGTACCATCAGGAAAATCGGCAGCCAGCCAACGATGCTTTTCCACATATAGGACAGGCCGTATTGGAACCCGGGATTATCGCTGCCGCCCCTGATCCCGCGCCAGTAAGTGCGGCTAAGACGGTAACGAAGCGCGCGGAAATACGCGACGCCGGTGAGGTAGAATAGCAACACGAACATTGCCAGCGTGGCTGCCCCGGCGATGATCGTTTCGCCGCGAAAGATCAGGCCCTGAGAGATGAGCTGGATCCCAATGAAGGGCAGGCCGATCAGGAAAAACACCATGATGAACCCGATAAACAGTTCGATGCCCCTGCCGGTCCATTCAAGCCGTTCGTCGATAAAGTCAGTCTTGCCCCACAGATATTCACGCTCACGCGTGGTCGCCCAGAAACGGTAGATACCGAGCGTGACAATGGTGAGCAATAAATTGGGAAAGGCTATCGCCGCAAATTCCTGCCATGTTCCGTGAAAACGGAATGCGCTGTGGCGCTGGCTTAAATCTTCGCTCATTTAGTTCGTGCCCCCGAATATTTGACGCCTTTGATGCGCGGAAGGAGCAGGCGATGTCAAGAAAAGCGGTGCCACCGGGCAGCACGCTTCGACAAACTGTTGTCCTCCCCATCGCACGTCAATGGGGAGGATTGGTGCCTATTGAACCGTTACCGTAACCGCGCGACGATTTTGCGCCCAGGCACTCTCGTCCGAGCCGATGGCTTGCGGACGTTCCTTGCCATAGCTTACGGTCTGGATGCGGCCGGCGTCGACACCCACCGATGTCAGGTAATTTTTGGCGGAATTGGCCCGGCGCTCGCCAAGCGCAAGGTTGTAATCGCGAGTTCCGCGCTCGTCGGCGTGGCCTTCAACGGTGATGCGGGTATTGGGATAGCGCGCCAGCCACTGGGCCTGCCGCTGCAATGTAGCCTGATCTTCGGTGTCGACGTTGAAGCGGTCGGTCTCGAACAATATGCGGTCGCCGAATTGCCCGACGCTTTGCAGGAAATCGTCCTGGCTGCCCGGCACGATCGCGCCCGCACCTGCATTGGGATCGACCGGTTGCTGGCCATAGTCGGTGCCTTCGGCAGCGGGAGGAAGCTCCTCAACCTTTTTCTTGCCGCAACCGGCAATCAGGGCAGTTGAGGCCAGCAGAATCGCTGCCATCTTGATGGTATGTCTGTTCATCACTTTCTCCTTCAAACTCGCCCCGTTATCGATCATCAGTTCCTGAACGCGGTTACGGCAATACCGGTCCCCATGCCGGGTCCGATCCGTCTACTGGCGTTGGCAGCTTGCGTTCGTTGGAACCGGTCAAATCTACCTGCCAAATGCTCGTTTTACCACTTCCTTTTGCGGTGCGGAAAAATTGAATGACGCGGCCATTGGGCGCCCATGTCGGGGCCTCGTCTTGCCAGCTGTCGGTTAGCAACCGCTCGCCCGAACCATCCGGTCGCATCGTGCCGACGCGGAAATCGCCGGCGATCCGCGTGTATGCGACCAGGTCGGCGCGCGGGCTCCATTCGGGCGTAGCATAGCGACCCGAACCGAAGCTGATGCGGCGCTGGTTCGACCCGTCGGCACTCATCACATAGATTTGCTGGCTGCCCGAACGGTCGCTTTCGAATACGACCTGACGGCCATCGGGCGAAAAACTGCCGCCGACGTCGATGCCGGGTGAGGTGGTGAGCTTAACCGGCGTACCGCTGCCTGAAGCCGAAATTTTGTAGATGTCGGTATTGCCTGCAACAGCCATTGAATAGAGGATGGTCTGGCCATCGGGCGACCAGCGCGGCGCGAAGGTCGGGTTGCGACTTTGCGTAATCAGCCGCTGCCGTCCGCCGTCGATATCGTAAACATAGATACGCGGATTGCCATCGACATAGGATAGATACAATATCGATTTATAGTTCGGCGAGAAACGCGGCGTCAGTGCGGTCGATTGGCCGTTGGTTATGAAACGGTGATTTGCGCCGTCTGAATCCATGATGGCGAGGCGTTTCACCCTTTTACCCTTGGGTCCGCTCTCGGCAATATAGGCGATACGGCTGTCGAAAAAGGGCAACTCGCCGGTAAGCTTCGAATAAATCGCATCGGCACATTTATGGGCGGCGCGCCGCCATTCACGCGGAGCGACGTTAAACCCCAGGCGCGTGGTTTCGTTGCCGAAACCGACGTCATAAAGATAGCAGCCAACGGTCAGATTACCGTCACCGCCAACGCGGACAAAGCCTTGTACCAGTTGCTCGACGGGCCGGGCTTTCCATTCAGCAAACGCCGGGGCGGTCACTTCGCCGATGGTGATGGCGCGCAAGCCGTTCGGCCCTTGCGTTTCGAACACGCCCGATGCGCGCAAATCGGATGAAATGACTTCGGCAATCTGGCGACCCAGCGCGGTGCTGTTTCCGGCAGGCGTATCCGCAGGGGCTGGCGCGACCAAAGCGGGCACGGCAATGGAGCGCGTTTTCGACGTGTCGAACTCGACCAGCTCGGGCTCATCATCCTGCGTTGGAATGGACGGCGGCGCCACCGTTTGCGCCTGTGCGGCAAACGGCAGCATCGGCGCGAACAAAAAG
>JANOPT010000211.1:0-7646 GCA_031421975.1 Sphingomonadales bacterium | reverse complement strand
AGCGCCATGGGCAAATACACCCCCATACCGACGCCGAGCGGCGGCAAGCGCCGTTTGCCTGCTTTGCCGAGCGTTTCATCGGCGATGACGACCGCAACGCCGATCAGCGCGCCGAGGCCAAGCAAGCCCCAGTCGAGATCTCCGCCGAGCACGCCCTTCGCCAGCGCAGAAATCAGCAAAGCCTGCGGAGCGGCCAGCGCATTTTCGCCAGCGCCAACGCTTCCCGCAAAACCGAAAGCGTTATTGAGCAGGTCGAGCACTGGCGGGATCGCAAGGCTGCCGAAGATCACGCCAATCACCAGCGCCACCTGCTGCCGCCACGGCGTCGCGCCGACAATCTGGCCAGTTTTCAAATCCTGCAAATTATCGTTCGAGATTGTCGCGATGCCGAAGACGATCGCGGTGGCGAAGAGCGCATAGGCGATCATCGCCTCGGTTTCGTCAGGCGTCCCGCCACGTCCGAAATAGCCGAGCAGCATAAGCGATGCACCGACCACGGCCAATATGCCGACACCCGAAATCGGACTGTTCGATGCACCGATGAGGCCCGCCATATAGCCGCAGACCGAGGCAATCACGACGCCCGCCAGCAGGATATAGACGATGGTAAGCGCGATGATCGGTCCGGCTGAACCAGCCAGCGGGGTCGCGCCTAGAAACTGCCAGAGCAGAAAGGCGATCGGGATCAGCGTGACCGCGATAATAGCGCCTACGGTATTGATCGGAATGTCGCGTTCGGTCAGCGGCAATTCGCCGCCGTCGGCGCGCGCCGCCGATGCTGCTATCGCACCCTTCAAGCCTTGCACGATTGGCCCGATAATCTTGAGCAACGTCCAGATAGCGGCTACGCCAATCGTGCCAGCACCGATAAAGCGCGCCTTTTCGCGGAACACGGTTCCGGCGATTTCGGCAGCGTCTGCGCCCGGGACGCCTTGGCTGAAATAGGGCACCAGCCCCAGCCAGCTGATTGCCATACCGAGCAACATAGCAAGGCCGACAGAAAGCCCCACGAGATGGCCGACGCCGATCAGCGCGAGGCTAAGCGACGTCGAAGCGCCGGTCGCACCAGCGCCTATCTTGAAGAAATGCGAGATTTCGCCCGCGACCAGTTTCATCGCGATCAGCAGCGACAGACCCGCCGAAAGGAGCGAATTGACGACAATCGTGGTCAGCCCGCGCTTGTTTTCCTCCGAACCCGATCCTTCGGCTGAACCGACGATCAGCACCTCGGCCGCTGCCTTGCCCTCGGGGTAAGGCAAATCCGAACCCGTCACCAGCGCCCGCCGCAATGGCACCGAAAACATCACCCCCAATATCCCACCAGTCGCGCAGACCGCAGCGGTCGTCAGAAACGGAAAGCCTTGCCAGTAACCAAGGATCACCAGCCCCGGCAGGACGAAGATAATTGCCGACAACGTCCCGGCCGCCGACGCAATCGTCTGGACGATGTTATTCTCAAGGATCGTTCCGCCGGGCAACATCCGCAATATCGCCATCGAAATCACCGCTGCCGGTATGGAGGTGGCAAAGGTCAACCCGGCCTTCAGCCCCAGATACACATTGGCTGCCGTGAACAGCAGTGTGATAAGCCCGCCCAATATCACCGAACGGATAGTCAACTCGCGCATAATAATCTCCCCGATGCAGTGTAGTGCATCAGCAAGCGCGGCGCATCAACCTGCCTTTTTATCCAGCCGGAATTTATGCAGCAATGGTTCGGTATAGCCGTTAGGTTGCGCCACGCCTTCAATGATCAGCGCGCGCGCGGCTTTGAAGGCGATGCTTTCGGGCGTCAGCTTGGTATACAACGGATCGCGAGCATTTTGTTCGTCAACCTTCGCCGCCATCTTGGCCAGAGCTGCGTCGACCTGAGCTTCGGTGGCGATGCCGTGCAGCAGCCAGTTGGCGATGTGCTGCGATGAAATACGTAACGTCGCGCGGTCTTCCATCAGGCCGATGTCGTGGATGTCGGGAACCTTCGAACAGCCGACGCCCTGGTCGATCCAGCGGACGACGTAGCCCAAAATGCCTTGCGCGTTGTTTTCAAGTTCTTGGGTTACTTCTTCGTCGGACCAGTTGTGGCCGACCGGCGCAACGGGAATGGTCAGCAGCGGATCGAGGCCCGGCGTCGGCTCTTTCGCCAATTCCGCCTGTCGCCCGAACACGTCGAATGCGTGATAGTGCATCGCGTGCAATATTGCGGCGGTCGGCGATGGCACCCATGCGGTGTTGGCACCAGCCTTGGGATGGCCGATTTTCTGCACCATCATGTCACGCATCATGTCGGGTGCAGCCCACATGCCTTTGCCGATTTGCGCTTTGCCGGAAAGCCCGCAAGCAAGTCCAATCTGCACGTTGCGCGCTTCATAAGCGGTAATCCATGAGGAGGCCTTCATCTCGGCCTTGCGGATCATCGGCCCTGCCTGCATCGCCGTGTGCATCTCGTCGCCGGTGCGGTCGAGGAAGCCGGTGTTGATGAACACGATGCGGTCCTTCACCGCGTGGATACACGCAGCAAGGTTGGCGCTGGTGCGGCGTTCCTCGTCCATCACCCCGACCTTGATCGTGTACCGCAACAGGCCCAGCACGTCTTCGACTGCATCGAACAGGGCGTTGGTGAAGGCGGCCTCTTCGGGGCCATGCATCTTGGGCTTCACGATATAGATCGAACCGGCACGGCTGTTGCGATGGGTTCCGATACCCATCAGGTCGTGCAGCGCGCATAGCGAAGTGAACAATGCGTCCAATATGCCTTCAGGCGCTTCGGACCCATCGGGTAATAATATGGCCGGATTGGTCATCAGGTGCCCGACGTTGCGAACGAACATCAGGCTGCGGCCAGCCAACTGCATGCTGCCATATTCGCGGTCCGAATCGAGCGCCCGCGTCATCGTCCGGCCGCCCTTGTCGAACGCGGCTACCAGATCGCCGCGCATCAGGCCAAGCCAGTTGGTATAGGCCGCGACCTTGTCTTCCGCGTCGACCGCAGCGACCGAATCTTCAAGGTCGATGATAGTGGTCAGCGCGGCTTCGAGAATGACGTCTGCAATATCGAGATCATCGGTCGCGCCAATCGGATGGGTGGGATCAACGAGTATTTCGATATGCAGGCCGTTCTGCGTGAACAGATACCGCTGCGTCTCGCCGAACTCTGCTTTGGCAATGTAATGCGGCGATGTGCCACCCGCCAGCACCGCTTCCCAGCCCGGGATGGTTTCATTCAGGAATTGCCGCGCATAAGCGACCACCGCTGCGCCGCGCGCTGCATCATAGCCGCCAGGGAGGGCAGGCGGCGCATCAAGAACGTCGGTGCCGTAAAGCGCATCATACAGACTGCCCCAGCGTGCGTTCGCGGCGTTCAGGACAAAACGGTCGTTGAGCGATGGCACCACAAGTTGCGGGCCAGCCATCGTTGCAATCTCGGCATCGACATTTTGCGTACCGATGGCAAATGGCGCAGGCTCTGGAACGAGATAGCCGATTTCGCGCAGGAACGCCTGATAGGCGGGCATATCGGTAATCGGGCCGGGATTGGCATTGTGCCACATATCCAGCTTGGCCTGTAAATCGTCGCGTTTGGCCAGCAACGCACGGTTTTGCGGCGCAAAACGCGTCAGTATGTCAGCTAACCCTTGCCACAGATGGCCCACCGATATGCCGGTGTCGGGCAAGGCCCGGGTTTCAATAAAAAGCGCGAGCTCCTCTGCGATTTGCAGTCCGGCACGAGATACATATTTGGTCATTACTGGCTCCAGTCAAATGTGGCGCCTGGGGAGATTTTTATCGTTGTCGCTGCTCTAGCGAGTGTTACCGGCAGGCAAAAGCAAAAACTCCGCTGGAACTTTTATTGGTGAGAAGCCATTATCTGGCCATGAAACTGCAAAAGCATCTTGTCGAAAAGCCATGGGGCCGGACCGATATACCTGCGGCCTTTGGTGACATGGGCGGACGGCAGATCGGTGAAATCTGGTATGAAAGTGCAGATTTTCAGGACTTGCCGATTTTGGTCAAATGGCTTTTTACGTCCGAGAAGCTTTCGATTCAGGTTCACCCGAATGACGATCAGGCCCGCGACCGGGGCATGTCTTCGGGTAAAGAGGAATGCTGGTTTATCGTGAACGCCGAACCCGGCGCTGTGCTTGGTATCGGTACAACGAAACCGCTCAGCAGCGAAGAACTGCACGACGCATCGCTTTGCGGTGACATCGAAACGTTGATGGACTGGAAACCTGTGACGGCGGGCGATTATTTTTACATTCCGGCGGGCACCGTTCATGCGATCGGCGCCGGGATAGCCTTAGTCGAGGTGCAGCAGCACGCGGATATTACCTACAGGCTTTACGATTACGGCCGGCCGCGCGAATTGCATTTGAATGACGGCGTCGCGGTTTCGGTTGCGGCGCCCTATGCCGATGTCCGGTCGGGGCATGTCGGGGGCGGCCAAAACCTGGTCGATGGCCCGCATTTTCGATTGCGATATGTAACTGCGGCGAGTGAAGCTGCGTTACTGCCGCATGCCGACCGTTACTGGATCATCCCGCTATCCGGCGATGTCATGGTTAGCGGCGAAAGTGCCGCCGTTGGCGATTGTTTGCTGGTTAGCGGCAGGCCGGTGCTGGAGATGTCCGACGACAGCCATGTGCTTGTCGCATGTTGAACAATGTGGCCGCAATGTTCCATGTGACAGAATAAGCATGTGACTTTTGTTGAATATCGTTGCCGAACGCTCCCAAGCTTTCTAATATCAAAAATTATGAATGTTTTTCAGCGGCTCGGGGGCGGGAGCGCAAGCCCACGATGGAAACCAGGTTGATAATTGCCTTTGCGCTGTGTGCGGTGATGGCTTTGATTTTTGGTGCTGTTGCAATACGGTATTTCAATAATCGTCGGAAGTTCAAGATACGGCAGTCAGGCCGTGGAAAATCCGTTGATGGAACTCCTTTGGAATAATCAGGCGACTTTGGCCGCGATAATCGGTCCCGCTCCGGCACGTTGTAATAGTATCACGGTTTTCAGTCGATCATTCGGCGCCGCAGGCAGCGGAAAGCTGGCGCTCGCGCCATTCCACTGGCCCAATTTGCTTAGTGCCCGCACGATGTTCTTGTGCGGCAGCGTGCGCCCAGTATTTTCGCCCGAACGGATTGCCACGTTGCGCGTCGTCGGATCATAGCGGACCAGCCAGACATTTGCTGCGCCATTGCCCTTCCCGACAGTCACCTTGTTGTTCGCAATGGTGATCGTCGGGCCTTTGGATACCGGCTGGGTATTGGCGATGGTTCGAGCGAGTTCGCCGGACTTGATACCGGTGATCGCACTCTTGCCGTTGATGATGATCTGCGGCGTGGCGACATTGGCGTTGCCCAGCGCGTGAGCATAATCATATTGCCGCTGCGTATATGCCTTGTCACCGAAAATATCTTTCCAGCCCAGCCGGTCCCAATAGGTCACTGCAAAGCTGAGCGCGATAACCCCGGGCTGGTCGGCGACCGCATTTAGCGCCGCATTGGCGGGCGGGCAGGATGAGCAGCCCTGGCTTTGATAGAGTTCGACGATGATCGGGTTGGCGGCTGTCGCAACACTGGCCGGGGCTGCGGCAAGGACCAATGTGTTGGCCTTTGCTTCAGAAGCCATGTTCGGTTGCTGCCCGCAGGCCGCCAAAGAAACTGTCGATGCGAATATCGTGAGAATTTGAAAGGTGCTCATCATTTTGGCTCCGGTCCCGGTGCGGACGGGGAAAAAGGGAGGTTAAGCCCCGTCCGCATCTTTAGTTCGCGTAAAGTGCCTGCAAAGTTACCGGACTATTCGGGGTATCGGACCGCCATATATTTCAGCGATTGCGCGCATAAATCTTCAAGCACGGTTTCGTCGATGTCGCGGAGGCGGCCTACATACAGGCATGATCTGCCGGTTTTATGGTTGCCCAACTTTGTCAGAAGGTTGGCATGGCCGGTGAAGCCGTCGGCGAGGTACAGCACATTATTTCCCTTACGCGGGCTGAAACCGATGCGCGCCATGTCGCCTTCATGTCCGCTGTCATATTTGTAATGATAGCTGCCGAAACCGATAATGCTCGGCCCCCACATTTTCGGCGGATGCCCCGATAGACGCTCCATCATGGCCGCCAGATCGCGCGCATCGGCGCGCCTGCTTTCGTCGGCAACGGTTTCGATGAACGCATCGACGCTCACCGGCGTGGCCTTGGTTTTTAGCTCATACTTTGCCATGCCAGGCCTCCTCCCCGGCGGCAGCATATCGCCTTGCCGCCGCCTGTCCAGACTGCTAGCCGCGCGGCAATAATTCAGCGGAAAGTTGCCTCATGAAAGATTCGGTCAAAAAAGTCGTCCTTGCCTATTCGGGTGGCCTCGACACGAGCGTCATCCTGAAATGGTTGCAGATCGAATATGGGTGCGAGGTTGTGACCTTTACCGCCGATCTGGGGCAGGGCGAGGAGCTTGGACCGGCGCGCGACAAGGCCGTTCTGATGGGCGTACCCGACCATCACATTTACATCGATGATCTGCGTGAGGAATTCGTGCGCGATTTTGTCTTCCCGATGATGCGGGCCAATGCGCGCTATGAGGGCGATTATCTGCTCGGGACCTCGATTGCGCGGCCGTTGATTTCGAAACGCCTGATCGAGATTGCTGCCGAAACGGGCGCCGACGCCATCGCTCATGGTGCGACTGGCAAGGGCAATGATCAGGTGCGGTTCGAGCTCTCGGCCTATGCGCTTAATCCCGATATCAAGGTGATCGCACCATGGCGCGAATGGGATTTGACCAGTCGCACACGGCTAATCGAGTGGGCCGAACAGCACCAGATCCCGGTTCCGAAGGACAAGCGCGGAGAGTCGCCATTTTCGACCGACGCAAACCTTTTGCATACGTCGAGCGAAGGCAAGGTTCTCGAGGATCCATGGGATGAAACGCCGGACTATGTCTATTCGCGCACGGTCAATCCGGAGGATGCGCCCGATACGCCGGAATATATCACGGTCGATTTTGAAAAGGGCGACGGTGTTGCTTTGAACGGCGAAACGATGTCGCCTGCGACGCTGCTAGCGGCGCTCAACGATCTCGGCCGCAAGCATGGCATCGGTCGTCTCGATCTGGTGGAAAACCGCTTCGTCGGGATGAAATCACGCGGAATGTACGAAACGCCCGGCGGCGAAATCTACGCTCGCGCGCATCGCGGGATTGAGAGCATTACTTTGGACCGGGGCGCGGCTCATCTGAAAGACGAATTGATGCCGAAATATGCCGAGCTTATTTATAACGGCTTCTGGTTTTCACCCGAACGCGAGATGTTGCAGGCCGCTATCGACCATAGCCAAGTGCATGTTGCGGGTACCGTGCGGCTTAAGCTCTACAAAGGGCTGGCAAGCGTCGTCGGGCGCAAATCGCCGAACAGCTTGTACAGTGAAAAGGTCGTTACCTTCGAAGACGATGCCGGAGCCTATGACCAAAAGGATGCGGCAGGCTTCATCAAGCTGAACGCGTTAAGGTTGCGGCTGCTGGGCCAGCGCGGCAAATAAGAATCCTCCCCATCGACTTGCGATGGGGAGGTGGCACGCCGAAGGCGTGACGGAGGGGCCTCTACCGCCGAAGGCCCCTCCACCAATTGCTTCGCAAACGGTCCCCCTCCCC
>JANOPT010000210.1:0-3531 GCA_031421975.1 Sphingomonadales bacterium | reverse complement strand
GGCAATGGCGGCTCGCTCAACGCTCCCTAACGGTCGGGATGCAATCGCCGCGAACGGACAGGAATATCGTAACTTTCACGGGCTCGACACGTGGTCACACGGCGGCAGCACCGGCGGCTTCCGAAGTTTTCTTCTCCGCATTCCGGAAGCGCAGATGGACATTGTAGTCATGGGCAACCGCAGTGATTTCCTGAAAGCCGCCTTCGCATTCGATGCTGCTAAAACACTTTTGTCCAAACGTCTCAAACCGAAGCCGCCCTTAGACTTTGTTCCCGAAACGGGCACTAAACTTGACCGCTATGCAGGCGACTATCAATTGTTCGCGGGAATCGTCTTTTCACTGCGCCGCGATGGAGATCAATTGACCTTAGCAACGTTCGGCAAGGATGATGCTTCCCCGTTACCCCAGGTTGGGAAGGGCGTATTCCTGCTTAACCCAGTGACCCAGTTGCAACTTGAATTCCACGACTTTGCCGATGGTCACGCCACGGAGATGCGCTGGCAAGTCAGCGAAGACGGCTTCATCCCGGCCCCACGCGTTGTCATGCAGCCGGTTCCGCAATCACCGCTCGATACTAACGAACTTTTGGGTTCCTATTACTGCGATACACTACAGCAGGTCGTTACTCTTTTCGAACAGCAGGGCAAACTCTGGTTACGCACCGGGGACGGCAATCGCACTCCGCTCGACCGCTACCAACCTGATATATTCCGTATCGAGGAGCAGGGTAGTGTAACGCGCATCCAAATCACCCGAGAGGCCGGAGGGCAGGTAAGTGGGATACTTGTCTCGAACGCTTTGGCCGACAATCTCGATTTTCGTAAGTTCAAAGATTAAAGGATGTTTGTGCAATAGCTGTTGGTAGATAGGTTGGGAGTTCCAGGGATATAATACTTAAATCAGTCCCGCAACTAGCAGTTGGGCAGGAAATTTATTAGAAGGAAGAAGGAAGAAGGAAAACAAGAAAGAAGGCGACGTCGCCTGACTGCATCTGCGGGCGCGCTTTTGAGGCCAAGCGGGAGAGATCGGGCAGACACCCTTTTTCCTGCTTTCTTCTAGCTAAAATCTGGCACGGTTTTTCAGCAAACGCCGACTTTCAGTATCAAATCCCTTTTCCAGCAGGAGAGGGAGCATTTCCCGTTGTAATGTAGGATTTGCTTTGAAAAGAATCACTCTTCGCTCTTTCTCATCGTTAGCCGCTTGCCCCATTCGGGGCTCCGCTCTCGCTGCCCGCCTTAAGGCAGCGAGGAGTGATTTCAGCAGCGAATAGGCGTAACTTGTGTCACCCATGTCCACTTTGCGTAACACTTCCACCGTTTGTAGGGCAGAGCCCTTATACACTTCGACCCTTCGACATGCCATGACACAGCAATTGTGAGGAGCCATCCATGCACCTAGACCACGAACCCGATGCGCCAAAAGCTGACAATATCGGCTTCGACGATTTTCTCGGGGTCGATATCCGTGTCGGCACTGTCCTTACCGCGGAAGCCTTCCCCGAAGCGCGCAGGCCAGCATATAAGCTGTCCATCGATTTCGGGCCACAAATCGGTATCAGAAAGTCAAGCGCGCAGATCGCGCAAGCATATGCCCTGTCCGACTTGCCCGGCCGGCAAATTGCAGCCATGGTCAATTTTCCTCCGCGTCAGATCGGCAAATTCATGTCGGAAGTCCTGGCGCTGGGCTTTCCCGACGCCGACGGTGCGGTGATATCATTTGCGCCTGATAAGCCAGTTGCAAATGGTGTGAGGTTATTCTGACCGATGAGCGCCGCGAAGATAATCGTCATTCTGCTTTTGCTGTCGCTGGGCTTTCACCTGCTGCTCTACGGGTATATGAGGCGCCGGATTGCAGCGGCCAAACAGAACAAGGAAATCGACCATGACTGACAACCCCTGCGCCACAGTCGAAAGCTCTGACGGGATATATGCCCAATTGATCAGGGCACGGGTACATGAATGGGCAGCGGGGGAGCCGTCCGATGTCGGCGGCGCCGATAACGGGCCGACGCCTTATGAATTGCTGCTGTCGGCGCTGGGTGCGTGCACATCGATTACGCTCGAAATGTATGCGGCGCGCAAGGGCTGGTCGCTCGATAAAGTCCATGTAACGCTGGAGCATAGCAAGCAAGTCCGCGAAGGCGAAAATGACGGAAAGCCAGTCGATATGATCGACCGCATCGTCCGGTTGGAAGGCGCGCTCAATGACGATCAGCGCGCAAAGCTGATCGAGATTGCCGAAAAATGCCCGGTCCACCGCACACTGACCAACCAGATCGATATTGCGACGATGTTGGGTTAAAGCGGCTCGACCAGAAGGGCCATCCCGCCCTTAGGGCGCAGCGTCACGTTACCATAAGGCAAGGGCCTGAACCCCGGCGGCAGGCGAAAGCGCCTGGCCGATAGCCAATGCACCAGGATAATCAGCGCCTCGGTTGTGGCAAAGCGCGCTCCAACGCAAATACGCGGACCGACACCAAAGGGGATATATTGGAAACGGTGCTGTTGCGCCTTGTTTTCGGGCGTGAACCGGTTGTGGTCAAAGCTGTCGGGGTTCTCCCAAAGTTGCCGGTGGCGATGCACTACCCAAGGGTAGATAAACATCAGCTCGCCTTTTTTCACAGGGATGCCGTGCATGTCATCATTGGCAACTGCTTCGCGGATCAATTGCAACGCCGAGGGGTATAGCCGCATAGTTTCGTCCAGAATCTGCCGCAGCAATGGCAGCCTTTCGGCGAGTGTCGCAACATCGCCGCCCATATTGGCCAAGGCCTCGGCACGCGCCTCTTCTTGCAAATCGGGCTGGCCAGCGAGCAGATAGATCGCCCAGCTGAGCGCGGTAGCGGTTGTCTCATGCCCTGCGGCATAGAATGTCAGCGCGTTATCGACCGCCAGTTCAGCGGCCTCATCAGGCGGCAGATCGGCGTAGAGCGCGCGCATCAAGCCACCGAAGAAATCATCGCCGCCGCCATTGGGTCCACGTTCGCGCACCAGCTGCCCCAAAGTATCGCGCAACCAGCGGCGCGAACGGCGCATACGAAACATGCTGGGGCTTGGGTCATATTCTTGCAGGCCAATCATGCGGAGGAAGCGGGGTTGGCCCGCAACCGATATCACCGCCTCGATATGCCCCGCTGCCTCACGCGTTACCAAACGCGGATCGCCCGAAAACAGCGCCTTGGCAATAATCGCCATCGTCGTGTCGGTCGCAACCTGTGCCATATCGACTCGCCGCATATCGGTGGGCCAGCTTTGCAGCTGCTCGGCGGTCGCCTCTGCCATCAGGCCCGCCATGCGCGCGACTGCGCCAGGGGCAAAGGTTGGCGCGACAATCCGGCGTTGCTTGCGCCAATCCTCGCCTTCGGCACTTAACAGGCCGTTGCCGATGACCGGTTTCAGTATCTGCCGTGTCAATTTTGGCCGGACATAATTGGTATGATTGTCCAGCAGGACATGACCGATCATGTCGGGATGGTTCACGATGTGCAGCTGCATGTTCAGGAATTGCCGGTCTTTATGCCAGACATCAAA
>JANOPT010000209.1:0-5131 GCA_031421975.1 Sphingomonadales bacterium | reverse complement strand
GATAGGGGAACAGAAATAATTTCACGCAAAGGCACAAAGATTTTGAAGAGGGCAGTTTATCGACTGCCCGTTATATTCTAAGCTAACATCTTAATAATCTTTGCGCCTTTGCGTGAAACTTTCAACATAAAGGCCAGCGCAATGATTAGAATAGCGCCTTCGGCGAGTTTGGAGTCACTAGAATGAACGCCCCTGTATCCCGTGAAAATCTGCAAGGCCTCGATCTGCTCGCCGAAATTAATCGCCTTAAAAAAGAGCGCAACGCCGTCATTCTGGCGCATTATTACCAGAAGCCCGAGATTCAGGATCTGGCCGATTTCGTCGGCGACAGCCTGGAATTGAGCAAGCGTGCGGCGGAAACCGATGCCGATGTCATTGCCTTTTGCGGGGTCAAGTTCATGGCTGAAACCGCGAAAATACTTAGCCCGCAAAAGACCGTTATCCTGCCCGATATGGCCGCCGGTTGCAGCCTTGAAGATTCATGCCCCCCCGGCAAGTTCAAGGCGTTTCGCGACGCGAACCCGGACCATATCGCACTGACCTACATCAACTGCTCGGCCGAAGTGAAGGCACTCAGCGACATCATCGTCACTAGCAGCAGTGCCGAGACAATCCTCGCGCAAATCCCGCGCGAACAAAAAATTATCTTCGGTCCCGACCGTCATCTGGGCGGGTATCTGTCGCGCAAATTCAACCGTGAAATGCTGCTTTGGCCCGGCGTGTGCATTGTCCACGAGGCATTCTCCGAAACTGAATTGCTTAAATTGAAGGCGCTGCATCCCGGCGTCCCCGTCGCCGCGCACCCCGAATGTCCGCCGCATATTATCGACCATGCCGATTATGTTGGCAGCACCAGTGGCATATTGCAGTTTGCCAAAACGATGGAGGGCGACACGCTGATCGTCGCCACCGAACCGCATATCATCCACCAGATGGAAAAGGCCGAGCCGACCAAGAACTTCATCGGCGCACCCGGTGCCGACGGCAACTGCGCGTGCAATATCTGCCCCTATATGGCGCTCAACACCATGGAGAAACTCTATCTGGCGTTGCGCGACCTCACGCCGCAGATCGAGATGGACGAACATGTCCGTGTGGCCGCGAAGAAAAGTCTGGACCGGATGCTCGAAATGGCGAGCGGTACCATCGGCAAAGGCGATCTGGGGCGAGCGTAGGCGGGATTTAGACATTGGATAAGCTGGGCAGTGCGGATTTCATCCCGCGCAATTATAGTGCAGGAGAGCAGTTTCCTGTCGATCACTGGGCCGCGATCCTGCGGGTTCGCTTGTGCTATCTGGTCCGGCATCAGAAGATCGCAAACCTGAACGCGCCGCAAACCTTCACCGAATTGGTGCAACGCCGAAAACTGCAGAACCGCGATGTGCGGATGCCTGTCCTTGCCGATAAAGTAGCCGTAAAACACATCGTGGAGGATATTCTGGGAAAATCCTGGGTCATCCCGACGCTGTGGCATGGCGGTGCGCTGCCCGATTCGCCCCGGTGGCCCGTTCCATTCGTTCTGAAATCGCGGCACGGGTGCAACCAGACGATGTTTTTCCGGGACGGGGCCAATAACTGGACGCTGGCTCGCCGCCGGGCCCATGCTTGGCTGTCGGCATCCTACGGGCAATGGCTCGACGAATGGCTTTACGATCATATCCCGAGGGGCTTGCTGGTCGAACCATTTGTGGGCGACGGATCCAACCTGCCGATCGATTATAAAATCTATACATTCGGTGGACAGGCCACGCATATTCAGGTGCACCTCGACCGTGAGCGACGCCATCGGTGGATGCTGTTCGACCGCAACTGGACGCGGGTGTCAGCGGCCAGTGCAGACCCTGACCCATCGCCACCACGCAGTCTGCCTGCGATGCTGGATGCTGCCGAAGCGCTGGGTAACGGCTTCGATTTTGTCCGAAGTGATTTTTACGAAGTTGGCGGCAAGCCCCTGTTCGGCGAAATGACATTTTACCCCGGGTCGGGACTGGATAAATTCAACCCGCTATCGATCGACGCTATGCTGGGGCAATATTGGCTCGGCGCAGGCGGACGATAAGCTTTCGCCGTGCATTGCCGCAGAACATATTGTATAAATTTGCAAAATTCGAGTCGCAGCAGTTGACTATCGCTTGCGCTTTTACCCGTTTCCATAGCTAATCGACGTTGGATAGTCCTTCGCTCGGTTTGCAGGACGACATACCGAAAACACCGCATATTGCCGGTGTTCAGAGTGGAGGATGGGTAACATGGCTGAAGACTGGTTAGCGGATGTCCGCAAATATGCCGCACATGCGGATGAAAATGTCGTTGCTGCGATTGTTAAATATTGCGGGATCGCCCTGCAAAGCCGGGATAGTTCGCTGGTGGCGATGTCGGACAGCAAAGAGCGCGTGCTGGTTCGCGAAAATTATTTGAAAAAGAAACTGGGCCTTGTCCGAAGCGATGCCGAACTGGATGACGCCGTGATTGCCGTCGGCCAGCAGATGAAGGCCGACCGGACCAAGAATCGCGTCACTGTTTATTATCTTTTGGCCGATCATTTCAATGCGCTCGGTATTTTCGGCGGATCGATGCATGGAGCCGCCACTGCTGCACTCGCCGGCGGCGCGGTGGGACTGGCGGCCATGACACCGTCAGCGGCAAAGGCTTCGGCAGGCGGTGGCGCTGCGGCTGCTCGTCGCCAATCCGGCGGTGGCAAAGCCCGTGATGATTTCAATTTTGTCGGCTGGGGTTGCGGCATCGCGGCATTGGTGCTGGGTGCCGTTATCCTTGCGGCGCTGGTTGCGTGGGCCGCCGACCGTCCGGCGGCAGCGCCTGCATCGGCTGCTGCTCCTGCCGTCATCGCTCCGGCACCTGTCGCTGCGGTACCGCCGGTGATACCCGACGGGGCTGGCGTGACGACAGGAGAGCGCGATAGCAAACCGATGCTCACCGTGTATTTCGACACCGGCAAATCGGCGGTGACCAATGACTTCGCGACTGCTGCGGCTTCGGTAAAGGCCTATGTCAGCGCCAATGAGGGGACAAAACTAGCGGTATCAGGCTTCAATGACCCGACTGGAAATGCTGCTGCAAATGCGGAGCTATCGAAAAAACGCGCGCAAGCGGTGGGTAAGGCACTCGAAGCGGAAGGGATTCCTGCAGCCGCCATCGAACTGGTGAAGCCTGACGAGACGACCGATACCTCAGGCGACAACACCGCCGCCCGCCGGGTCGAGGTGACGGTTCAGCCTTAGTCGCGGGAAACAGGGCGGCGGCATGACCCGTCGCCCCATTTTCCTCTTTGCCAGCGTAACGGCTTTGCCTTAGCGAGGTGGCATGAGCTTTTCCTTTCAGAATTTCGACATCGACGCCTTTGTTCGCGCTACCCTGGCTGAGGATTTGGGGCCCACCGGCCGCGATGTAACGTCCGAAAGTGTGATCCCGGCCGAAATGCGGTTCAACGGCGTGATGGATAGTCGCGACCCCGTTGTCGTCGCTGGTTTGCCAATGGCGGTAGCGTTTTTCCGGCATCTCGACCCGGTAATGGATATCGAGATTCTGGCGGAAGAGGGCCAGCATGTGCCGGCCGGAACCGACCTCATGCGCCTTCATGGCAATGCCCGCGCTATGCTGACCGCCGAAAGATCGGCGCTTAATACCGTCCAGCATTTGTCCGGCATTGCGACGATGACGCGAAAATATGTAGAGGCCATTGCCGGAACCGGCTGCACCCTGCTCGACACCCGCAAGACGATACCGGGCCTGCGTGTCATGGAAAAATATGCAACGCGGATGGGCGGTGCAACCAATCACCGCATGGGGCTGTGGGACGCGGCGATGATCAAGGACAATCATGTCGCCGTCGCAGGTGACGTGGCCGAGGCGGTCAGGCGTGCAAAGGATGCCGGAGTCGAGCGCATCATCCTTGAAGTCGACCGGATTTCACAGATCGAACCCGGTCTGGCGGCAGGCGCGACGCACCTGTTGCTCGACAACATGGATGTGGCACAATTGACGGCCGCGGTTGCTGTTGTGGCGGGGCGTGTACCGACCGAGGCGTCGGGCGGCGTGACGCTGGAAACCATTCGCGCAAAGGCGGAAACAGGCGTTACCTATATTTCGGTCGGTCGCCTGACGCAAAGCGCCCCTGCCGCAGATATCGGGCTGGACTTTGCTCAGGCGTAGCGTTCTGTTTGCATTGATGGCGCTGGTTGCGTCGTCGACTTACGACAATGCTGCGGCGCAAGCCTGGCAATGCCGCGCGCCGAAATTTCTGCCGCGTCCGGCGCTTGAATTGCCGGGGCAGGCCCAGGTCCGCCGCACTCCGGTTAATGGTTATATCCTGGCGCTTAGCTGGAGCAGAGAGATATGCCGGGGACGCGAACGCGACCCGGCGATGCGGTTTCAATGCTCGGGCGATATCGGGGATTTCGGCTTCGTCCTTCACGGGCTTTGGCCTGAGGCAAAAGGGCCGGATTATCCACAATATTGCCGCAACGTCGGTGTCCTGTCGCGCGACGTGGTCTCGAAAAATATCTGTATGACGCCGTCGCCACAATTGCTGCAACACGAATGGGCGAAACATGGCACCTGCATGTCAAAAACGCCGGAAGCCTATTTCGGTGCGGCCCGGCTGTTATTCGGCGCCATCACGTTTCCGGATATGGACCGCTTGTCACGCCAGGTCGAGCGTGGGACGCCGCTGACGGCCGATGGCATGGCGGATGCGTTCGCCAGCCTGAACGAAGGCCTGCCCGCCGATGCATTGCGGATCAAGACGAACAAGAAGGGCTGGCTTCAGGAAGTCCGCATCTGCCTTGGCAGAGACTTCAAGCCACGTCGCTGTCCGGGATTTGTGCAAGGCGACTCCGGAAAGGCGACGGTGAAGGTGTGGCGCGGAAAATGATCGAGGCCGACTGCAAAGGCGCTGATGGTCGCTAGCCGTCGATGACGCGCGTCCCGGGATGATGCTTGTCGAGATGCTTTTTGATTATCCGCAAATTCTTGCTGTTGGAACGGAACACGACATCGAACGCGTCGCCGACCAGCGGTATGGCGCCAAGCGCAGTGTCCACCCCGACATTGGCGGTCATACGGATAAGCTGCCATTTTGACATACCCAGATTGCGCGCTTCCCAGACCATAT
>JANOPT010000208.1:0-11198 GCA_031421975.1 Sphingomonadales bacterium | reverse complement strand
TCCGGATGCTTTGGGCGACCGATCATGAGCCGGACATCTCAAAAAACCCCGTCGTCAAATATATCTCGTCTCATATGCGCGTCACCAAGGAGCTTCACGACGAGAAGTTCTTCGTCAAGGTGCCCGACGAAAAGACCGGCGAGATGGTCCGGTCGGCAACACCCTTGTTCCTCGCCCTGGTAGTCATCAACCTTGCCGATCTAGTCTTTGCAGTCGACTCGGTGCCTGCGATCTTTGCAATCACTACCGATACTTTCATCGTCTACACCTCGAACATCATGGCGATCCTTGGCCTTCGCGCGTTATACTTTGCGCTGGCCGCGATGGTGCACCGGTTCCAGTATCTTAAATATGCGCTGGCGCTGGTGCTGGTATTTATCGGTGCCAAGATCTTTGTTTCGGACTTTCTGATGAGCGGCGACAAATTTCCACCCGTCCTCAGCCTTGGTGTCACCTTTGCATTGATACTTGGCGGTATCGGCTTCTCGCTCTGGAAGACCAGAAACGACCCCGTTACAGCCTAGCGCGGCTTTTTGGTCGGCGCGTCAAAGTCGGGCGGTTTATTGGCAACCCACGCCACGAACCGCCCGATTTCTTCATGAGCAAGCAACGCCTCAGCGGTCGAGTACCGTTTTTCCAGATCGCTGTTGGTAAAATTGGCGTGGATGGTCTTATTGCAGATCGGATGCACCGGCTGTTGCTCGCGCCCGCCTCTGGCTTTGGGGACAGGGTGGTGCCAAACGGTCACCTCACCCAGCGGCCGACTGCAAAGCCAGCATATCAGCACCGGCGCCATTGCCGCTTCTTCCGGATCTTCCCAACCGCGCTGTTTCCGGGCCATTATTGCCTCATCATACCAGGCTTTTCATAGCCGGCTGCATGTCATTGAGTGGGGCATGCGCCGACATGCTTGCCGATGGCGTTGCCCGTCATTGTGACCTTTCCGATCAACGGTAGGCGGACGTCGACCGCGCTGTCATAATCGAATTCGGTTTCGCCCATAACGCCGGAAAGCGCCATATCGACGCTGCCCATCCCATCCATGCCACAGCTCAATTTCATTTTTACGTTCTGGCCAGATACGTCGAAGGATTTATACACGCATTTTTCAGCGCCATCGCCGCCGAAGAAATCGGCACCCGGCTTGTTCGCATCGGCAGCCGAGAGGCAGCTACGGCTGGAAGAGCTGTTTGCAACTTCGTCCATGATCTGCTGTTTTTGCGATTTGCCCAGTGTCGGCACGTCGATATCGGTGAAAACAAACTTGGTTTCCCAAAGCCCCGCCTTCATCGGAATGAACGCGTCATAATCCATTTCGGCGGCACGCTCCTCGGTATCGACTATGCCGTTGCCATCCCGGTCGGCGCTGTTGTCCGAACATGCCGCCATCGTCACAGAGGCGAGCAAAGCTGCGGATACAACCCTGAACTTTGTCATGCGGGACAATCTCCGATGCGCTTGCCTTCAATTTTCCCGTTCATCTTCACCACGCCCATCGGGGTACCTTCAGTGCTCTGTTCGATCGTCATTGTATAGGATTCGGCCGCAAACTTTCCGTCCATCTTGCTTTTAAGGACCATCGCACCGCCCGGTTTGCACGTCATCGCGACCTTCACCCCAGCGGCTGAACGGTTCAGCTCCTCGAACGTACAATTGGCTTCGGGTGGCGCGCCAAAGAAATCGGTGTCGGGCTTATCGACCTGGGCTTTGGTCAGGCAGCTTTGCTGAGTCATGCCCTTGCCCATTTCGGCTTTCATCTTGCCTTGCATGTTCGCCGGAACGCCCGGTGCGTCGATTTTGTCGAAACCGATCTTCACTTCCCACAGGCCCGGCTTCATTGCCATTGCGCCGTCTTTCGCCATTTCGGTCGTAGCTTCCGAAGTGCTTATCTTGCCATCGCCGTCACTGTCTGCCCCCTTGTCCGAGCACGACGAGATCGCGAGCGCAGCAGCGCCGAGTATCAGATATTTACGCATCGCGTCCCTCCAGAGGTTATTTGATTCGTTCTTCTGTCGCTGGGATGGCGAAAAGGCAACAACAGACGCAAACGCCATTGGTAAATCTGCCAAAGGTAACGAAGGTCACGACTCCCCCCGCGCTCCCCTCTACGCCCTGCCATAGCAGCGAAAATCACTGTTCTGCAGCCAGAACGGGCCCCGCACGACGATTTCTGGCGGACGACTGGCGAACCGCCTCTTGCCCCCTCGCCCAAAACAGCACATATAGCGAACATGGCTGAACTGATTATCCGCCGTGGGCTGGAAGAACCTGACACGGTCGGCAGCTTCACCCCGCACAAGCCCGAACGCCCCCCCAAAGCCGAGGGTGGGCGTCCGTTCAAGATCGTGTCCGATTATTCGCCTGCCGGTGACCAGCCGACCGCGATCCACGAGTTGACGACCACCGCATTGGCGGGTGAGAAAAATCAGGTGCTGCTCGGCGTTACCGGGTCGGGCAAGACCTTTACGATGGCCAAGGTCATCGAGGAATTGCAGCGGCCTGCGCTCATCCTCGCGCCCAATAAGATACTCGCCGCGCAGCTTTATGGCGAGTTCAAAAGCTTTTTCCCCGACAATGCCGTCGAATATTTTGTCAGCTATTACGATTATTACCAGCCCGAGGCTTATGTCCCGCGCAGCGACACCTACATTGAAAAGGAAAGCTCGGTAAACGAGGCGATCGACCGGATGCGGCATTCGGCGACACGGTCGTTGCTCGAACGCGACGATGTGATCATCGTGGCGTCGGTGTCGTGCATTTACGGTATCGGCTCGGTTGAAACTTACTCGGCAATGATCTTCGATCTGAAAAAAGGCGAGAGCGTTGATCAGCGCGAGTTGATCCGCAAGCTGGTCGCTTTGCAATACAAGCGCAACGACACCGCCTTTGCGCGCGGCAATTTCCGCGTGCGTGGCGACAATCTGGAAATCTTCCCCTCGCATTATGAAGACATGGCTTGGCGCGTCAGCTTCTTTGGCGACGAAATCGAGGAGATTGCCGAATTTGATCCGTTGACCGGCACCACCGGTGCAAAGCTCAACACGGTGCGGGTCTATGCCAATAGCCATTATGTAACGCCGGGACCGACGATGAAACAGGCGAGCGAGGCCATCAAATTCGAGCTTTCCGAACGGCTGAAGGAGTTGGAAATCGAAGGCAAGTTGCTGGAAGCACAGCGGCTGGAGCAGCGCACGCAGTTCGACCTCGAGATGATTGCGGCCACTGGTTCCTGCGCCGGCATCGAAAATTATTCACGCTTCCTGACCGGGCGTTTGCCTGGTGAGCCGCCACCCACGTTGTTTGAGTATTTGCCCGACAATGCCTTGCTATTCGTCGATGAAAGCCACCAGACAGTGCCGCAAATCGGCGCGATGGCGAAAGGCGACCACCGACGAAAGCTAACGCTGGCGGAGTACGGCTTCCGCCTGCCAAGCTGCATCGACAACCGCCCGCTGCGTTTCAACGAATGGGACATCATGCGTCCGCAGACGGTGTGTGTTTCGGCAACACCCGGCGGGTGGGAAATGGAGCAAGCAGGCGGCGTCTTTGCCGAGCAGGTCATCCGGCCTACAGGGCTGATCGATCCGCCGGTCGAAATCAGGCCAGTTGAGGACCAGGTGCAGGATTGCATCAACGAATGTCGCAAGACTGCCGAAGCGGGCTATCGCACTCTGGTCACCACGCTGACCAAGCGGATGTCCGAGGACTTGACCGAGTTTATGCACGAGGCGGGTTTGCGGGTGCGTTATATGCACAGCGATGTCGAGACGCTGGAGCGCATCGAACTGATTCGTGATTTGCGACGCGGGGTTTACGACGTGCTTATTGGTATCAACCTGCTGCGTGAAGGCCTCGATATTCCCGAATGCGGGTTGGTGGCTATCCTTGATGCCGACAAGGAAGGTTTTTTACGCAGCGAAACCAGTCTGATCCAGACCATCGGCCGCGCCGCGCGTAACGTCGATGGCCGAGTTATCCTGTACGCTGACCGCATGACCGGCAGCATGGAACGCGCGATTCGCGAAACCGACCGCAGGCGCGAAAAGCAGCACGAATATAACATCGAACATGGCATCACGCCTGCCACCATCAAGCGCGATATCCACAATATCGTCGCCGACACTGCGTCACGCGACGGCGTTTTGGTTGATATCGATGCGGAAGGCGCGAATAATCTCGTCGGCCACAATCTGCGGGGCTATATCGAAGATCTCGAAAAGAAAATGCGCGCCGCCGCCGCCGATCTGGAGTTCGAAGAGGCAGGGCGCTTGCGCGACGAAATCAGGTCGCTGGAGGCCACGGAGTTGGGGCTGCCGCCTTCCAGCCAAGTTGCCGCGCCACAGGGGCGATCGACCGAAGGCAGGCCGGGGACGCGTAAAACGCGGTACGGAAAGACGCAACGAAAATTCGGACGGTGAGATTCAGCGCTTTGGAAGCTTCCCGATAAGCCGTTCAACCGACGCGAGGCGAGCGGGCTTCGTCGCTTCGCGCGCATGCCTTGCTTCCCTGGCCGCGCTGCGATCGATATCCTTGAGCAAATCGCGCGAGAGCCCGAACCGGGCCTTCTCCGTTGGCGCTGTGACGTCGGTCGGGGGGAATGTCACCATCCGCACCGGCAGGTTTGATGGCAATGCTGGCGCAATCCTGCTCTTCAGCAACATTGCCACCGCTTTACGCCCTTCGCTTTCGCCGCGTTTCTGCTTTGGATAGATGAACCCGTGCACCGGCCATTCAGTGCTGCCCAGCGCTTCGTTCGGAGTATACCAGACGCGGACGCGGCTCCAGTCATTGTCCTGCGACATGTCTACCGCGCGGACATCTTCCTCGATATGGCCACGGACCCCGCCAATGGTCGACCAGTTGGCATGGCTGATAATGATCGTCCGGTCGTCAAGCACGCGCCGTACTGCCGCTACATGACCCAGACGCATGTTACCGTGCGGGCGAAAAGCGAGCACTGCGCCGACCTGTGGTTCAATGCCGCGTGCATATTTGCCCTCGGCCTGCCCCCACCAGGTATGCGCGTCACCAAAGATTGCGACGCCGGAAAGCGCGCGCGCATAGGGCACACATTGCAAGCCTTCGTTCAAGGCGGCGGCTGGCGCAGCGACAAGCAATAACGATATGATGGCGGCCCTCATGCCACCTTCGATAACGCCCGATGGAAAATGCCGACCTAAGCGCTTTGGTTAATCAAGCGCTAAAATTTTCAGTTCAGGAGCCGTATGACTGCCGAAAGGCCTGCAAGCCCCAGAACTACCGCGACGAACGAGCGCCACAAAGGCGCTGGCACCCTGCCGAATGACTTTGCGCCAAGCCAGTTGCCCACAAGCACTGGCAAAAAGAGCAGCAGCGCCAGCCACACCAGCCGCCAGCTCGCAAGACCCAGCGCAAAGGACGAGATTGTCCCGGCAATCGCGGTGGCAAAAAACACCAGCATCATCGAGGCGCGCGCTCTGGCAGGTTCGATCTGTTGGCGAAGATAATAAGGCACGACAGGAGGGCCCGGCATGGCGGCGAATCCAGTCAGGATGCCCGAAGCAATACCCGTAGCGGCGGTCTCTTTCGGGCCTGGGGTGAAGCCGGGCTTTTGCGGTAACAGCACGAGCAAGAATGCGCCGATGGCAATCACGGCAATCAGCAACCGCGCGACATCCGCCGTGGTCACCGTCAGCAACCATACGCCCAGCGGCGTTGCTGCTACCGCGAACCCCGCGATGGTCAGGGCGCTTTTGCGGTCGGCATCCGCGTAGATGATTTTCAGCCCCATCGGCCCAATCAGCACTTGCAGGAATATGCCGACCACCACTGCCTCGCCGGGCATAACGATCAAGCCCAAGAGCGGCACCAGGATGATTGCCATGCCAAATCCGGTCAGCCCGCGGACATAGGCCGCACCGAAAGTCATTGCCGCTGCGCCCGCCAATAGCAGCGAGTCAACTCCGGCTAGAGCTTCCGTGGGATTTAGTACCAATGCGGCGTCAAGGCGCGCTGCCTCTCCAAATCGACCACAAGGTGATACTGTGGAAGGCGGCGATGGCGAGGTTACTGATGACGACGGGATTGGAAAAACTGCCGACGGCAAAAGGCGTAATCACCTTGTAGACTATTTGCACCATCAACAACGCGGCAACCATTATCGGGATCGGCTTGGCCATTAGACCGACAGAACACAGCAATATCGCCAGATATACCGAAAGCAAAATAGCGCGCGCAGCGGTGTCCGGTCCGTAAGCTGGCAACGTCCAGCCTGCCTTGGTCAGCAAACCGTAGCAAACCGGCAGCAACACAAAGACATTTAGGGATAATGATGCATATATCAGCAGCCGCATTGCCTAGCCCCGCAAATCGGGCGGCGTTGCCTCGGCGGTTAGCATCGCGATGGCCTCGTCCAGCGTCATGATGCGTTGGCCGTCTGACCCCAGAGAGCGGATCGCGACCTTGCCTTCTTCGGCTTCACGCATGCCGACAACCAGCAGATGCGGGACTTTGGCAACGCTGTGCTCACGGACTTTATAGTTGATCTTTTCGTTACGGACGTCGACGTCGATACGGATACCTGCGGCTTTCAACTTTTCCGCAACATCGCCGGCATATCCGTCGGCATCCGACGTGATCGTTGCGACCACCGCCTGCACTGGCGCGAGCCAAACAGGAAAGCGTCCCGCATAATGTTCGATCAGGATACCGATGAAGCGCTCATATGATCCGAATATGGCGCGGTGCAGCATCACGGGACGGTGCCGCGCACCGTCTTCGCCGACATAGCTTGCATCAAGCCGCTCGGGCAGCACGCGGTCGGACTGGATGGTGCCGACCTGCCATGTGCGACCAATCGCATCGGTCAAATGCCATTCCAGCTTCGGCGCATAGAAAGCGCCTTCACCGGGCAGCTCTTCCCAGCCATATTCTTCGGTCGCCAAACCGGCGCGAACGACGGCATCGCGCAGTTCGTCTTCGGCCTTGTCCCAATCGGCGTCGCTGCCAAACCGCTGCTCGGGTCGCAACGCCAACTTGATCGAATAGGTGAATCCAAAATCTTTGTAGATACGGTCGGCAAGAGCGCAGAAATCCTGCACCTCGGTCACGATCTGGTCCTCGCGGCAGAAGATGTGGGCGTCGTCCTGAGTAAATTGCCGCACGCGCATCAGGCCATGCAGCGCGCCATGCGGTTCGTTGCGGTGACAGCAGCCATTTTCATAAAGACGCAACGGCAAGTCGCGATAGGATTTGATGCCCTGACGGAAAATCAGGACATGCGCCGGGCAATTCATCGGCTTTAACGCCATCCAGTCGGCATCACCTGAAATGACCGGACCTTCATCTTCGGTGTTGGGCACTTCGTCTGGGATGACGAACATATTCTCGCGGTATTTGCCCCAATGGCCGGACTGTTCCCACTGCCTGGCGTCCATTACCTGCGGGGTTTTAACCTCCTGATATCCGGTCGCATCGATGGCGCGGCGCATATAGGATTCAAGCTGCCGCCAGATCGTGAAACCGTGCGGATGCCAGAACACACTGCCATGCGCTTCGGATTGCAGGTGAAACAGGTCCATGTCCTGACCCAGACGACGATGGTCGCGTTTTGCAGCCTCTTCAAGCCGGACAAGATGGGCGTCGAGCTGCTTTTTGTTCAGCCAGCCGGTGCCGTAAATGCGGCTGAGCTGCGCGTTGTTCTGGTCACCGCGCCAATAGGCTCCAGCCACCCGCGTCAGCTTGAATGCTGCGGGGTCTAGCTTGCCAGTCGATGCCAGATGCGGGCCGCGGCACATGTCCATCCAGGAGCCAGGTTGGTGGGGGGGGCCCGACCAGTACACCGACAGTTCCTCCCCATCGGGGAGTTCGGCTGCCCATTCAGCCTTGAAGCTCTCTCCGGCTTTCGTCCAAGTGTCGATAAGCGTGTCACGCGCCATGACCTCGCGACGAAGCGGCTTGTCGGCACGAATGATCTCGCGCATCTTTTCCTCGATCAGCGGCAAGTCGTCGAGCGTGAAAGGTCCGCGCGACGCAGGGGCCATCACGTCGTAATAGAAGCCATCATCGGTCGACGGACCAAAGGTGATCTGCGTCCCGGGAAACAGCGATTGTACCGCTTCGGCCAGAATATGGGCAAAATCGTGACGCGCCAGTTCCAGTGCGTCGACCTCGTCACGGCTGGTCACCAGCGCCAGCGCCGCGTCCGCCTCGATCGGTCGCAGAATATCGCACAGCTCGCCATCAACCCGCGCCGCAATCGCGGCTTTGGCAAGTCCGGGACCGATGGCAGCGGCAATATCCGCAGCGGTGGTTCCGCGCACGACTTCTCGGGCAGAGCCATCGGGAAGGGTGATACGGATCATCTCGGACATGGGGAACGCACGCTTTCTAAAGGATAACAGTGGCTCCTTTGCCAGCCCTGACGCAATGCCGCAAGCCTGAGACGCGGCGAATTCTTCGCGCGAAATGACAAGCTATCCAATCTATATGCAAAGCACCCTTGACAGCAAGCAAAGACAAGAGTAAAGCACACTTGTCTAATAACCAAGGAAGCTTGTCATGGCTAAATATAAAAGTCCCGCAATTCGCCAATATCTTATCCGGCTGTTCGTGCTGATGTCGCTCTACATTATCACGCTGATCGCTGCAGTGACGATTTTCAAAGCCGGCGCGGTTTCAGGCGTTGCCGCTTACGCTCTGGCCATCGCGCCTGCGCTGCCAGTGATTGGCGTGTTCTGGGCAGTGATGCGGTTTTTGGTCGAGGAACCCGATGAATTTATGCGAATGCTGCTGGTCCGGCAATGCCTGGTGGCCACCGGATTTTGCCTTACGGTCATGACAATCTGGGAATTTTTGCAGAATTTCGACCTTGTCCCACAAGGCAATGGCGGGTTCGGCGCCGCGTTTTTCTGGTTCATGGGGCTGGGGTTCGGCGCGCTGTATAACAAGCTGACGCTGGGCACAGCCGGTGGTGAATGCTGATGAAAAACCGCCTCAAAGTATTGCGCGCCGAACACGACTGGAGCCAGCAGGATCTGGCTGACCGCCTCGCGGTATCGCGGCAATCGGTCAATGCGATCGAGACGGGAAAGTACGACCCGTCACTGCCGCTTGCCTTTCGCATCGCCGATATTTTCGGGATGCCGATCGAGGCAATATTCTTACGCGACTGATTTCATTCTTTAAGGACAAGCCCATGATAAAAAAGATTTCCATGATCGTTATGGCCGTGACGTTGGCTGTGCCGTTACAGGCAATGGTGGCCGAACCTGGCTGTGTCCGTGATATGTATACCGTGCAGGAGCGTGCGAACCATGACGGAAAACATTTTACCGTGCAGATGGAGGGCCCGGCTGGCGACGATGTTACCGACATCATCCTGATCCCCGGCCTGTCGTCTCCGCGTGAAGTTTGGGCGGCGACGAATGCGGCGCACAAGGAGTGCGTTCGAGTCCATCTGGTGCAAATCAGGGGCTTTGGCGATGCCGCAGGCGCAAACGCCGAAGGGCCAGTGCTTGAGCCTTTTGTGGGCGAACTCACCGCATATATCGCCGACGAAATCATTGCGAAAGGTCACCGCAAACCGGCCATTGTCGGCCACTCGCTTGGCGGCCTCGCCGGATTGATGATTGCCGCACGCTCGCCCGATATCATTGCCAAATTGATGGTCGTCGACGCCGTGCCGTTCATCGGCACGATATTCAATGCAGGTGCAACGGTCGCCAATATCCGTCCGCAGGCGGAGGGTATGGCCGCCATGATAAAGGCACAATATGGCACACCCAAACCACCTGAGCAGACGCAGGACCCGGGCGAACGGACGCTGGCGGGCGGTATGACAAATCACGCTGCGGGGCGTATTGCCGTCACCCGTTGGACACAGCAAGCAGATCCGCGTGTTGTGGCACAGGCATTACTGGATGATATGACCACGGACATGCGGCCTGAATTACCGGGGATAAAGGCCCCGGTAACCTTGCTTTATGCCCAGGACGACCGCGCCATGACGGCCGCCCAGTCGACTACGGCCTTCGTCCCGCAATATGCCGGTACACCGAATTTCAACGCGGTTCAGATCACCGGGAGCTATCACTTTATCATGCTAGACCAGCCGGAAAAATTCGCGGCGGAACTTAAGATATTTCTGGCTGCCGACTAATTTCGGCGCGGCTTGCGGTACGGGATAAATTCGCCGAGACTGCAAACCGGGCCTTGCAAACCGCTGCTGCGGTCAACCATCCGCAGCAAATCGCCTCGGCATTTCTGGCTGCCGAACTGTTCGGAAACGATGATGTCGCTATCGCGCGCAAGGCCAGGGCAACTGGCACGCAGATTATTTTTGTAAACGAGATTTCCCGATACGCGATAGAGCAGGATGTCGTCACTGACGCGGATGATGTTTGTATTGTTGAAATCGCTGATACAGTTCACCGGCTGGCCAGCGACCTTGCCTTCCAGAGCATCGCTAAGCAGCGCGGATTGCTTGTCAGTCAGCGGTTTGGGGGTGCTATCGATTTCGCCGCACGCAGTCAGGGCAATCGCAGTAAGCGCAAGCGCCGTTAAGAAAATGGGTCGCATGATATTCCTCCTGATTGCTACAGTAAAGCGGATAACCTGAATGGCATATTATCAAACCAGCGTCGCGGCATGGCGTTTTTCGCCTGCTCTGACGGTAACGGTCCGGTGGCCCAGGTCGATATCGGGGGCATCGTCCAGAACCGCCATGGCGCGCGCGCCGTTTTCCATTTCGAGGATCAGCGTGGCGGCGCCCATCACGCCTTTGATGACGGGGCGGGCATAGGTCAGGATGCGGGCATTGCCATGCGGAGATCCATGAACCTCCACCGATTTGGGGCGGTAGCCAGTCTCGATTTCACCAGTCCATAGTCGGGCGGGCTGGTTCGCAGTGTAGATGCCAACGGCCTGTTTCGACATAACGCCGCCATTGGCGGTGACAAGCGCCGGTTTGGAACCATCCTTTCGCAGCGCGCCAACCATTGCTGCAAGGCTGTACATGGAGTAGCCATTGCCCGGCCCGCCAAAGAAATTAAGCCCGCCGGTAAGGGTATACCCGCCCAGCGACCGCACGGAGTCGCCGAGCGTATCGACGGCTGCAAATACCGCGACGGGGAAGCAGCTGTAGATGTCCACCGGCCCCAGATCGGTTGGCGCAAACCCGGGTTGGCTGAGCGCGCCGTGCAAGGCGTGGTCCAGCGCCA
>JANOPT010000207.1:0-2280 GCA_031421975.1 Sphingomonadales bacterium | reverse complement strand
CGCATGATTCCCCAGACGGTACCGAACAGCCCGACAAAAGGCGCCACCGACCCGGTGGTGGCGAGGAAATTCAGCCGGTTGGCCAGCTTGTCGGTCTCCGCCGCAATGGTTGCATCCATGGCCGTTGCCAGCCGTTCGCGGGTGCCGGCGCGGTCAATGCTCTTGCCATTGGTCGAGCGCCGCCATTCGGCAACGCCTGCCGAAAACACCTTGGAAACGGGCAGATCGCTTTTTCCATGCGATCCGAAAAAGCCGTCAATGTCGCTGCTCGCCCAGAAATCGCGTTCGAACTTGTCACTCTCGCGGTTGATCTTCGACATTTTGAGCATGAAGCTGAAAATGATCGTCCATGCCCAGATACTGGCGAGCGCAAGGCCGATGATCACGGCCTTGACCACCCAATCGGCCTGCAGAAACAGTTCGATCGGGGAAAAGCTTACAGCTTGAGTTGCAATCAGAAGGTTCATTTGTGTCCTTATTCTGCGCTGGAATTGATAACGGGCTGGAATGCCGCAACCCAGTGCGCGGGCTGGCGGCGTGGTTTGCCTTCGGGGGAAACAAAGGCAGCGGTAACCCGTGCCTCGGTCAGTATTTCCTGCCCGCGCATGACTGTCTGATGAATATCGCAGCTCGCGGCGCGGACGGCATCAACGGTGCTGATCACCAGCAATGGATCATCGAACTTTGCAGGGCGCCTATATTGGATGTTGAGTTTTGTGACGGCATAGGCACCTTGGCCCGCCTCCTGCACGACGCGCTGGTCGATGCCGACGCGGGCCAGCATGTCCGAACGCGCCCGCTCCATGAAATGTAGGTATCGCGCATGATAGACGACGCCTGAGAAGTCCGTGTCCTCGAAATAGACGCGTATCGCGAACATATGCCGCGTTCCGTCGAAATGGCCTTGATATGGAGCGGGGATATCCATTGAGCGCTTGCTTAACGGCGATAAGCCAAAGCGGGAAGGGGGTAGTGGGGTTAGTAGCTCGATTTGTCGTGCGAGGGAGTCGTTCTGTCATTGGGGTTGAATAGTTTAGGCGTCGCAAGTGCGACGCAAGGCACAAAGGAAAAAAGGCGCTAAGAAGATTTTTGGGTATCTTTGCGCCTTTGTTCCTTTGCGCCTTGCAAGCCCAATTGGGCTTGCCTTCAATTCCAATGTTTATTTATCAAACAACCCATCCTGCGACCCTGCTGGCGGGTTTAGGCCGAGATGTTTCCACCCCGGCGCGTTGAGCGCGCGGCCCCGCGCGGTGCGGGCGATCAGGCCTAATTGCAGCAAATATGGCTCAACCACATCCTCGATGGTATCGCGCGGTTCGGACAGGCCTGCCGCAAGCGCCTCCACTCCAACCGGGCCGCCGCGATAGATGTCGGCGATCATGTGCAGATAACGCCGGTCCATTGCGTCGAGGCCAAGCGCATCGACCTCAAGCCGGTTGAGCGCGCTGTCGGCGATCTTGGCGGTAACGGTGGGTTCGCCCGCAACATTGGCGAAGTCACGAACGCGGCGCAGCAAGCGCCCGGCGATACGCGGAGTGCCGCGCGCCCGTTTGGCGATTTCGTTGGCACCGTCAGGCGCAATGCCCAAGTCGAGCAAGCGCGCAGCGCGGGTGACAACGAGTTCAAGCTCTGAATGCGTATAGAAATTGAGCCGGACAGGAATGCCAAACCGGTCGCGCAAAGGCGTGGTCAGCAACCCCGCCCGCGTGGTTGCGCCGACAAGCGTGAACGCTGGCAAATCAATCCGCACCGAGCGCGCCGACGGCCCTTCGCCGATCATGATATCAAGCGCACGGTCTTCCATCGCGGGGTAGAGGATTTCCTCAACCACGGGGCTCAACCGGTGGATTTCGTCAATGAACAGGACGTCGCCGTCCTCAAGATTGGTGAGCAGCGCCGCCAGATCGCCCGATTTGGCGATGACCGGGCCGGACGTGGCGCGAAAGCCAACGCCCATTTCCTTGGCAACAATCTGCGCCAGCGTCGTCTTGCCAAGCCCCGGCGGACCGAAGAAGAGAACATGGTCAAGCGGCTGGCCGCGGCCTTTAGCCGCCTCGATAAACACGCGCAGATTATCACGGGCGGCGGCCTGCCCGATAAATTCGCCGAGCGTCTTTGGCCGCAAGGCCGCATCGACATCCTCGGGCCTTTTGTCCGGCGTGGTGATGCGGTCGTCGTCGTTCACCCGCTAATCTCGTCATAGCTGCCGATATAATTTTCACGCGTGGCAAGGCCGCCCAAATCTTCGTCCATGTCGTTATAGCGCGCGGCAAAGCGGCG
>JANOPT010000206.1:0-3158 GCA_031421975.1 Sphingomonadales bacterium | reverse complement strand
ACCTTAAGCTCGGCGTGAAAGCCGATGTGCAGCTCCTGAAAGAGGGCGGCTTCGACCGCATCATCATTTCCACCGGAATTACCCCGCGTATCCCCGACATCGCCGGGATCGATCATCCCAGCGTTGTTGGCTATATCGATGTCATTCTCGATAAAAAGCCCGTCGGTAAAAGGGTCGCAGTCATCGGCGCTGGCGGCATCGGCTTCGATGTCTGCGAACTCATCACGCACAACGGGCCATCTGGCGCACTCGACCGCGATGTGTTTGCTGCCGAATGGGGCGTCGATTTCGAAAACCATCCACGCGGCGGGGTGACCGGCGTCGAACCGCGCGTTGCGCCTTCAGCCCGCGAAGTGTTCCTGCTCCAACGCAAGGACAGCAAAGTGGGTGGTGGACTCGGCAAAACCACCGGTTGGACCCACCGCATCACACTGGCGCGCCGCGGGGTCAAAATGATGAATGGCGTTGACTATGTGAAGATTGACGATGCCGGTCTGCATCTGCTTGTGGGCGGCCAGCCGGAATTGCTCGAAGTCGACACCATAATCATTTGTGCCGGGCAGGATTCCAGAAGGGACTTATTCGAGGAACTGGTCGCGATGAATCTGCCCGCTGAAGTGATCGGCGGTGCTTATGAAGCCGCCGAACTCGACGCAAAAGCCGCGATCAAACAGGCAAGCTATCTCGCCGCAGCGGCGTGAGCGCGGGTCAGGCGGGAACGCTGTCCCGCTTTACTGTGATGACCTGCGGATAGGTATATTCGAGCAGGCCTTCCTTGCCCATTTCTGCGCCGAAACCCGATTGCTTGTGTCCGCCAAAGGGGGCGAATGGCGACAGGTGCAGGAATTCATTGACCCAGACCGTGCCCGTTTCCAATTGCTCGGCAATCCGCACGCCTTCATCCGCGTCCGCCGTCCAGACGGCCCCAGCGAGCCCGTAATCGCTATTGTTGGCGCGCGCGATGGCTTCGTCGACGGTGCTGAACTTCATCAGCGGCATGACCGGGCCAAACTGCTCTTCGGCGACGATCCGGGCATTTTCCGGCGGATTGTCGAGGATCGTGATCGGCACATAATAGCCGGGAATGGACGGATCGTGATCGCCGCCAACCAGGAATTTATACCCATTGTCCTTTGCGTCCTGAATGAGGCCGAGGACGCGTTCATATTGCGGGCGGTTCTGGATAGGCCCGACCAATGTGCCCTGTTCGGCCCCGTCGCCAACTTTTATCATTCGGGCATAATCGGCGATTGCCGCGCTCATTTCGTCGTAAATATCCTCGTGGATATAAATGCGTTTGGCCGCGATGCAGATTTGCCCGGCGTTGAGGAAGCTCGACCAGAAAAGCTGTTCGGCGACTTTGGCGACATCGGCATCGGGCAGCACGATCGAGGCGTCATTCCCGCCCAGTTCGAGCGTGATACGCTTCAGGTCTTTGGAAGCAGATTCCATCACCCGCTTGCCGGTCGCGGTGGAGCCGGTGAAGCTGATCTTGTCGATATCGGGATGCGCGGTCAGCATCGGACCCAAAGCATCGCCGCCGGTGATGACGTTGAGCACGCCGGGCGGCACGATATCCGCGATCAGCTCGATCAGCCGGAGCGTAGCAATCGGCGTGTAGGGCGACGGTTTCATAACCATTGTACAGCCCGACAGCAGCGCCGGAGTGATTTTGCCCACGGCCAGCGCGACGGGGAAATTCCACGGCACGATGGCGCCGACGACGCCAACCGGAACGCGGCGCGTGCGGCTGAGGCGCACATCGCTGTCTTCGGTAATCTCGTCTTCGAGCGACAGGCTGGCGAGTGCAGCGACATTGGCCGCTGAAGACGCGATTTCGCCCGTTGCCTGTGCGTGGGGTTTGCCCTGCTCGGCGGTGAGCAGGCGCATGAGCTCGTCGGCGTTCGCGGTGATGGTTTCGGATATCTGCAACAGCATGGCGCGCCGTTCTTCGATGGGCTTTTTCGACCATGACGGGAAAGCAGCGCGCGCGGCCGCGACGGCGGCGTCCAGTTCGGCCTGTCCGCAGTCAGGAACCTGTCCGATAACCTCCTCATTGGCGGGGTTGAGAACATTCAGCCACGCCGGAGCTCCGACCATGTTGCCGCCGATAAGATTCATATATTGCTTTGTCATAGTCGGTTCCCGTCATCGCGCGATGCTGCGGCATTACCCTCTATTATGGCAGTTAAAGCCATCACCAAAACCGATAGGATGGAGGTGAACGGGAGAGTGAGAATGAGTCGCGAAACACGCCGCACATTTTGCAGGTTTTGCCACGCCAGCTGCGCCATGCTGGTCGATGTCGAGAATGACAAGGTGCAAGCCGTGCGCGGCGACCCCGATGACGAGCTGTTCGGCGGATATACCTGTGTCAAAGGGCGCCAGATGACCGACATGCACAATTTGCCGGAACGCCTCTTGAAACCGTTGATCCGGCGCAATGGCCAGTTTGTCGAGATTTCGACCGCCGATGCGCTGGCCGAGGCGGCTGCACAGATGAAACAGATCGTCGACGAATTCGGTCCACACAGCATTGCGTTATATTGCGGCACCAACGCCTTCCAGAACAGCGCCGTGCTTGGGACGTCTTTTGCCCTTGCCGAGGCTATCGGAACCCGGAATTACTACACCAGCGTGACGGTCGACCAGCCTGCAAAGGTCTACACCAACGCACGCTACGGCCAATGGATGGGCGGGCCGAACAATTTCGAAGACTCTGACGTCGTGATGTTTGTCGGCAACAATCCGCTGGTGTCGCATTACTCGCCGTCGGGCGGATTACCGCCCTTTTCGCCATCAAAGCGGTTGCGCGATGCCAAAGCGCGAGGCTTGAAGGTCATCGTCGCCGACCCGCGCGAAAGCGATATCGGTACGCACGCGGACATCTATCTGCAGGTCAAGCCCGGCGAAGATCCCGCGTTGCTAGGTGGCATGTTGAACGTAATTATCGCCGAAGGGTTATACGATCAAAATTTTGTTGCCGCGCATGTCGAGGGCTTTGACGCCTTGGCCGATGCGGTCGCCGAATTCACGCCCGATATCGCCGCCGAGCGGGCGGGCGTCGATGCGGACGAGCTGACAAGGGCTGCGCGGATGTTTGCAAAGGCAACCAAAGGTAAGGTCGTGACGGGCACTGGTCCGGAAATGGCGGGCAA
>JANOPT010000205.1:0-1796 GCA_031421975.1 Sphingomonadales bacterium | reverse complement strand
AGTGCAAGCATCACGACAGCAGCACCCGCAATCACCGATTTGTTGTTCTTCACGCGAAAATTCCGTTCGTTACGAGCTTGGGGTCGAAGAGCCGAACATAGCGTCGAGCATCTTCTGTTTTGTATCGGTATCTTGCGGGCGGGCAGCACCTTCTTGCGGCGCTGGCAAAGTGAACTCTGCCGGAACCGAGAGCGGTGCGGAGCGCGTTACCGCGAATTCATCAGGGCGGTTGCGGTCAAGCCCCGATGAGCCGCAGCCGGAGAGCAAAGCCAGGACGGCTGCCGGGAGAATAAATCTACGTATCATATGCTCTCCGATATGTCGGCGCTGCTTGCCGGTTCCTGAATGGGCTTTTCGCGCATCAGGAAGGCGCGGGCAAGCAATATCAGCACGCCAAAGGTGATGCACGCGTCAGCCAGGTTAAATATGTAAAACGGTCGGAACGTCCCGAAATGCAGGTCGGCATAATCGACGACATAGCCGTAGCGGATGCGGTCGACAATATTGCCAAGCGCGCCCCCAAGCACGAGTGCCAGCGCCAGCACATCGCCGCGCAGCTTTTCGCGCCACATCCAGACGGCGACGATCATCGCAATCGCGGCGGTCAGCCCGACCAGCATCCAACGCTGCGCATCGCTATCAGCCTCGAGGAACCCCATCGAAACCCCGCGATTCTCCGCCCAGGTCAGCGAAAATTGCGGCAGAATAACGATCTCGCGCCTGCTTTGCAGCGCCAGCGGCCCGATCATCGCGAACTTGACCATCTGGTCCGTGATGAAAATAAAGCTGGCGAGCATGATGCCCTGAAGGCGGAATTTTGGGTTGGTAGTCATGGAAGCCACTTAACCCACCAAACTTGCATCGTCACCCTGAACTTGTTTCAGGGTCCATCTATCAGCCGCGGCCGGCGGTGAGTGACGCACGATGGATCCTGAAACAAGTTCAGGATGACGGGTGCGGGGAATGGTTAGTTTACCCACCGACCACATCCTCGCACCGCCCACACAGCGCGCCATCGTCGACAACCTCGGGCAGATACCGCCAGCAGCGACCGCATTTGTGGTTGGTGGTTTTTGTAATCAGCGGAGCGCCATCATGCATATCTGACACAATGCATATTTCGCCGAACTCGCTTGCGTCGAGCCCAAGGGCTGCAAATGGATAACTAACCCGTGCCTCCAAACTCGATCCAAACATTTTTTCCCGGCGCAGAGGTTCGATTTCTACCAGCACCGCTTCACGACCACGCCTTATCGCTTCGTAACGCGCTGCAAGGTGGACATTCGCCCAAGCTGCATCAACCTGAGGCCAATCGCTAAAGTGAACCGAATCCGTATCAGGAAACCGCGTCTGCCACACCTCTTCGCTGGTGAACACTAACACCGGCGCGGCGTATCTTACCAGCGCGTGGAACAATATGTCTAAAACGGTACGATACGCCATCCGCTTGGGATCGGTCGGCGCGTCGCAGTACAGACAATCCTTGCGGATATCAAAGAAGAAGGCCGAGAGGTCTTCGTTGGCGAAATCGGTTAACAGACGGACGTAAGTATTGAAGTCGAAATCATCGACCGCCGTCCGCAACTTCGCGTCCATGTCCGCAAGTAGATGGAGCATATACCGCTCCAGCTCCGGCATAGCGGCAACCTCGACCTTCTCCGCATCCGAAAACCCATCCAGTGCGCCCAGCAAATACCGAAACGTATTGCGCAATTTGCGGTACTGGTCGGACACGCCTTGCAATTTCTCTTTGCCGATCCGGTGGTCCTCGGTGAAGTCCACGGTCAGCGCCCAGA
>JANOPT010000204.1:0-37126 GCA_031421975.1 Sphingomonadales bacterium | reverse complement strand
ATGTTGGGCGGCGCGAAGGCGAACAGCACCAAGGAAGCGTTCGAACAGGCTTTTGCGCTCAACGCGTTGCTGCGCAAGATGGAAGCTGGCGGGCAGGCCGCAAAAGACCTCAGCAGCGGTAAGGCTTCGGCCAAGCCGGTTGCCTGCGCGCTGAATGGTCTGGCGCTGGGCGGCGGCCTCGAACTGGCGCTGGCGTGCCATTACCGCGTTGTTGCCGATAATCCGAAAATCCAGTTGGGCATGCCCGAAGTCATGGTCGGCTTGCTCCCCGGCGGTGGCGGTACGCAGCGCACTCCGCGCCTGATCGGCCTGCAGAACGCTGCAATGATGATCATTCAGGGCAAGTCGCTCGACCCGGCAACCGCCAAGGCGCAAGGCTTGGTGCATGAAGTTGTGGCAGCCGATGACCTGATCGCCAATGCCAAGGCTTGGGTAAAGGCCAATCCAAAGGTTACTGCGCCTTGGGACAAGAAGGATTTCAAATTCCCTGGCGGTGCAGGCGCAATGGATCCGCGTTCGGTGCAGTTGTTCGTTGGTCTCAACGCGATGGCGCATAAGGAAAGCAAGGGCAATTTCGATGCGGTCAAGGCGATATTGTCGTGCCTGTATGAAGGTTCGATCCTGCCGTTCGACACCGCGCTGCGTGTTGAATCGAAATACTTCACCAAGTTGTTGTCCGGGCCTCAAGCCAAGAACATGATTCGGACCTTGTTCATCAACAAGCAGGCCGCTGAAAAGGGCGCTGGGCGTCCGAAGGACCAGCCACCGGTTGACATCATGAAAGTCGGCGTCATCGGCGGCGGCTTGATGGGTTCGGGTATCACGCATGTCACCGTCAAGGGCGGCATGGATGTGGTCGTGCTCGACCGGTCGATCGAAGATGCCAACAAGGCGGTTGATTACAGCCGCAAGATTATCGACAAGCTGGTCAGCCGCGGAAAAATGACGAAGGAAGCTGGTGAGGCCTTCATGGCGCGCATCACGCCCACCGATAATTATGATGACCTGAAAGACGTCGACCTGATTATCGAGGCAGTGTTCGAGCGCCCCGATGTGAAGGCCGATGTGATCAAAAAGGCCGAGGCGGTTATCCGCCCCGACGTAGTGTTTGCGTCGAATACATCGACCTTGCCAATTTCAGGCCTCGCCAAAAATTCGGTGCGACCGGAGCTGTTCGTTGGCCTGCATTTCTTCTCGCCCGTCGAAAAAATGCCGTTGCTCGAAATCATCCCCGGTGAACTCACCGGCGACCGCGCGATGGCGGTGGCGTTCGATTACAACGCCAAGATCAAGAAGACGCCGATTGTCGTCAAGGACGTTCGCGGCTTTTTCACCAACCGCGTTTTCCCCCCCTACATGGGTGAGGCGATGAAGCTTGTGACGGAGGGTGTGAAGCCTGCGCTCATCGAAAATGCTGCGAAGTCACTCGGTATGCCGATTGGTCCGCTGGCTTTGCTCGACGAGACGACGTTGCAGCTTGGCTATGATGTGATGCAATCGACGAAGAAGGAACTAGGCGACGCTTACCAGCCGAGCGGCACCGAGGACTTCATGGACCTGATGGTGATTAGGCTCGGCCGCAAAGGCCGCCGTTTTGGCTCAGGCTTCTACGATTATGACGACAAGGGCGAACGCAAGGGCCTGTGGCAGGGAATGGCCGAGCATTATCCGCTCGCCGAAAACCAGCCGACGGTTGAGGAAGTCAAACAGCGCCTGCTGTACATCCAGCTAATCGCGACCGCCCAATGCTTCGAAGAAGAAGTCGTCCGCGACCCGCAAAGCGCCGATCTGGGAGCGATCTTCGGTTGGGGTTTCGCGCCGTATACCGGCGGGCCGATGAGCTATATCGACACCGTCGGCCTCGAAAACTTCGTGCGTACCGCGGATAATCTGGCGCAGCAATATGGCACGCGCTTCGCGCCGCCCAAAAGCTTCCGCGAAATGGCTGATAACGGCGAGACGCTTTACAAAGCGGCTGCGTAACAAAGGCAGTTAATCTTGCCGGTCCGGTGCGAGCATAGTCGAGAAGCCTATCCGTCGTCCGCAACCTCTGGGTGTCTCGACTTCGCTCGACACGAACGGGACAACGTAAAAAGGGGCGGCCTCCACATCGGAGGCCGCCCCTTTCTTTTGCGTCATGTGCGTAGCCTAAAACTTGGCGCGGACGGTAACACCCAAAGTGCGCGGTTCGAGAATGAAGGTGGAGCGCGATCCAGAGCGGAGCGTGGTATTGAACGTCACACCGCGCGTGGGCTCGTCAAACAAGTTTTGCGCCCACAGCTCGATACCGACACCGTCGTTTGCCGTGCTTAAACCAGCGCGAAGATTGACCTTCACATTGCTGTCCTGGATGTCGAAGCCGAGCGGCGGTGTTGTCCCGACCAATGCCGGTGTAGCGGGCAGTTCGGTAGCCTGAGTCGATGTGCGGCTGTCGCTTTCCAGTTTTACCTGGGCATTGAGAAAATATTTCAAATTGCTGCCAAGATCGTTGGTGTATGTTGCTCCTGTAATGACCGTAAATTCCGGTGCATTGGTTAGCGATTCACCGCACAAGTTCAGGACGTTGATCTCCGTCGACGTGCCGCCATCACAGTTGTTCGGATATTCCGCTTTTACGTAGGTGAGCGCGCCATTGAGGGTGAAATGGTCATCCGGGCGAACGGTGGTTTCAAGCTCAAATCCTGTCGAACGGGCTTTTGGTACGTTGAACGTTTGAAAGCGTGTCCCGGTGAATTCAAGTACCTGGAAATCCGTAAAGTCCTCCCTGAATACTGCCAGGTTGGCCGTTACTGCATTGTCGAGGAACCTTGCCTTGATGCCGGCCTCGTAAGCGTCGACCAGTTCCGACCGGAATCGTGGATCGGCACCGCCAATTCCGGCGGTACTGTCCAGATTGAACCCGCCCGATTTATATCCATGGGTAAAGCTGGCATATACGTTCACCGGTGCGGCAAATTCGTAAAGCAGCTTCGCCGTGTAGATGAGTTCGCTGTCCTTGAATTTCCCAGAGAAACTACGCGGCAACGGTAGCACGGCCGATGCTGGTAGATCTGCCGGAGCGAGGAACGGCAAACATCCCAGGACCAAGATAGGACCCCGAAGAGCGGCTGGTACGTTCGCGAAGTTGTTTACAATTCCCCGGCAGGTTGGATTGGTGTTTGCTGACGGGGTGTAAGAGCCGTCCTTCGATTCATCCGAATAGCGCAGGCCAAAGGAAATCTTGAACGCGTCGGTTACCGAAAACGTGTTGTTGGTGAAAAAGGAAAAGCTCTTGCTGTCCTGTGCATAGCTGTTGGTAGCGCGAGTGGTTGCAGGGTTCGAGCCGGAGAACAATTGCAACGGACGCGGGCCGAGCGCTCCTCCGGTTGGACCGAAGAGCAGCGCGCCAACAAATTGGTCATAATCGGTACCAAGCGAAAAACTAACGTCCTGCCGGATATCCTCCGTCGAATAATATCCGCCTACCAAATATTCGAGGTTTCCATTGATGGCCTCACCTTGAAGCCGCAATTCATGCGTCATCGTGTCGATCCGCGTATTGTTCAAATCAACATTGAACAGGTCAAGGGCGGTAAAGTCGGTGTCGTATGTTTCCTTGGCACGAAACTCACGATATGATCCGATATAAATCAGGTCGGCGCTGTCTCCGATCGGAAACTTTACTTCGCCCGTAACGCCGTAATTCTTGATGTTGCCGATGGGAGCAAAATTAGCTGACGTAACTCGGTCATCTACGGCTTTCAGCCCTCGGTTCGGCTGGAACTGCCCGCCCGTAGGGTCAAGACCGACGGCGCTGAAAAGGCCGAAAGTCTCAACCGGTGATGGTTTTAGTTCCACCGCCGTGCAACAGCCAGCCTTGCTTTGGGAATAGTCGGCGATGACGCGGCCTTCGATACCGCCAAAATCAAAACCGACCTGTCCGCGCATTAATATCTGATCGGTATTATTGGATTCGCCAACCTTGGCGCCGTTTCTGCCCAGAACATCTACTGTCCCGTCGCTCTTCCGATATGCGCCGGTAAGGCGCAACGCGAGGGCGTCACTGACAATCGGGACATTGACCGCGCCTTGAACGTTGACAAGATTGTAACTGCCATATGTCGCGTTCGCAAATCCGCTGAAGTCATCAAGGTCCGGCCGGTTGTTGGTCACCGTCAGCGCGCCGGCGGAGGTATTCCGGCCGAACAGGGTCCCTTGCGGACCGCGCAAAACTTCAACGCGCTCCACATCGACAAACTCGCCAAGCGCAACGCCGGGCCGTGATTGATACGCACCGTCGATAAATATACCTACCGCGCTTTCGAACCCGATATTGTTCGATGTCGTTCCGACGCCGCGAATACGCAAGACCACAGATCCAGATGCAATTTGCGCGTTCGATGCCGAGAAGCTCGACGATACTTGAGATAGCTGCGACACACTGACGACGCCTTGCCGCTCAAGCTGGACCGGGCTGACGGCCGTCACCGCCAATGGAATATCCTGAACGTCCTGCGCGCGGCGGGTGGCGGTTACGATGATGGCATTGGGATCAATTGGTTCTTCGCTATAATCCTGCTGAGCATAGGCAGGCGCTGCAAGCATGGCACTCAAAGTGACACCACATAACGCGGCCGTCATCACTCGGTTCGATTTACGCATTTTCTCTCTCCTCCTATTGACCGGCATCCGTGCGGCATTTTCTGCTCGTCTGGATTTGGCGGTCATCTACAAATTCGCGGGATATTTCCTGGGGAATAAGCTCTCTCGATTGCCATCCTATCGAACAATTTTCACAAATCCAGCTATTTAATCGTGCGATTGAACTTTGTAATTTGCGGTGGCTTTTGTGTTTCGTCGCGCTATCAACGCGGTCCTTATGTTTGACCGTCCTACGATAATCGACGAGGCGTTTGTGCGCCGCGTTTCCGCAAGCGACTTCCCGGCTCCGCGCAGCAATTCGGTGATACACTCTGCGCCCGCGCACCAGTTGGTCGATCTATTCGATACCCAGATCATGAGCCGCCACCTTGACCTTTGGGCACGGCGGTCAAAGGGTAAGACATTCTATTCGATTGGCAGTTCGGGGCACGAGGGCACTGCGGCGATGGCCGCGGCAACGCGCAACACCGATATGGCGTTCCTGCATTATCGCGATGCCGCGTTCCTGATCCAACGCAAAAAACAGGCTGGCGGACTTACGCCCCTGTATGACATGGCACTGTCGTTCGCGGCGTCTGCCGACGATCCGATTTCGGGCGGACGTCACAAGGTGCTGGGGTGCGCGCACAGCTTTGTGCCGCCGCAAACAAGCACAATCGCCTCGCATTTGCCCAAAGCAGTCGGTGCGGCCCATTCGCTGGGGATGGCGCAGCGATTGAAGCTGGCGGATGCTATTTTGCCGCACGACGCAGTTATCATCGCCTCGTTCGGCGATGCCTCGGCCAATCACTCCACTTCGCAAGGGGCGTTCAATTCGGCCTGCTGGGCCGCGTATCAGCATTTGCCTATGCCAATTATTTTCCTGTGCGAAGATAATGGTATCGGGATATCGGTCCGAACTCCGGGCGGCTGGATCGAGGCGAATTACGCGCACCGGCCCGCGCTGCATTATATTCAGTGCGACGGGGCCGACATGAACGATGCGCTCCGTGGATGCGAGCAGGCAGTGCGTTATGCGCGGTCCAGGCGCAGACCGGTATTCCTGCACATGCGGACGGTGCGGCTGATGGGGCACGCCGGCGCTGACGTCGAGGCAAGCTATTCAGCGCTGGCCAATATCGAGGCAGCAGAAGCGCAGGACCCGCTGTTGCACAGCGCACGCATTTTGTACGAACAGGCAGGGATGTCGGGTGATGAGATTGTAGCGCGCTATGAAGAGATGCGCGCGCGGGTAGATCGTGTGGCGCAGGAGGCATTGTCCAAACCACGGCTTGAAACCGTGGCCGACGTGATGGCGTCGATTTTACCGAATGTCGGTGAGAAAATGTCACCGCCATTGCCTGACACAACGATCCGCGACACACTTTTCGCCAAAGATGCCCGCAATCTTGCAAAACCGGTGACGTTGGCCAAAAGCATTAACTTCGCGCTCGCCGACCTCATGCTGCAACACGCGAATGTTGCGCTGTTTGGCGAAGACGTGGCGCGCAAGGGTGGCGTGTACGGAGTTACCCAAGGACTTCAGGCAAAGTTCGGCGCGGCCCGGGTTTTCGATACGCTGCTGGACGAGCAGACCATATTAGGTCTAGCGATCGGCATGGGGCATAACGGATTTGTGCCCATCCCCGAAATCCAGTTTCTGGCCTATCTGCACAATGCAGAGGATCAACTGCGCGGCGAGGCAGCGACTTTGTCGTTTTTCTCGGACAAGCAATATCGCAATCCGATGGTCGTCCGCATTGCAGGGCTGCCTTATCAAAAGGGTTTCGGCGGGCATTTCCATAACGACAACAGCCTGGCAGTTTTGACCGACATCCCCGGTATCATCGTCGCCTGTCCGTCAAATGCTGCCGATGCCCCCGGAATGCTGCGCGAGTGCGTCCGGATGGCGCATGAGGACGGGCGCGTTGTCATCTTTGTCGAGCCTATTGCATTATATCACACCGCCGATCTGGCTGCGCCCGAAGACGGAGCATGGACCGCCGCTTATGTTGCGCCCGACAAGGCCGACACAATCGCGTTTGGGGCGTTGAACCAACACGGCAACGGAACCGACGTTGCGATAATAACTTACGGGAACGGTTATTTTCTCTCGCGTCAGGCCGAGGCCGAACTGCGCGAAGCCGGTATCGACTTGCGTATTATCGATTTGCGCTGGCTGCATCCCTTGAACGAAAGTGGCATTGTTGCAGCGGTTGCCGGTTGCAAAAACATCCTGATCGTCGACGAAAGCCGCCGATCGGGGAGCCTGAGTGAAAAGTTGATGGCAATCCTCGTTGAAGCGGGCCGTGCTGATGCTGTCAGCCGTATTACAGCAGAAGACTGCTTTATTCCGTTGGGACCAGCGGCGGAATTGGTCCTGCCCAGCAAGGCTTCGATCATTGCAGCGGCAAAGGCCGCTGTGACATGAAGGAGAAAGTCGTCGTCGTCTGCCCCGGTCGCGGCACATACAATGCAGCAGAGCTGGGGTATCTGAAAAACCATCACTCGGCACGGCATGATATGATCGAGCGACTCGACAGCTTGCGGCGTTCGCTTGGCCAGCCGACAATTTCCGACCTCGACAGCGCAGATAAATTTGCACCGTCAATGCATATGACCGGCGATAATGCATCGTTGCTGATCTACGCCTGCGCGCTGGCCGATTTTGCGGCAATTGACCGGGACCGATATGATGTGGTGGCGGTGACCGGCAATTCGATGGGCTGGTATCTCGCGCTTGCATGTGCCGGTGTTCTGACATTCGAATCCGGTGCGCTGCTCGTCAACATCATGGGCGGTATGATGCATCGCCACGGAACAGGTGGGCAGATTGTCTGGTCCGTTGTCGATGCCGACTGGAAACTTGATCCCGCAAAAATTAGCTTAATGAACAACTTGCTGGCCGAAGTGGAAACAATCCATGAAATATCGGTGCACCTGTCGATCCGTTTGGGCGGGATGATAGTATTTGCTGGTGATGATGCCGGGCTGCGATGGTTGCTGGAGCGGTTGCCCAAGGATGACCGTTTTCCGATGCGTTTGATGCACCATGCCGCGTTCCACAGCCCTTTGCTCAATCACATCATACCAATGGCGCGTGACGAGAATCCGGCTTCAGATTTCGGACAAGGGGCCATTGCCGCGGTCGACGGGCAAGGCAGGATTTGGTCACCGAAAGCGTTCGATAGCGCCGCGATGTACGATTACACCCTGGGCGCGCAGATCAATCAGACATATGATTTTTCGCGTGCCGTCCAAGTGGCAGCGGCGGAATTTGCGCCCGACAAAATTATATTGCTGGGTCCAGGAACCACATTGGGCGCGCCAACCGCGCAATCATTAATTGCTTCGGGCTGGCGCGGATTATCTGGCAAGGCAGATTTCCAGACGAGGCAGACCGAGCATCCGGTCATCGTCTCGATGGGCATTGCCGAACAACGGGCGCTTGTTTCGCAGTAAGGGCGGTGCATACGAATAAGCGCTAGACGCGTGATGTGCGGGGTCTAAGGGATTTGCCGTGCCGGACCAATCTGGCGGCGCTGTTTGGAGATGGGCGGAGTGAGCGAGCATAGTTCGACCTTGTTGTTGTTCGGCGCGACTGGCGATTTATCGCGGCGGATGCTGTTGCCGTCCCTATATGCATTGCATGCCGACGAATTGATTGCTGCCGACTTGCGGATATTCGGCACGGCGCGCAGCGTCTATACCGACGAAGAATTCCGTGAATTTGCGCGTCTGGCCTTGTGCGAGTTTCTGCCTGACGATCGTAAGGCGGAGGGGATGATCGATGCATTTTTGCAGCGGTTGCACTATCAGGCGCTGGATGCTTCGAAGCCCGATGGCTTTGCCGCGCTGGCTGAAACGATCGGCGACATATCGGGTGGCCTGTCGATTTTCCTGTCGACCGCGCCTTCGCTGTTCGAACCGACCATAAAAGGGCTGCATGGCGCGGGTCTGGCCGGTGAGAATGTCCGCATCGGCCTTGAAAAACCGTTGGGCAACGACCTTGCCTCGTCACAACATATCAACGAAGCAGTCAACCACGTTTTCCCGGAAAAACGCACGTTCCGCATCGACCATTATCTGGGCAAGGAAACGGTCCAGAATCTGATGGCGCTTCGTTTTGCGAACATGCTTTTCGAGCCATTGTGGAATGCCAATGCTATCGAGCATGTCCAGATTACGGTTAGCGAAACCGTCGGCCTGGAAGGACGCGCCGGATTTTACGACGATACCGGCGCATTGCGCGATATGGTGCAGAACCACATGTTGCAGCTGCTTGCGCTGACCGCAATGGAGCCGCCGGCCAATCTGGACGCGACCGCTATTCGTGATGAAAAAGTAAAGGTTTTGCGTGCGTTGCGCCCGGTAATTGAGGGCGATGTCGTCATCGGACAATATGGCGACGGCGCGGTAAAGGGGGAGGCTGTCAAAGGATATGACACCGACCTTGGCAAACCGTCGGACACCGAAACCTTTGTCGCGATAAAAGCGTATGTCGACAACTGGCGATGGCAGGGCGTTCCATTTTTCCTGCGAAGCGGAAAGCGCCTGCCAGAGCGCCGCAGCGAAATCGTTATTCAGTTCAAGCCCGTGCCGCATAATGTATTCAAGGATCGGGGCGGCAGGCTGGAAGCCAACACGCTCATCATCCGTTTGCAGCCGGAGGAATATGTACGGCTGCTGGTAATGGCAAAGGAGCCGGGCCTCGACCGGGGCGGCATCACCTTGCAAGAAGTGCCGCTCGACCTGTCGCTCACCACCGCCTTTGCAGGATCGCGTCGGCGTATTGCCTATGAACGTTTGCTCCTTGATCTGATCGAGGGCGACCAGACGTTGTTCGTTCGCCGCGATGAGGTCGAGGCGCAGTGGAAATGGGTTGATGCCATTCGCGGATTATGGAAATCCACCGGGCTGAAGCCTCGGAAATACGGTTCGGGAAGCTGGGGCCCGAACGCGGCGATTGCCCTTGCGGAACGCGATGGAGTGAGCTGGCATGAATAAGCTGCACAGCACAGTCGAGGCGGTGACGGCGCGAGTTATCGAGCGGTCAAAGCCTGGGCGCACTGCCTATCTTGACCTGATTGCGCGGCAACGCGATGCAGGCGTCAACCGGCCGACGTTGAGCTGTGGAAACCTGGCGCATGGCTTTGCCGCCAGCGGAGAGGACAAGGCCGCCATTCGGGGTGGCAAGGCCCTGAATATCGGCATCGTTACCGCCTATAACGATATGCTGTCGGCGCATCAGCCTTATGGCCGCTATCCCGAGCAGATGAAAGTTTTTGCGCGCGAGGTTGGTGCGACGGCGCAGGTTGCTGGCAGCGTTCCCGCAATGTGCGATGGCGTAACGCAAGGTCAGGACTCGATGGAACTGTCGTTGTTCAGCCGCGACGTGATTGCGATGGCAACGGCGGTTGGCCTGTCCCATGGCATGTTCGAAAGCGTCGCCATGCTGGGCATTTGCGATAAGATCGTGCCCGGGTTGCTGATCGGTGCCCTCCGCTTTGGTCATTTGCCGACCATCCTTATTCCCGCAGGGCCAATGCCGTCAGGGCTTGCCAACAAGGAAAAGCAGCGTGTGCGTCAGCTATATGCCGAGGGCAAGGTCGGGCGTGCCGAGTTGCTGGAAGCCGAGTCGGCTTCTTATCACGGCGCCGGTACGTGCACATTTTACGGCACTGCCAACTCGAATCAGATGATGATGGAGGTCATGGGCCTTCATGTTCCGGGTGCTGCGTTCATCAATCCGGGCACAAAGCTTCGTACAGAATTGACTCGCGCGGCTGTGCACCGGCTTACGGAAATCGGATGGGATGGCGATGATTACCGTCCGCTGGGGCGCTGCGTCGATGAAAAGGCGATTGTGAATGCCTGCGTCGGGTTGCTGGCAACTGGCGGCTCGACCAATCACGCGCTGCATATTCCGGCAATTGCGCGCGCGGCAGGTATCAGTGTGGACTGGGAAGATTTGGACCAGTTATCGGTAACGGTGCCATTGATCGCGCGTGTGTATCCCAACGGATCAGGCGACGTGAACCATTTCCACGCGGCAGGCGGCATGGGTTATGTCATCCGCGAACTGCTCGACGCCGGACTGCTTCACCGTGATATCATGACCGTCGCTGCCGACGATCTGACCGCATATGGGCGCGAGCCGGTGCTGGCAGACGAGGCGCTGGTCTGGCGCGATGCGCCGGCAATCACTGCAGATGAAACGATGCTTCGCCCGCCATCGAACCCCTTCAGCCCCGATGGTGGGATGCGGCTGGTTACCGGAAATTTGGGGCGTGCAACCTTCAAGACCAGTGCGGTCGACCCGGCCCGGTGGACTATCGAAGCGCCCGTCCGCGTGTTTCATGACCAGAACGATGCGCTCGCCGCGTTCAAGGCGGGCGAGCTTGACCGCGACGTGATTGTCGTCATCCGCTTTCAGGGACCGGCAGCAAACGGCATGCCGGAACTGCACAAACTCACGCCGCCCTTGGGTGTCCTGCAGGACAGGGGTTTCCAAGTCGCGCTGATAACCGATGGCCGCATGTCGGGAGCGTCAGGCAAAGTGCCTGCCGCCATACATATCAGCCCGGAGGCTGCGCGCGGGGGCGATATCGCGAAGCTGCAGGACGGCGATGTCGTCCGTCTGTGCGCCAGCCGGGGGGCACTCGACGTGCTTGTCGATGAAGCTGAATGGGCCGCGCGTATGCCCGTGCCAATGCCGCCGCAGCATGTCGGTACAGGGCGTGAATTGTTCGCGATGATGCGCGCCACCGCCGATGAAGCGGAGAAGGGCGGGTCAGCCATGCTGGCGGCCGCAGGCCTGTGACCCAGATTGTATCTGTCGATATTGGCGGCACACACGCCCGCTTTGCGCTCGCGACGGTTGAGGGCGGACGAGTCATCGAACTGGGCGACGCCGCTACGCTGAAGACCGCAGAACATGCAAGTTTCCAGACCGCGTGGGAAGATTTCGAACGGATAGCAGGAAGGCCGCTGCCCCGCGCCGCCGCCATCGCCATCGCTGGTCCGGTAGATGCCGACGTGATCAAACTGACCAACAATCCATGGATTATTCGTCGGTCGCTGGTGTGCGAAAAATTGGCGGTCGACAGCTTCGTCATCGTCAATGATTTTGGTGCAGTGGGGCACGCGGTTGCTCAGGCAGCGCCGGAGCATTTTCTCCATTTGACTGGCCCTGAAACGCCTTTCCCCGATCTGGGTACGATCAGCATCATCGGGCCGGGGACTGGTCTGGGCGTCGCCCATGTAAGGCGCAACGGCGGCAATTATCATGTGCAGGCAACCGAGGGCGGGCATATAGATTTTGCCCCACTCGACAGTATCGAAGACGCGCTGCTGGACCGTCTCCGCAAGCGGTATCGCCGGGTATCGGTGGAACGCGTCGTGTCCGGACCCGGTTTGATCGAGATTTACGAAGCACTGGCTGCGCTTGAAGGCCGTCCGGTTCAGCAGCTGGACGACAAGCAATTGTGGCAACTGGGAATGTCCGGAGACGACAGTCTGGCCGCAGCGGCGGTCGACAGATTTTGTCTGTCACTGGGCAGCGTGGCAGGCGACATCACATTGGCTCAGGGTGGATTTGGCGGTGTCGTGATTGCGGGTGGGCTTGGCCTTCGCATCAAGGATATATTGGTACGATCCGGCTTTGCCGAACGCTTTCGTGCCAAGGGCCGCTTCGAATCGCTGATGGCTGGAATTCCGGTGAAGCTCATTACGCATCCGCAGCCTGGATTATTTGGTGCCGCAGCGGCCTATGCCCAAGAACATCTATGAGGGACCACGCATATGAACCCCGTTGAAACCATCATGCGGACAGCGCCCGTTATACCTGTACTGGTGATCGAGGATGTCGCGCACGCCCGGGCCATTGCCGAAGCGTTGGTTGCAGGCGGTTTACCTGTGCTTGAAGTCACATTGCGGACCGCCGCTGCACTGGACGTTATCGCAGAAATGAAGAAAGTACCTGGTGCGATTGTCGGCGCTGGCACGGTCGTCGATATTCCTGGACTTGAAAGCGCGATTGCCGCTGGTGCGGAGTTTATAGTGTCACCCGGCCTGACTGAAAATCTCGGCAAAGCGGCGGTGGCCAAGGGCATTCCTTTTTTACCCGGGATCGCCAACGCAGGGGATATCATGCGCGGCCTTGATCTGGGCCTCAATCATTTCAAATTTTTCCCGGCAGAAGCCAATGGAGGGCTTCCGGCACTGAAATCGTTGATCGGTCCGTTCGGTCAGTGCAAATTTTGTCCCACTGGCGGCATCAAACAGGAAACCGCCGCAGATTGGCTTGCCGTCTCGCAAATTTTATGTGTTGGCGGAAGCTGGCTTGTTGGTAAAGGAACGCCAGACGTTGTGGCAATCGAAGCTGCAGCGCGCGCTGCTGCGGCGTTGAACCACTGATGGAGTAAGCATGGCCGAAGAAGTTGAATGGTGGGATTTCGATGCTGCCGAAGATTTGATCGATGCCGTGGTCGGCGACGTCAGCTTTATCATCGAAAGCGCTCTCGACGCGCGTGGACAGGCGTTGGTCGCCTTTCCGGGCGGCTCCACGCCCAAACCAATCCTGGAAAAGCTTGCTCAAGCCAATATCCGTTGGAAGAACGTCACGATTATACCGACCGACGATCGGCTGGTTGCGGTCGATAACCCGCTTTCCAATGTTGCGATGATTGCTAGGATATTTATCCCCAAAGGCGCGCGGGTCTTGCCGATTACCAGCGAAGCGGCCGATCACAAGCTGGCCGGTAATGCAGCAAATGCCCGGCTTGCCGACCTCCATTGGCCGCCGGACCTCGTCTGGCTGGGCATGGGCGCCGACGGACATACGGCCTCGATTTTTCCGGGACCTGACTTGGACGACGCGATGAATGGCGGCAAGGACGTGCGCGCCGTTGGCGTTGCTCCCGATCCGTTACCGCCCGAAGCACCCGTTAACCGGGTCACATTGACTGCGGCGGCCATTGCATCGGCGCGCACGTCGATGCTCGTTATTTCAGGAGCGAAAAAGCGCGCCATTCTCGAAACTGCTATCGAGCAGGGTGCAAAATCGGCATATCCGATTGGTCAGGTCATCGATAAAATTATCGTGCCGATCGATATCTACTGCCTCGACGAATAATCAGGCGCGGCGAAGCTTGTTGGGGCCGGCAGGCGTATTAAGCTTCTTGAGATAATGCGGCATTTCGAGTTCGCCTGAGCCAACGGGCTTTCTGGCGTCCATCGGGTTGATCGGGTGATCGAACGCGATGCCGATCCGACCGTCGGTTACCCACGCCACATGGCCGGTGATCCAACCGATGCTGCGAAGGTTGATTTCGACTGGCTCGCCGCGGGCAACACGCACCGGGACCTCGGCCATCAGGCCACCTGCCGACAAGTTGCGAATTCGTACCTCGCGTTCGTCGTTTGCACTTGGAAAGCGCAGGACGGCCTTCAGCAAAAGGCTGTCACGATTCAACCCGCGCTTTGCAGATGCGGGGTTATCAGTTTTCGACGGATCGTTCATATCGCATTACCAAGGACGAGATTGCCTTTATCTTATGCGACGTTATTGGCAGTTAAGTGTAGCTAAAAGGTTAACCACGACCCATTGTGTCGATGATTTTGATGGGCACAATTAACCAAAAACTGACGACGTCGGTTATCGAACGCCGCCGGGGTCAGTCGTCGCGCGACACCCGCTCCTGACGCTCGTGCCGCTCCTGTGCTTCCAACGTCATCGTCGCAATCGGCCGGGCGCGCAGGCGCGCTAATGAAATAGGCTCGCCGGTTACCTGGCAATAGCCATATTCACCGTCTTTTATCCGGCGCAGAGCTGCTTCGATCTTCGAAACCAGCTTGCGCTGACGGTCGCGGGTGCGAAGTTCGATGCTCCAGTCGGTCTCGCTCGATGCCCGATCGTTCAGGTCGGGCTCACGGATCGGGCCATCCTGAAGCTGGTTCAACGTGCCTTGCGCTTCTGCAAGGATGCTGTTTTTCCAGTCAACCAGCTGCTTTTCGAAAAACAGAAGTTGGCGGTCGTTCATGAACGGCTCGTCATCCGCTGGCGCGTAAGACGGATCCAGATCATAATTCAATTGATTGATTTCATGTGAATTATCGTGAGGCTCGACGCTAGCGCCCATTGTCTATCTCCACCTCTTGCGATCCTGTGCAAGGCACGGGAATATGCACAAATTCAACTCTCGGCGGCGCTATAGACTCGGCGATATGGCCGCACAAGCAGCAAATCGTCACAGCCGCCTCGACACGACCGAAAGCTGTGGAAATGGTAACGCATCATCAATTGTTGCCGATGAAACAGTTCCAGTTCGGGACGCTTTGACCGTTGCCCACTGAAATTCTATAATTTTCCGCCTGGACGAGGCCGAAACACGGTTAATTGGTTTGAGCTTAACCGACAGTTCTGCGCTTCTTGATGCATCAGGAGGCGACAGAAGTGGTCCGGTGTGTGGACTTTCAACTTCGCCCCAACGCGGAAGAAGGTCGAGATTATGTCAGTACGCATGGCTTTAGCGAAATTATGTGCCGGCACGTGCGGCCGTGCAATGAACGGTGCGGGCGCGCTGCAGGTTGCAGATACCCCACCCGCGCAAGTCTATAAGGTTGCAAAAAAGAAGCATAAGGTTCGCAAGATCGCCCGGCATACACCAGTCCGCAAAGTGAAGCGTGTCCGCAAAGTCGTCAGGACGACGACGACCACTACCTGCACGCCGACGGTTACTGTGGCCAGTGCCGCACTACCTCCCATTCCTGTCCCCTTTATGCCATCTGCGCCCTATGAAGGCGGCGGTGGCGGCGGCGTTCCTGTCGTGATCGGTGGATCGGGCGGTTTTGGCGGCGGCTTCGGCGGTGGATTCTTCGGCGGCTTTTCCGGCGGTGGCGGCGGGGGAGGTGGCGGCACTGTGGTGATTTCATCGACCTCAAGCGGCGCGGTCAGTACGTCTACCGGTGGATCAACGAGCACTTCCTCGGGCGGTTCTGGCGGATCGAGCACGTCCACGGGCGGATTTAGCAGCACCGGCGGCTCGACCAGCACGTCGACAGGCGGCTCCAGCACATCAACAGGCGGCTCCAGCACATCAAGCACTTCCGGCGGCGTGTCTACCTCGACAGGTGGCGTTTCAACATCCACTGGTGGCGTATCGACGTCGACCGGCGGTGTGAGCACCTCGACGTCCACATCGTCGTCGAGTTTCGGCGGAAGCACGTCGACATCGTCGAGCACGTCGTCATCGACCTCCAGTTCGACAAGTTCATCGACATCGTCGTCAACATCGTCATCCAGCGGTGGTTCAGGTCACCCGGGCGGTTCGACTGGTGGCACCGATGTACCGGCACCACCGATGGTAATGTTATTCGGTGCTGCTGCGGCCGGCCTTTTTGCCCGTCGTCGCGCTGCGAAGAAATCAAAGGATGCGATCGCGGCCTAACGGAAATTGCGATGCATCGGTCAGAAAGGGCGGTTCGGGGGAGCCGCCCTTTTTTATTGCGAAAAGCAGGATCGCTCGGCATAGCCAGCGGCCATGCACGACCTGAAATATATCCGCGAAAATCCCGAGGCTTTTGACGCTGCATTGAAACGGCGGGGGGCTGACGCGGTGTCGGCGGTGATACTGTCGCTGGACGCGAAAAGGCGAGCGGCGCAAACCGAAATGCAGGCGGCGCAAGCGAGGCGTAACGAGGCGTCGAAGGCAATCGGCGCGGCAATCGGAAAGGGCGATACGGCCACTGCCGAAGCGCTTAAGGCCGAAGTCGCGACCCTGAAAGACGCCGCACCGGATATGGAAGAACAAGAGCGCGCTGCCGGCGCTGAGCTGGATATGTTGCTTGCAGGTTTGCCCAATCTGCCATCCGAAGATGCGCCGGACGGCACGGACGAAAACGATAATGTCGAAATCGCGCGCTGGGGTGTCCCGAGCGCTTTTGATTTCGAGCCCAAGGATCATGCCGACCTTGGTCCGCCCCTTGGCCTGGATTTTGAAACCGGGGTAGCGATTTCCGGCGCGCGCTTTACGTTTATGCGCGGACAGATGGCGCGGCTCAATCGAGCCCTTGGTCAGTTCATGCTCGATCATCAGACGGGCATGAACGGTTATGCCGAATGCAACACGCCGGTTCTGGTCAATGACGGCGCGATGTATGGCACAGATAAGCTGCCAAAATTTGCCGAAGACTCATTTCGGACAACGGATGGCCGCTGGCTTATCCCGACCGCCGAAGTCTCGTTGACCAGTAGTGTAGCGGGCAAAATACTGGATGACGCCGCGTTGCCCATCCGCATGACTGCGCTGACGCTTTGCTTCCGTTCAGAGGCGGGCGCGGCGGGTAAAGATACTAAAGGGCTTATTCGCCAGCACCAGTTTGAGAAAGTCGAGCTGGTTTCGATCACACGTCCAGAAGACAGCGCGGCGGAGCATGAGCGGATGACGTCCGCTGCGGAATCGATCTTGCAAGCGCTGCAATTGCCCTATCGCAAGTTGTCGCTGTGCACCGGTGATATGGGCTTTGGCGCGCGCAAGACCTACGATCTAGAAGTGTGGTTGCCGGGGCAGGGGCTATACCGCGAGATTTCGAGTTGCTCTAACTGCGGTGATTTTCAGGCGCGGCGGATGAACACGCGCTATCGGCCTATCGAGGGTAAGGGCAATGTCTTCGTGCACACACTTAATGGCTCGGGGCTCGCCGTCGGACGCACGCTGGTCGCTGTCCTTGAAAACTACCAGGAAGCGGACGGCAGTGTAACCGTCCCGCCTGCCTTGCTGCCTTATACAGGCGGCCTGACCAAATTGGAGCCAATAGCCTGATGCGTATATTGCTGACCAACGATGACGGCGTCAACGCGCCGGGTCTGAAGATATTGGAAACCATCGCCCGCACGATCAGCGACGATATCTGGATCGTCGCACCGGCCGAAGAAAATTCAGGCGCTGGCCATTCGCTGACGCTGACTAAACCGGTTCGCATCCGTCAGCATGGAGAACGGCATTATTCGGTCGCTGGAACGCCCACCGATTCGGTCATGCTCGGCCTTGGCGTTATCATGAAGGATGCGAGGCCCGACCTGATCCTGTCCGGCGTCAATCGTGGTGCGAACCTTGGCGACGACATCACCTATTCCGGCACGGTATCGGCGGCGATGGAGGGTGCGCTGGCGGGGATACGCTCAATCGCTCTCAGCCAAGTGTACAGCAAAGAAGGCATGGCTGACAATGTACCTTTTTCCGCAGCCGAGGCATGGGGTGAGCGGGTCTTGCGTCCGTTGTTAGACATGCCGGTTACGCCGCGCACGCTCATCAATATCAACTTTCCCGCGTTGCTGCCGCAAGACGTAAAAGGCATAAAAGTCGCGCGGCAGGGATTTCACGATTACAGCCGTGGCTCGATTGTCAAAGGCACCGATCCGCGCGGCTATGATTATTACTGGTTTGGGTTGCACGGGATGGTTCATACGTCCGGGCACGATACTGATCTTGAGATCATCGAAGACGGGTATATTGCGGTAACACCGTTGCAGCTTGATCTTACGCATAAGGAATCATTGGAGGCGCTGCAAATAGCGTATCGCGGCTAAGAGAGGAAAATCGGGGTGCGGGGGGCCATATTGTTACTGAGTATCGGGATGACGCTGCCCGCTTGCATTCCGCGCGGTGGTGACGATTTCCGGATTGGTGAAAGCAGTCAACCCGCCAGTTTCGAACTTACCGAACGCCGCCTCGTCCCCGAAAGAGCAATCGTTGCGGAGACGCCAAGCTGGAGTCCGGCGGTCGTCGAACGCAACGCACGTGCAGTTGTGACGTCGGCCTATGTCGTGCAGTCCGGAGACAGCCTGTTTGCCATCGCCAGCAAAACCGGCGCGGGTGCGACGGCGATTGCCGATGCAAATAATTTGCGGCCGCCTTACCCAATCCGCCAGGGCGACTATCTGCAAATTCCCGGTGGCCTTTATCATAAGGTCGGCAGGGGCGAGACGGGCATTGCCATTGCGAGGGCCTACGGCGTTGTGTGGGCCGATATGGTTACACTCAACGCGCTTCAGCCTCCTTATAATATTCAAATCGGTCAGAATCTGCTGCTGCCAAGCACCGCAACAGTCGGCGTCGGGCCGCAGGATGTGACACCTGAAACACGCGCCGCTGCATTTACGTTGAATATCGACGATATTTTAACCGGCGGACAGGCTGCCGTCACAAATTTGGCGTCATCGACCCCCATGACCCCGTTTTCGGGAAACTTTCGCTGGCCGCTTACTGGCAATATCGTTGGCCGATTTGGGTCGCAAGGAGGCGGCCGGGTCAATGACGGCCTCAACATCGGTGCGCCTCAGGGATCGCCTGTCGCTGCCGCAGCACCGGGCATCGTTGTTTACAGCGGAAATGAAATCGGGGTGTTTGGCGGACTGGTGTTGATCGATCATGGCGGCGGATGGGTGACGGCATATGGCCATCTTGACAGTTTGGCAGTCGCAAAAGGCGACCGGGTAGGCGCGGGACAAGCGCTGGGCGATGTTGGCGCGACGGGATATGTCACGCAGCCGCAACTCCATTTCGAAATTCGCAAAGACCGGAAGCCGTTGAACCCCGCCGTGCATTTGCCTGCCGCCGTCGGTTAGATCCAAGGCAACCGTCCGGTTACGCGCGGCGCTGTACCGGTCGTCTGCTATTTTCTGATTTTTCGCGGCGCGATTGTCAGGTTCCCAGAATGACGAACACCAATCCCATTGCGGCGTAGAACATGATCCAATAGCCGGCATCGATGGCGAACAGCTTGCCCGATTTGCGCGAAAACAGGTAACTGGTCCCAATTGCGGGCACGATATAACCCAGTGCAATGCCAACCGATATCATCATTGTCGAACGCGCATTGGTATCGAAAAAGGCAAGTAGGTGCCCCAGAAACACCGCCGACAACACCGAAAAGGCAAAGGTCAGGCCGTAAATTTTCAGCATATTGGCATTTTTCAACTGCTCTTCGGTAAACCCATGTTCAGCCATCCAGGCCTTGCCGAGCAGTGGACCATACCAGATTCCGCCAACCAGAAATCCGGCGGCTGCGGCGACCAGTATCGCCAGTAAATTTGCATTTGCCATAAAAACTCCCCCAAAAATAGCACCATAAGCATGCGCCTGTTCGCTAGCCGTGACAAGCGCGCGTAACTTCGCTATGCGCGCCGCAATCATGGCAACTCAAATCAAAGCAGCGCCCAAGGTGGGCATGGTGTCGCTCGGCTGTCCCAAGGCATTGGTCGACAGCGAACGGATTCTTACAAAGCTGCGCGCCGATGGCTATGGTCTGTCGCCTGATTATGCAGGTGCAGACGTCGTTTTGGTCAACACCTGCGGCTTTCTTGATTCGGCCAAGGAAGAAAGCCTTGAGGCCATAGGCGAGGCGATTGCCGAAAACGGACGCGTCATCGTTACCGGCTGTATGGGCAATGAAGCCGACGTCATCCGTGCGCGGTTCCCCGATGTGCTGGCGATAACCGGCGCGCATCAATATGAAGCGGTGGTGTCTGCGGTCCACGAAGCTGCACCGCCGACGCGTGGGGCGTTCGTCGATCTGGTACCCGAAGGCGGGCTGAAACTGACGCCACGCCATTACAGCTATCTCAAGATATCGGAGGGCTGCAACCACGCTTGCGCCTTTTGTATTATCCCATCACTGCGCGGAAAACTTGCCAGCCGCCGTATTGACGCCGTGTTACGCGAGGCGGAAAAGCTGGTGTCCGCCGGGACCAAAGAGCTTCTTGTGATATCGCAGGACACGTCGGCTTATGGCGTCGATACCCGCCACGAAAGTCGCGAGTGGAAGGGGCGTGAGGTGCGCGCGCACATGACAGACCTGGCCCGCGAACTGGGCGGGTTGCGAACCGGCGACGGCGTTGCGCCTTGGGTGCGACTGCATTATGTCTACCCTTATCCCCATGTCGATGATGTCATACCGCTCATGGCGGAAGGGCTGCTAACGCCGTATCTCGATATCCCGTTCCAGCATGCAGCGCCATCGGTGCTCAAGGCAATGAAGCGGCCGGCAAACGAGGCAAAGGTGCTCGAACGCATTCGCAAATGGCGAGGCATCGCGCCGGATATTGCCATTCGTTCAAGCTTCGTCGTTGGGTTTCCTGGCGAGACAGAGTCGGATTTCGAATATCTGCTCCAGTGGCTGGACGAAGCGCAGTTGGACCGGGTCGGCGCGTTTCGGTTTGAGCCAGTCGAAGGCGCACAGGCCAATGCACTCCCCAATCCCGTGCCTGAAGAGGTTAAGGAAGAGCGGTTCCAGCGCGTCATGGCCAAAACTGCTGCGATCAGCGCCGCGAAACTCGCTGCCAAGGTCGGTCGCGTGTTGCCAGTCATCGTTGACGAGGTTGGCGATGCCGACGAAGATGGGAGCATCGGAGCGACTGGCCGCAGTCAGGCCGACGCACCGGAGATCGACGGCCATGTCTATTTGCGCGACGTCGGAGTGATGCTGAAATCGGGCGATATCGTCAAAGTGGAAATCGAAGATGCCGACGAGCATGATTTATTTGGGGTAATCAAGGCATAACCTCGCGTGCCGCTTGCCGGTTAAAAACTTCTGCGATAGTCCGGTGTGCATCATTCAAGCCGAAAGTTCCCGATGTCCGACGATACGCCGCTGCCAACAGGTTACCAATTGTCGGCTCTGGACCCGACCTATCGCGAAACGCCGTGGGTGCCGCTCGACCGCTTGCGTGCTGGCGATCCGGTTCATCATGACCAGCAGCTTGGCCGTTTTTTCCTGACGCGCGGTAAAGAGGTTGCCGACCTGATCAAGAACCGCGACCTGAATGCCGATCCGCGCAAGGCCAATGACGGCAGTTTTTCAAAGACGCTTTACGGTAATAACAGCAAGGAACTGTCGATCCTGATGCTCGACGACCCTGAGCATAAGCGGCAGCGGACGTTGGTGTTGCAGGCGTTCAACAAACGCTCGGTCGACGCGCTCATACCGCGCATCGAAGAAATCACGCGCGGCCTGTGTGACGACATCGCGGCCGCAGAGGGCGAGTTCGACTTTGTTCAGCTATTGGGTTCTCCATTGCCGACAACGGTTATGGCCGAGCTGCTCGGTATCGATCCTGCCGACCGCAAGGATTTCCGCCGATGGTCGCTTGGCTGTATGCAGGCGCTTAACCCGTTCCGCACGGCAGAGCAGACCGCTCTCTACGAGGAATCGACGACGGTGCTTGCCGAATATCTGGCGCGCGAAGTTGACCTTCGCCGGTCCAGACCAAGCGATGACCTGATCACCCGGCTGGCGCGGGCGGAGGAGCAGGGGGATATGCTGACCACGCAGGATATCGTGTTGCTTATCCGGCTACTGCTGATTGCGGGTAATTCGACGACGACCGATATGCTGGGCGCCGGCGTCGTTCAGCTGCTTAAAAACCCGGAGCAGCTGGCAAAGTTTCGTTTGCAGCCCGAACTGCACGACAACGCCATGGACGAAATCTTACGTGTCGAACCGCCAGTCACTCAAGTCCTTCGCAGCGCACACCAGGATTTGCAGGTCGCCGACAAGACGATCAAGCAGGGCGACACGGTGCACATGTCATTATTCGGCGTGCATTTCGATCCGGAGATGAACCCCGATCCGCAGACTTTCGATATCGAGCGTAAAAATATCCAGCATTTTGCCTTTGGCGGCGGCGCGCATTATTGCCTTGGCGCTGGCTTGGGCAAGGCCCAGGCAAAAATTGCTTTGCCGATGGTGTTCGAGCGTTTCCCGAACTTCGCCTTCGCGCCTGGGCGCGAGGTGAAGCACAAGATTGCACCAGCGTTCAATGGCTATGGCGAGATTTGGCTGGTGAAGTGACGGCTATAGGGGTTTGGGCGGCCACGGGAAAAAGCCCGACGTCCGGGCGACATAGGCCGCATATTCGGGACGCGTTTTTTTCATGCCGCGTTCGAGCAACGGCTTTCCCGACCAGCGCGTGAGCGTAAAGGTCAGGAAAACCGGCCCGATGATGCTAATCCATCCCGGCAAGCCGGTTTCCGCTGCCACCAGCCAGATGCCCCACCAGGTGCAGGCATCGCCGAAATAATTGGGATGCCGGGTAAAGCGCCAAAGCCCGGTGTCGAGAACCTTGCCCTTGTTGGCGGGATCTGCAAGGAAGGAATTGAGCTGCGCGTCACCGATCGTTTCAAAAGCGATGCCGATCAAAGCGATAACGGCACCGACGGCGCCGAGTGGACCGATGACTGTCCGTCCGCCATCGCTTGCCCAGATGCCCAGTTGCGCGGGCAGGCAGGTGATGAACAGCAGGGGAGCCTGAGTGAGAAAAACCGACAGCAATGATGTCTTGGCCCAACTCCAGCGCTTTTGTGCCATAACGCTGCCCATAATCTTTGCATAACGCGGGTCTTCCCCATGCGCGCGCCAGCGGGTCCACAAATGGAGCGACAGCCGCAGCCCCCACAATGTGGTCAACCCAAGCAACAGATGCGATCTGGCACCAGGTGCCCCCGACTGCGCCCATGTTGCCCATGCCAGCAACACCATGCCGAATGCCCAGAACGCATCGATAAACGACACATCACGTATTTTCAGGGAATATGCCCACATCGCGAGGATAACCAGTAACAGCGCAACTGCATTGATGGTCAGGGTCAAAACTATATTAGTCATGGGGTATCTTCCGCTAATACTGCTGTCATGCCCTTGGCGGGGTGTTTCGGCGTAACCTTGGCATAAATCTCTGCAACCTTTGCCATATCCGCTTTGTAATCGCCGGTTGGCCAGATGGCAGGGCCAAGGCCGCCTGTTCTTGAAGCATAATCCATCATGCCGACGACCAATGGCACGCCAGCACCCATGGCGATATGGTAAAAGCCTGTTTTCCATGCCTTGACCGTACCGCGCGTACCTTCTGGCGCGATTGTCAGCATGAATTCTTTCCGGCGACCGAATTCATCGATCATCTGCTGAACATAATTTTTGTTTGACGACCGGTCGACGGGGACGCCGCCCATGTCGAGCATAAACTGCGTGAATGGCCAGCGAAACAAAGATGTCTTGGCCATGAAATGCGGTTTTATCTTCAGCTCGTCGGTAAGGCCGAGAAAATGCACAAAATCCCAGTTGCTGGTATGCGGTGCTGCGATCAGCACGAATTTGCGCGTTTCAGGAACAACCCCATGCGCGTGCCATCCCCCCCGCCGGTAAATACCTAGCAGTGTCCACCTGAAAAACCGGGATAGCCAACTTGGCTCACGCTCATCCAATGACATCATGCCTCCCCCCTCGAATTCTATTACCGGCGTTGCGGTGCTGTGCAAACGGCTTGTTTCGCAAATACGCAGGCGCTAGGCACGCCGACGCAGTTATCACAAACAGCCAGGAAAAATCATGTCGCAAAGTGCGGGCAGTGCAATACCGGTTATCTCCTCAACCGGGCTGTTTACTCCGCCAGATACGATCAGCAATGAAGAACTGGTGGCAAGCTATAACCAGTATGCTGATCGCTATAATGCCGCAAATCCCGATGCTGAGCCATTGACTCACAGCTCGGTCGAGTTTGTCGAAAAAGCCAGCGGGATTAAGTCACGGCATGTTATGGATAAACGAGCAATCCTCGATCCGGACATCATGGAGCCGCATTACCCAGAACGGCCGAACGAAGAAATATCGTTGATGGCGGAAATCGGCGTTGCTGCGTGCCGCGATGCACTGAAGCGTGCGGGTCGCGACATTGCTGATGTCGACGCGGTGCTGTGTGCGGCGTCGAACATGCAACGCGCTTACCCTGCCATGGCGGTGGAAATTCAGCATGAGCTAGGGATGCAGCATGGTTTTGCGTTCGACATAAACGTTGCCTGTTCATCAGCGACATTCGGAATCCAGACTGCGGCTGATTACATCCGCAGCGGTAACGCGAAATCGGTGCTGGTCGTAAATCCCGAAATAACTTCGGGTCATCTAAACTGGCGGGACCGCGACAGCCATTTTATATTCGGTGATGTCGCAACCGCTATTTTGGTCGAGGCACAAGATATCGCGCCGGCAAATCACTGGGAAATTCTGGGAACGCGCCTGAAAACACAGTTTTCGAACAACATCCGCAATAATTTCGGATTTCTCAACCGAGCACATGGCGATGGTCCGGTGGATCAGAGCGGTCCGCGCACGGACAAGCTGTTCGTGCAAGAGGGTCGCAAGGTGTTCAGGGAAGTCGTGCCCATGGTCGGTCAAATGATCCTAGAACACGCGGAAAGCCTGGGCCTTTCGGGTGCAAGCCTGCGCCGCATGTGGCTTCATCAGGCGAATACCGGAATGAATCGCCTGATCGCGCACAAGGTGCTTGGTCATGAGGCAACGGAGGACGACAGTCCAACGGTGCTCGATACTTTTGCCAATACCTCCAGCGCAGGTTCCATCATCGCGTTTCACAAACACAGTCAGGATTTGGCGGAGGGTGATATCGGCCTGATCTGCTCATTCGGTGCCGGTTATTCGGCCGGGACCGTGTTTGTTCGCAAGATGGCGTAGTCGGCTATCGCGTCAATGCCGGAAAATTCGCCGACAGATGTGAAAAGACGGAGCTGTGCAATGGCCGCGTGAATTCACAGCCGAAATGTTCTCCGTCATTCCAGACGACTTTTGCCCGCAGCGCTTCCATCTTTGGCAGCGTTAGGTAAATTCCCGATCCCGGCGCAATGTGGTTGGCGGTTTCAATCCGGAACCCAGCCGCCGACAGATCGATTACGTCAACCTGAAACTGTTTCCTCCCGAAACCAGCAATCGGGCGTTGACTTTGACGGCACGGCGATAACTTTTACGGCTATTGCTTGACGCAGCGTGCGCGTCCTTTGTGGCATTATGTGCCATATTTTCTCCGTGCGACCATTTATCTCGTGATAAAGAGCGGTCCGGAAAGCGCCATGTTCCATGTATAAGGTGCAAAATGGACGATTGGACTGTTTCGTAAGATTAGCTTGAGGCATGCAACTCGCGCCACTGCGCCGGTTGAATAAACTCGCCCGCCCATATGCCCCGCCTAGCGGTCTCGGCGGCGTCTTGCTCGGCTCCATAGGTGCGAAGCCCGTAGTATTCATCGCTGACGGCCATACCGCCCGCGACCTGGGCAGCGGCGATATCGGCGACGTGGGATGTGGAGCATGTCGCAACACTGCGGGCATAGCGGTCACGCGCCGTAAAAGTGCAGGCAAGGCCGGGCGCGCTCAGCATTTTTTCGAGCGCAACGCGTGCCGATTTCCCGCACTCCCATAGAGAACCGGCGGGGTTGGTGCATGTCTGTCGGTATTCCGGCGCATCGATGCCGTTGAGCCGGAGTTTTTCCGTGCCAATTGCAAAACTGTCGCCGTCGCTGACATGCAGTGTCTGGCCGGCAACTATTATTGTCCGGGCTTCGATCAGGCGGTCTTCCAGATACCAGGCGGTGCTGGCCATAATCGCCAATATTATTATCGCGATTATGCTGCGTATGGCTCGTTTCAGCGTCGTTTACCCAATAACGGATAGGTTTTGATGACATGCTCGTAAACCGCCTCATGAAGGCGCTGTTTGAACTCGCATCCATAATAATCGTCGTCATGCCAGGCTATGCGTGCCTCCAGCGATTCAAGGCCTTCCATCGTCAGGAAGACCGTTCGGTCGGGTGGTATGAGGAAAATACAGTTCATCCTGAAACCGGAGCGCGAGAGATCGATCACCGATACTTTTTGACGACCGGCACCTTTTTCGCGGATTTCGGCGGGAATACTGACGGCACCCCGTGAAAACTCACGTGAATTAAAGTAATGCTCGTCTCCACTCACGCTTGCCTCCTGCATAGACCGGCAGACATTGCCTGTTTCAAGGGGCAAGAGGCAAGTAAAAACCGCCAGTCCGGATCAATCGAGAATCATTGCCAGCAATATGTAAATCAATATCGGTGAACCGAAGCCAATCAAGGTCGCAATGGCAAAGATCAGGCGGACAATCATTGGGTCCATCCCCGACCAATTTGCCAAACCGGCACAGACGCCGAGGATTTTTTTGTTGGGTTTATCAAGAGACAGTCGCGTCATTGGCTTAACTTCCTGGAAATAGCGATGAAGGGTGATGGCAACGTTCAGGCAAATAGGCCCGAAGCCGGGGCGACAGCGGGTGCTACGCTGATGCCGATAGTTACGAATGCACACAAGACGGCGGCAAAGGCCGAGAGAATGTGAGTGCGCGAAATGGCGTTCATGTCGATATCCTTTGTTGGTCGGAAGCTTTATGCGACGAGGGTGGCAAGCGGTGTGATGGCAGGTGCTACGCTCATGCCGATGGTGACGAACGCACAGACGACCGCTGCAAAAACCGATGTGATGTGGTTGCGTGAAGACAGGTTCATTTCAATTTCCTTTTTTGTCCGCTGGACCATTCCAGCTATGCAAAGGTCTTTGCACGGCATGTGCCAATTTATAAAAACTGTTTTAATATATATGTTTAGTTGAATTCTTACCTTCGCGACGGCATTGTAAAATTTCATAAATTGGGAAAATATCCCAATAGTTGGTAATCGAGTTAAGCCAAATATCGGGTTGACCGTGCTGGCTCAGTCATTAGCAGATGCCGCTGTGGCTCTATCCCGCTTAACCTTGATCGATTTTCGCAACCATTCGGCGCTGACCTTGCAGCCGGAGGCACAGTTCGTCGCCTTGCACGGCGCGAATGGTGCTGGCAAAACCAATATCCTGGAAGCGGTATCCTTATTGGTGCCGGGCCGTGGCCTTCGCCGTTCGGCTTTGTCCGATATGATCCGTACAGGTGGTGACGGCGGCTTTACCGTTTCTGCCGAAATGGACGGAACCAATATAGGCACGGGGGTCGACGCCGACCGGCCTGAACGGCGCAAGGTGCGTGTGAATGGAAGCGATGCCGCCGTCAACAGCCTGGCGGAGTGGCTGGCCGTGATCTGGCTTACTCCGTCGATGGATCGCCTGTTCATCGACGGCGCGGGTGCCCGTCGCCGGTTTCTCGACCGGCTGGTGCTGGCGCTGGAGCCGGGTCACGCCCGGAATAGCAGCCGCTATGAAAAGGCAATGCAACAACGAAACAAGCTGCTTACCAGCGACGTCGCGCCCGATGGCCTGTGGCTCGATGCGTTGGAAGCGCAAATGGCCGACAGCGCCATTGCTATTACCGAAGCGCGAAACTGGGTGGTAAGCGCTATTTGCGAAAAGCTGGCTATTGCACCTCACGGGCCGTTCGCGATCCCGAATATTCATATCGTCGATAAGGAAGCATTGCGTCCCGATGCCCTGGCGGATGCATGGCGTAAGGGCCGGAGACGGGATGCGGCGGCGGGACGAACGCTGGTCGGCCCCCATCGCGCAGATTTGGATATCACGCATCTGATGTCGGGCCAGCCCGCCGAACGATGCTCAACCGGCGAGCAGAAGGCGTTATTGCTGTCGATGATACTCGCGCACGCCGCGCTGGTTACCGCTCAACGCGGGGCACCGCCGATCCTTTTGCTCGACGAGATCGCAGCCCACCTGGACCCTGCCAGGCGCGAAGCGTTATTCGAACGACTGGCGATGACTGGAGCGCAGGTCTGGATGACAGGCACCGAACCGGAATTGTTCAACGGCATTGGACCAACGGCGCAACTCATCGCCGTTTGAACTGTTTAATCCGCTTTGCTGGCTTTTTTGACCGGCTTTTTCTTCGGTGGCTTGGGCTTGCTGGTTTTCGGTGGCGCCGGACTGACTTCAAAGGCCGGCTGACCGTCCTTGATGTGAACCGAAACCTCGCCGCCGTGAACAAGTTTGCCGAACAGCAGTTCCTCGGCTAGCGGTTGTTTGATCTTTTCCTGAATCAACCGACCCATCGGCCGCGCACCGTATAACTTGTCGTAGCCACGTTCCGTCAGCCAGGCGCGCGCTTCGTCGTCGAGCTTGATGTGCACATTCTGGTCAGCCAGCTGCAATTCAAGTTGCAGGATGAATTTGTCCACGACCCGCGCTACTACCTCGGTTGGCAGGTACGCGAACGGAACTGTTGCATCGAGACGGTTGCGGAACTCAGGCGCGAACATTTTTTTGACCGCTTCGTCGCCCGCGTCTTCCTTGCTGATATTATTACCAAAGCCAATGCCTTCCCTCGCCATGTCACTGGCTCCGGCATTGGTCGTCATGATCAAGATGACGTTACGGAAATCGACGGTCTTGCCATGATGATCGGTCAAGCGGCCATTATCCATCACCTGCAACAGGATGTTGAACAGATCAGGATGTGCCTTTTCGATTTCATCGAGCAGCAGAACGCTATGCGGGCTTTGGTCGACCGCATCGGTCAGCAAACCGCCCTGGTCAAAGCCGACATAGCCCGGAGGCGCGCCAATCAAGCGGCTTACGCTGTGGCGTTCCATATACTCGGACATGTCGAAGCGCTTGAGCGGGATGCCGAGAATCGACGCCAGCTGGCGCGCGACTTCGGTTTTGCCCACGCCAGTCGGCCCGCTGAACAGATAGCTGCCGATCGGCTTTTCAGTATCGCGAAGGCCTGCGCGGCTTAGCTTGATGGCGCTTGCAAGAACCTCGATAGCCTTATCCTGGCCGAAAACTACGCGTTTCAGGTCGCCTTCCAGCGAACCGAGCGCTGTCTTGTCGTCGGTCGATACCTGCTTTGGCGGGATGCGCGCGATGGTGGCGATCACGGCCTCAATCTCGCGCGCGGTAATCAGTTTGCGGCGTTTTGATGGCGACACCAGCATCTGCATTGCACCAACTTCGTCGATGACATCGATGGCCTTGTCGGGCTGTTTGCGGTCATTGATATAGCGTGAAGACAATTCGACGGCTGCCTTCAGGGCGTCAGGCGTGTATTTGACCTTGTGATGCTCTTCGAATGCGGTCCGTAAACCGGCAAGGATTTTGATCGTGTCCTCGATGCTTGGTTCATTGACGTCGATTTTCTGGAACCGACGCAGAAGCGCACGGTCTTTTTCGAAATGGTTACGAAATTCTTTGTATGTGGTCGAACCGATACAACGGATCGTGCCGCCCGACAAAGCAGGCTTTAGCAAGTTTGAAGCGTCCATTGCGCCGCCGCTGGTGGCGCCAGCACCGATGACCGTATGGATTTCGTCGATAAAAAGGATAGCGTCAGGCAATTTCTCAAGCTCCGACACCACGGCCTTCAACCGTTCCTCGAAATCGCCGCGATACCGCGTTCCCGCCAGCAGTGCGCCCATGTCGAGCGAGTAGATGACCGCAGGCAAGAGCACCTCGGGCACCTGATTTTCGACAATGCGCCGCGCCAGTCCTTCGGCAATCGCGGTTTTACCGACGCCGGGCTCACCAACATACAGCGGGTTGTTCTTTGAACGACGGCACAGGATTTGCACCGTCCGGTCAACCTCGGCAGCACGTCCGATAAGCGGATCGATACGGCCCTGCTTGGCTTTTTCGTTGAGATTGACGGTGAACTGGTCGAGTGCGCCTTCTTTTTTGTCTTTCTTCGATTTGGTGTCGTCCGGTTCTTCTTTGGCCTGTTCGGAGCCGGTTACCGCACGCGGTTCGGCCAGCTTGCCATCCTTGCCGATGCCGTGGCTGATATAGGACACTGCGTCGAGACGGCTCATATCCTGCTGCTGCAGGAAATAGACGGCGTAGCTTTCGCGCTCCGAGAACAAGGCGACCAGTACATTTGCGCCAGTCACGACATCCTTGCCCGAACTTTGCACATGCAAAATCGCGCGTTGCACCACGCGCTGAAATCCGCTGGTCGGTGACGGGTCGACCTTGCCTTCGACACGTAAGGATTCCAGCTCGCTATCGAGATACGTAATCACGATGTCGGATAATTCGCCCAGATCGACGCCGCACGCCTGCATTACCTTGGCAGCATCGGCATCATCAATCAGCGCCAATAGCAGATGTTCTAGCGTGGCATATTCATGCGCCCGGTCACCGGCATGCTTGAGCGCGTTATGGAGCGTGGCTTCCAGCGATTCAGCAAATGATGGCATGGTCTTTATTCCTTAAATGGGGTCGCTGTTTGGCTTGCACTCTATATCGGCGTGGACTTTTGCGGTTTCAAGCGGTGCGCTTCCAGATAACGGATCGAGCACCGGATTTCCTAAATGAAGAAAAGCGTATTTCACTTTTTGAACAACGCATCAGCCACGCTGCGGTGACGATTGGCAAACGCAATTTTCCCTTCGCAGCGGGTGATTTCAGACTGGAGCAATGTGATGCGTTCCTCAAGTTCGGCAACCGACAACGGGTCGAGGTCCTGCCTGACCAGATTGGCCAGCGGATCGTCACGGCGGAGGGGTAAATTCTCGTCGCTATCCATGAGCGCAGTGTTGACTGCACCGTGGTTGCTGTCAATAAGTTCCGGCCGCAAACACGCGGGACAGGGGCGAAATATGGCAGATTTGCCACAGACGATGACCGCAATCGAGATTTCGACACCCGGCGGGCCCGAAGTGCTGAAGCCTTGCCAGTGTCCCGTGCCAGTCCCCGCGACGGGTGAGGTGTTGCTGAAGGTCGCATTTGCCGGCGTCAACCGCCCCGACGTCATCCAGCGAAAAGGGCTTTATCCGCCACCCCCCGGCGCGAGCGACTTGCCCGGCCTTGAAGTGTCCGGAACGGTCGTTGCGGTTGGCGAGGGGGTCGATGCCGGCGAAATCGGCAGCCGTTATTGCTCACTGGTTTCAGGCGGTGGCTATGCCGAATACTGCATTGCACGGTTCGACCATTGCCTGCCGGTTCCGGCGGCGCTGGGCATGGCGGAAGCAGCGGCTTTGCCCGAGACGTTAATGACAGTCTGGCACAATGTTTTTGAGCGTGCTTACGCATGTGAAGGCGAGACAATTCTTGTGCACGGCGGAACGAGCGGCATCGGCACAATGGCCGTCAAGCTTGCTAAGCTGTTCGGATTGACGGTGATTGTCACTTGCGGATCAGACGAAAAATGCGTCGCGGCAAAAACGTTGGGCGCGGATCACGCGATTAATTATAACAATGTCGATTTCGTCGAAACGGTCAAGACCATCACCGACGGTATGGGTGTGCATATCGTTCTGGATATGGTTGCAGGCACCTATGTTCCGCGCAACCTGCAATGCCTCGGTGAGGATGGTCGGCATGTAACTATTGCCGTGCAAGGTGGCATGGTCGCCGAAATCAACATGGCGTTTGTCATGAGCCGACGCCTGACCCTGACCGGTTCAACGCTCCGTCCGCGTTCGGCGCAGTTCAAGGCGTTATTGGTTCAGGAAATTAACGCGACCGTCTGGCCAATGGTCGCCGATGGCGAGCTTCGCCCCGAAATGGACAAGACTTTTGCGCTTTCAGATGCAGCAGCTGCCCACGCCTACATGGAGGCCGGCGATCATGTCGGAAAGATTGTGCTGGAGGTTAAGGCGGCGGGTTGAGGCAAGTCATCCAGCCAAACCTTCACATCCGCAGCGCTTTGCGCGGGCACTTCTTCCATCGGGATATGGCCAACGTCCGGATAGATCACCAGCTTTGACTCCGGAATTGCGTCAGCAAACCAGCGCGCCGAGCTGACCGGAATCAGGCTGTCTTCCTCGCCCCACATGATCATCACCGGGACCTTGAGTGCAGCAAGCTTCTCTTTTGATGCTGCGTGGTTGTTGTGCGGCAACGAAAAACGCTTCATCGTTGCTTCGCGATTGCCCGGGTAGCGGTTGAGTTCCCAATAGCGGTCGATCAGAGTGCGGTCGATTTTCGATTGCACGCTCATCGACGTGCGGATGCTCGATTCAAATATGCTGCGCGGGGCGATGACGCGGGCGAGTTCCTTGATGACGGGCATCCGCATCATGCGGAAACCGATGGGCGTTTTTTTCGACTGCCACGCCGGTGCGCCCGCCGCATCGATCAGCAGCACGGCTTCGGTCTTTTCCGGATGTGCAAGCGCGAACATCCACGCGGTGCCGCCCCCCATTGAGTTGCCCCCGATAACGGCGTTGCCGACCCCTAGCTTGGTCATCAATCGGTCGATCACATCGACGAAGACCGGATAGTCATACACGCCCCCCGGATGGCTGCCCGTCAGCCCGTGACCGGGGAGATCGAGGCTGATAATCCGGTAATCCTTGCCCAGCAGCTTTACCCACGGCTCCCATGTGTGCAGCGAGGCGTTGGAGCCGTGTATCAGGACAACGACACGGCCATCACGCTTTCCCTCATCGCGGTAATGAACGTTGAGGTTGGGTTGCAATTCGACAAACTGCGATGCTGGGGTGCCATATTTCGTCTTCATCGCTGCTGCGTCGGTGTCAGGCGTATAGCCCCAGAAAAACAGCGCCGCGATTACGACGAGAATTACGATACCAAGCCATTTGAACAACCGCTTCATCTGCTCCTCCCAGAAAGTTTCAAACGGATGCACTGGCGTAGCAAAGAGCGCAAGGATCATCGCTGATTGCGACTTGCCGATTACGACAGTTTGGCTTAAAGCCGCAAGCAACACATTCAGGCCGCTCCGGTAAGGGGCGGCCCTTATTATTGGAGCAAATGACATGGCCACCCCGTTGATGCCGCACGCGACCGCCGCTTGGCTGGTTGACAACACTGCATTGAGCTTCCCGCAAATCGCCGAATTTTGCGGAATTCACATTCTCGAAGTGCAGGCGATGGCCGATGACATGACTGGGTCGAAATATACCGGTCGCGACCCTGTTCACGCGGGCGAGCTGGCGATGGAAGAAATCGAAAAGGGTCAGGCAGACGAGGATTATGTCCTGAAAATGTCCGTCGGTCCCGATCAGGTCCGCCGCACCAAAGGCCCGCGCTACACGCCCGTATCGAAGCGTCAGGACAAGCCCGACGGCATCGCCTGGCTGATCCGCAACCATCCCGAAATTTCCGACGGCGCGATCTGTAAACTGATCGGCACCACGCGGAATACGATCGCCGCCATCCGCGATCGCAGCCACTGGAACATCGCGGAAATCCAGCCGAAGGATCCGGTAACGCTTGGTCTGACCTCGCAACGCGAGCTCGACGCCATTGTGAACCGAATGGCGAAGAAGGCCGGCATCGACAACAGTGCAGCCAATGACGCCCGCCTCGGGACCGACCGCGAAGCCCTGATCGAAGAGCTCCGCGCCGAACGTACCGAGGCAGCGCGAAAGGCCGAAGCGGCGCTGAACGGTGAAGAGGAGGAAGGCGCAAAGCCCGAATTGACGGCAGAAACGCTGTTCAAGAAGGTGAGCGAGTAATAGCCGCGTGCCTCCTTTCTCCTTCGGGGAAGGGGAGCCACACTTGCGAACGAGTCAGGCTTCGTATCGTCTCACCCCAAGAAAAGGGCGAATGCCTTCCCTAACGTCACCATTGCCTTAACCGCGCGGTTAAGGCACGGGCGTGGAGATGGCCACCAAAGCTCCTCCTGCATATGATATGTCGCTGGTCGACCATGGGTTTGAAGCCAGAGAGCTAAAAGGACTGACCTATCCGCTCGGCGATCATGCGCCGGGTTATGGCGAAATCTATCACCTCGCGCCTGATCTGGGCTGGACGCGGATGCCAGTGCCAGGCAACCTCAACCATATCAATCTGTGGTTACTCGACGACGATGCTCCAGACGGCAATGGGTTCGCCATTGCAGATACCGGATTGTTCCTGCCCGACACCGTCGATTATTGGAAATCGATGTTTGCTGGCGCTTTGTCGGAGCGCCAGCTCACCCGGATTTTTGTGACTCATTTCCACCCTGACCATGTCGGTTGTGCTGGCTGGCTGGCGAACAAGTTCAAAGTGCCGGTGTGGATGAACCGCACAGAATGGTTGCTTGCGCGGATGCTGACCAGCGACATAAAGGAGCATCCGCCCGAGGATATCCTGCGCCGCCGCAAGCTTTACGGCTTTGACGAGGAGCGCATCGAGAAAATGCGGAGCGGCGGCTGGGGCAATTTTGCCCGGGCAGTATCGCGCTTGCCGTCGGGGCACCACCGGCTCGACGATGAGGCTGTGGTCCGCGTTGGAAATCGAGACTGGCAGATATTGACGGGCGGCGGGCATACGCCCGAACATGCCTGTATGGTCGACCACCACAACGGCGTGATTATTGCTGGCGACCAGATATTGCCGCGGATCACCTCGAACGTGTCGATTATGGATAGCGAGCCGGATGCCGATCCGCTGGCCGAATGGCTGGCGTCGATTGCAAAGTTTCGCGCCGCGCTGCCCAAAGATATGCTGGTACTGCCCGCACACGGCTTTCCTTTCAAGGGCGTGCATGTGCGGCTGGACAAGCTAGCGTCGGGGCATCACGAGCAGCTCGACCGGCTGGAGGCGGCCTTGTGCGAAAAGGAAATGCGCGCGGTCGATACATTCGGACTGTTGTTCGGACGCCCCATTGACGACAGCATCTACGGCCTCGCCACTGGCGAAGCGGTAGCGCATCTGCGCTATCTGGAACGGGCAGGGCGCGCCACGCTCGAAATCCGCGATGGTGTTGGCTGGTATCACGCGGCATAGTTGCGATATGAACTGGGCTAAAAACTATCTGCATCCCGTAAAATGGGACCAGCAATTCGCGCCGTTGGCGTTGCATGACATGTTTTTCGAATCAGCGCAGCGCATGGGTTCCGCCCCGCTCGCCGACTTCATGGGCCGCAAATATGGCTATGCCGAAATGGCCGATGCGGTGCGCCGCGTGGCCAAGGGTTTGCAGGAAAAGGGGATAGGCAAGGGCGATCAAGTCGGTCTTTTCCTACCCAATGTGCCGCATTACATCGCAGCTTATTATGGTGCGCTGGCGGCGGGCGCGACGGTAGTCAACTTCTCGCCTTTGTATTCGGTCGATGAATTGGCGCATCAAGTCACCGATAGTGGGACGACCATTTTATTCACCGTGTCCGCCGCAGCATTATTGCCGAATGCAATTAAAGTGCTCGACCAATCCGGATTGAAAGAGCTTGTCGTCGGCAGCATTGCCGAGGCTTTGCCGCGCGCCAAAAGCTGGGCTTACCGGTTGTTCAAGCGCAAAGATATCTCGGCAATTCCTAGCGATCCACGGATTACGCGTTACACCGACCTGCTGGCGAACGACGGCGACTACACCATCCAGCCCTGTGATCCCGAAACAGACATTGCCCAGCTCCAATATACCGGCGGCACCACCGGTACTCCCAAGGGCGCGATGCTGAGTCACCAAAACATCACCGCCAATGCGCGGCAGATTAATTGCATCGATCCGGAATCTCGGTTCAACAAACCCGGCAGCCCAAGCCCCGACCGTATTCTGGGTGTGCTGCCATTCTTCCATGTCTTTGCCAACGCAACTGTGCTCAACCGAACGATCTGCAATGGCGGAGAGATCGTCATGCTGCCGCGTTTCGAGGCGAAGGCGGCGCTAGCGGCAGTGAACCGCACGCATGTCACCTCGCTTCCCGGTGTGCCTACAATGTATCAGGCGTTGCTCGATTGCCCCGATATCGCCAAAACTGATTTCACTTCGCTGCGCGCGTGCATTTCGGGCGGCGCGCCGCTGCCCGCCGAGTTGAAAGCGAAGTTCGAAAAGCTTACCGGCGCGGTGGTCATCGAAGGCTACGGCCTGACCGAAAGCTCGGGTGTCGTATCGTGCAATCCGTATGAGGGAATGAACAAGCTGGGCAGCATTGGCCAGCCTGTTCCCGGAACCGATGTGAAGCTCGTCGACAAGGAAGATCCGACCAAGCCAGCGCCCGATGGCGAGCCCGGCGAACTGGTATTTTCCGGGCCGCAGGTGATGCGCGGTTACTGGAACCGCCCCGATGCCGATGCCGAGGTGTTTCTCGGCAAATATCTACGCACCGGCGACGTGGCTACGATCGATGACGATGGTTTCATCCACATTGTCGACCGGATAAAAGACATGATCGCGGTCGGTGGATTCAAGGTATTTCCAAGCCAGGTTGAGGATGTGCTTTATAAGCATTCATCGGTCAAAGAGGCGCTGGTGATTGGCGTGCCTGATGCCTATCATGGCGAGTTGCCTCGTGCTTTTGTCACCTTGCAGGACGGTATGAAGGTCGATGGCGATACGATCCTCACCTGGCTCAACCCGCAACTCGGCAAACACGAGCGAGTGCAGTCGGTGGTGATCATGGACGTGCTGCCTAAAACGATGATCGGCAAGCTTGACCGCAAGGCGTTGAGAGCGGCGGTTGGGGTGTGAAGCAGCGGGGATTCCTTATCCGTTCGTGTCGAGCGAAGTCGAGGCACCGATAGGACGTACACGACCTCACGGCATCTCGACTACGCTCGATGCGAACGGGTAGAGTGGGACGGTGCAGGATTCGGATACCCCCACCCGCAAAATCATTCATGTCGATATGGATGCCTTCTACGCCAGCGTCGAGCAGCGCGATAATCCCGAACTGCGCGGCAAGCCGGTCGCCGTTGGCGGATCGTCAAAGCGCGGGGTGGTGGCGGCGGCAAGCTATGAGGCGCGGGCCTTCGGCGTCAGGTCGGCGATGCCTTCGGTCACAGCTCAGCGCCAGTGCCCTGACCTG
>JANOPT010000203.1:0-2918 GCA_031421975.1 Sphingomonadales bacterium | reverse complement strand
ATTTGACCGGAACAACGCACCGAGGATCGGCACATCGCCGACGCCCGGAATCTTCGAGAAATTGTTCGTGCTGGACGCTTTGAGCAGGCCACCGATGACGAAGCTCTGACCCGAACCAAGCTCGACCGTGGTTTCAACGCGCCGTGTCGTAACACCCGGAATGCGACTTCCATTGACTGTGACAGCATTCTGGAAATCAATTTCCGAAACTTCGGGTTTCACTGTTAGTGAAATGCGACCGTCGGCAAGCACAGTCGGTACAAAGTCGAGCGAAATGCCATAGTTTTTGAATTCGACCGAAATTTGAGTAAAGCCACCGCTTACGGAAGAAATCGGAATGGGGAATTCGCCGCCTGCCAAAAACGAAGCCTTTTCACCCGAAAGCGCTGTCAGGTTCGGCGTTGCAAGCGTCGTCACAAATCCTTCGGTTTCACCGATGTCGAGCTGACTTAGAACATTGAGACCCAGCAACCGTCCACCGAGATTGATGTTCGCGGCACCACCGTTGTTGTTGGCCGAGAATGTTGTTCCCGCGCCGGTCGGTGCGGCATTGTCCGCGCGCCAATTGACACCGATGTCTTTTCCGAACGAGCGGCTGACTTCGGCAATACGCACTTGCAGCGTGACCTGAAGTGGTGTGGCCGTGCGGATGCGGTTGATGACCATGACCTTCAGCATTGCCTTAGGATCAGTGACGTCGACACCGGGGTTCAAGAACGCCTTGACGAGATCGCCTGCCTGCTGAACATCGTCGGGACTCTTGACGGTGCCGGTCAGGACTGCGACCTGGCCGGAAAGCGTCGCCTTCACATCGGTATCGGGCATGGCGAGGCGCAGCATCGAATCAAGCGAGCCATAATTCTGCGAGACGCGCACATTGGTCGAATAAGCGACCTGACCCGAACGGGTGGTTGCATAAACCGAAGCGTCGCCTTCTTCTTTCCCAAACAGATAGATCTGTGTCGGTGATTGGACCTGCACATCGGCGACTGCGTTGTTCGAAACGAACACGTCCGTGATTGGCGTCGCCAGTGTGATCAGTTGTCCGCGACCCTTTGAGAGATAAATCTCGCCTGTGGGGCGCTGGACACCGACCGGCGGTGCTTTTGGCTTCGCACGGACAATCTTTACAACCTTGGCCCGAACCCCTTTGCGGGGCGCGGCGTCGGCGGCGACCGATCCGAACACCATAGCCGCGCCGAGGGCCAGCGCGATAGGACGCGCGAGGATCATTGACTTGGACTGCATGTTATTTGCCCCCAAACGGAACTTCAGTGACGGTGTTGCCCCGCGCAACACGGACGATCGGGATATTCGAAGCGACGACGACGTCACCCTTGGTCGCGGTCATCGCCACGGCGGTGCCCAGGCGATTGAGGTTCGACGTTGCCGACGGCGGAATCAGCGGCACACTGCGGCGCTGGAACCGTGAGACATCGGCACCCGTTACATAGCTGGTGCTGTCCGTTGGTCGCGAAGCGATCGCAGCGATCGCAGCCTTGTCAGTCACAGGATCGAGGCCCTTGGGCACTGTGACATCGCCAGCGGCGATCGCACGGTCGAGATCGGCAGCATTGTCGGCAATCGAGCGCAGGCTCAGCGAGAGCTGACCGAATGTCTGCGCGACCGCAATTTTCTCGGCAATGCGTGGCGTGACTTCGAGCGTGATGGTCGCAAAGGTCACGACGGTCTTGTTGCCCTTGTCGTCCACCGGCTGCGTGGAGCGCTGGTCAGTGGCAAGAACGCGAAGGTTGCGCACAATGGTTTCGACTGTCTTCAATGGCGGGCCATCGCCGGTCACTGTCTGTGTCAGCATAAGATCGATGTGATCACCCGGGAAAGCAAAGCCTGCGACGCCGGCGGCCTGCCCGTTCACCTGAATGGTGACAGCACGCATCCCAGGCCCGAGAGCTGCCGCAAGGAAGCCACGATCACCGGGTTCGACGAGCGAACCCTGCGTGATGGGTTGCCCCGCCGAGATGGTGTTGCGAACAACGGTGCCTGCCAGCGTCTGAAGATCGACCTTGCCCTTTATATAATAGGCGTTCTGGATCAGATCTTTCGGCCAGGGCTGATATCGAAAGCTGTCAGGGCCAAGGATTGTCCCGACCTGCAACGCCCGCGTGGCCACAAGGACTTCGGGTCCGGCGGGTGCAGGTGCGATCATCTTAGCAACAGCGGTTGGTGCCGCTGAACTAAACATGCTCTTGGCCATTACAGCGGTAACTGCGGCAATAACCAGCGCACCGACGAGTAGGGCGATCTTCTTTGGCTCCATGACGTAATAGCGCCTCCCAGCACAGGTCTTTGAGTTCAGCGGCCTTTATGGCGCGCAGTGGTTAAGATATCGTTTGGAAGATGACCCACAGGCCAGCAGCCGAAATCGCGATGCCATAGGGGATTTCCGGACGGCCCGGCTTTTTGGTAAATTTATGGTGCACCAACATCGCCAGCGTAAGCACACCACCAAGAATCGACATGACGAGCAACAAGTTCATCATGTGCCCCAGCGGGAACCACAGGCCGAGTGCTGCAATGAGCTTCACGTCGCCGCCGCCCATCGCGCCGATGGCAAAAAAGATGAGGAAAATCAGGAAAAGGCAAACCCCGAGAATCACCTGAATGCCAATTTCGGGCCACAGTCCATATCCCTGGGCGAGCCACAGCAATGGTGCTGCGCAGGCGATGCCACCCGTCAGCCAGTTCTCGATGAGTCGTCGCCGCCAATCACCGACAGCAGCGACAACAAGCGCGATTGCGAGCAGGCCCAAAAGGATGCGCGTAAAGAATATGGTTTCCATGCGCTTAAGCTCTAGACGCGGAGCCTTGCTAAAACGTAACCACGCATGTGATGATTTTTGACCGCCGCAGCTTTCCTGCCAACAGCACTATGTCCATGATGCCCGCCAAAGATGGCT
>JANOPT010000202.1:0-14601 GCA_031421975.1 Sphingomonadales bacterium | reverse complement strand
TCCCGCATCTACACCGCCGCGCTTGTGATTATCGGCGATGAAATCCTTTCCGGCCGCACGCAGGACAAGAATATCAGCCAGATTGCCTTGTGGCTGAATATCCAGGGCATTCGGCTGCGCGAGGTTCGCGTCGTGCCCGATGTTGAAGAGGCGATTGTCGAAGCGGTCAATACGCTGCGGGCGCGGAACGATTACCTGTTTACTACCGGCGGCATCGGTCCCACGCATGATGACATAACGGTCGATGCCATTGCGGCGGCTCTTGGCGTCGAAGTCGTCATCCACCCCGAGGCAAGCGCAGTCCTGCACAAATATTATGAAACACGCGGCGGGATCAACGAAGGCCGCCTGCGGATGGCACGCGTGCCATCCGGTGCCGACCTTATTCCCAACAAGATGTCGGGCGCGCCGGGTATTCGCCATGGCAATATCTTCATTATGGCGGGCGTGCCGCACATTACAGCGGGCATGCTCGACGCGCTGACCGGGCAACTGGAGGGCGGCGCGCCGCTTCTGTCACACCAAATCGGCTGCTGGGTTGCCGAAAGCGAAGTCGTCAAATTGCTGGGCGATACCGAAAAACATCATGAAGGGTGCCAGATCGGCAGCTACCCGTTTTTTCGCGAGGGTAAAGTCGGCGCGAATTTCGTGGTGCGGACGACCGACGCGGAGAAGTTGGCGGAATGCCTTGAGGCGCTCGAGCTCGGCTTACGCGGTCTGGGGCATGAAACAGTTGATGGTGGCATCTGAAAATCACCGTAGCCCTGAGCCTGTCGAAGGGCGCTTATCGGCTAGGCGTGGTTGGCCGCTGGCCGACTTCGTCCCGACAGGCTCAGCACTACGGTTTTTAATTCGATTTTTGGAATTGTTCATCTGCGGTCAACCCGCGCCCGCAATAAGGACCCGTAATGCGTAAATTCTCCCATGCTCTTGCTTTAGCGGCGCTGCTGCTATCCACGTCCGCCTATGCTCAGACGGCTGCTCCGGTAACTTCGAGCGCCGCCAAGCCGCTTAAACAGCCATGGTTGTACGAAAATAGTGACATCCCCATCGACGACACCTGGACCTTTGGCGAACTGCCCAACGGCCTTCGTTACGCGGTAAAAAAGAACGATGTTCCGGCGGGCCAGATTTCGATCCGCGTGCGTATCGACGCGGGCGCTTTGCATGAAAATAATGACGAGCAAGGCTTTGCCCATCTGATCGAACATCTGTCGTTCCGCGGCTCGACCTTTGTCCCCGATGGCGAGGCAAAGCGTATCTGGCAGCGTTTCGGGGTGACCTTCGGCAGCGACAGCAACGCCCAGACCACACCGACACAGACTGTGTATAAGCTGGATCTGCCCAATGCGACGCCCGAAAAAATCGACGAATCGGTAAAGATCATTTCCGGCATGATCCGCAATCCGCGTATTTCGGACGCTGCGCTGAACGCCGAACGCGCAATCGTGCTGGCCGAATTGCGCGAAGGCAGCGGGGCGCAATTGGTCTATAGCGACGCGCTGCGCCAGCATGCCTTTCAAGGCCAGCGGCTGGCCAATCGGTCGACCATCGGTACGCCTGAAACGTTGCAGGCCGCCGATGCGATACGCCTGAATGCCTTTCATGACCGTTGGTATCGACCGGAAAATGCCGTCATTGTCATGGCGGGCGACATGGAACCTGCACAGCTTGCCAATCTGGTGCAGAAACATTTCAACGACTGGAAAGGCGCTGGCCCCCGTGCGCCTGAACCGGCCTTTGGCGACCCTACGCCGCAAGGCACGCCTGCGCGCGTGCTGGTGGAACCGACCTTGCCCACAACCGTCAGCATTGCGTTTCTGCGGCCCTGGCGCAAAGTGGACGACACGATTGTGTATAACGAGCAGTTGCTGATTGACGCGCTCGCGCTGCAAATCATCAACCGGCGGCTTGAGGTGCAGGCGCGCAATGGCGGGAATTACCTGTTTGCCGAAATCGCACAGGAAGATATCTCGCGCACCGCCGATGCGACGTTGGTGTCGGTCACGCCCGTTGGCGACAAATGGGAAGATGCGACCAAAGACGTCCGCGCGGTGATTGCGGATGCGACCGAAACGGCACCGTCAAAGGTCGATATCGAACGCGAAAAAATCCTGTTCGGCAATGCGCTGCGGACGATGCTCGACAGCTATCCGTTCGAGGCTGCCGCCAAACAGGCCGACGATATCGTCAATGCGGTCGATATCCGTGAAACCGTCGCCGCGCCAAAAACCGTCATGCAGGTTTACGAAGGGATGAGGGATAAATTCACGCCCGAACGGCTGCTGGCATCGACTCAGGCTTTGTTCAAGGCCGATGCCACGCGGCTTATGTTGTCCTCGCCAACCGCCGTCGCGCAAGGCGAGCAGCGCGCGCTTGCGGCGTTGCAGGCGACCGTCGCTGCCAACAAAGGTGCCCGGCTGGCCGAAGGCGCGCTCGGGTTCGATGCGCTGCCAAAGCTTGGCGCGCCGGGCAAGGTTATAAGTCAGGAAACATTGTCGCAGCTCGATATGACCAAGCTGCAGCTATCCAATGGTGTTCGGGCGCTGCTGTATTCCAACAAGGCGGAAAGCGGACAGATTCGCGTGCTGGTCCGGTTCGGCAAAGGCTATCAGGCGGTGACGCCGGACAATGGCGGATTGTTATGGGCAGGATCGCTGGTGCTCCCGGAGAACGGCATTGGCAAATTAAAGCGCACAGATATCGACCAGATGGTCAATGGTCGCCGGATCGAGCTTAACTTTTCGATCGATGACGATGCCTTTGAATTTGGCGCCAACACGCGGCCCGACGATTTGGCCGATCAGTTGACGCTCATCGCGACCAAGCTGGAATATCCCGGCTGGGATGCCGCGCCCGTCGAACGCGCCAAGGCGCTCGCCAAATCCGGCTATGACAGTTTCGAGATGTCGGCCAATTCGGTTCTTCAGCGCGATTTAGAATATCTGCTCCGCAACAAGGATCTGCGGTGGAAGGCTGCGACGCCCGTCGATGTCGCCAAAATTGATGCGGCAAAGTTTCAGTCCTACTGGAAGCCACTGATCGAACAGGGTCAGATTGAAGTCATGCTGTTCGGCGATTTCGACAAAGCGAACGCCATCGCGGCGCTCGAACAAAGCTTTGGCGCGATGAAGCCGCGCACGCCATTGGCGGTTGCCGCCTCGGCTCAGGTCGCCGACTTTCCGGCAGCACAGCCCGCGCCGGTCATGCTCACGCATCGTGGCCCAGTCGATCAGGCGGCGGCGGTTATGGCCTGGCCCACCGGCGGCGGCCTGGCGGGGATTAGCGAAGGCAGGCAACTTGAAATACTGGCGGCGGTGTTCCGTGACCGATTGTTCGAAAAATTCCGTGCCGAACAGGCGGCAAGCTACAGCCCCGATATGGCAGCGAACTGGCCGACTGATTTCAGCGGTGGCGGCTATCTGATGGCGTATACTCAGGTGAAGCCCGGCGATGTCGATCGGTTTTTTGCCTTTGCCGATGACGTCGCCACCGACCTTTCGGCTAATCCGGTCAGCGCCGATGAGCTGCAACGCGCGGTCGAACCGATGAAGCAAAATATCGAACGCGCCGCGTCGGGCAATACGTTCTGGCTAAACCAGCTTAAGGGCGCGACCTACAATCCGACCAAGTTTACGGTCCTCGGCAGGCTGTATAGCGACTATAGCGGCGTCACGCCGACGACATTGCAGGCGCTTGCCAAACGCTATTTCGTCAAGGACAAAGCATGGAAACTGGTGGTCGCCCCGCAAGGTGGCGGAGACCGTCAGGCAGTATCGCGTTAGTATTCTTCGTTAAAGTGCATTGCCGCGGACCAGCGAGCAACAGCGTTACAGAACATATTTCGAAAGGTCGGTATCCTTGGCGATATCCGAAAGTTGCTTTCGCACATAAGCGGCATCGATGGTGAGCGCTTCGCCCTTTCGATCTTCAGCCTCGAAACTGATTTCCTCAAGCAGCTTCTCCATTACCGTCTGCAACCGTCGCGCCCCTATATTCTCCACCGTTGCGTTCACGTCAAAAGCGATGCGCGCGATCGCGTCAATGGCATCGTCGGTAAAGTTCAGCGTGACCTCTTCGGTTGCCATCAATGCGGTATATTGCTGCGGCAGATTTGCACGCGTCTCGGCAAGAATGCGGACAAAATCGGCATGCTCCAGCGCGCGCAATTCGACGCGAATGGGCAAGCGCCCCTGCAACTCGGGCAACATGTCGCTCGGTTTGGAAATATGGAACGCGCCAGACGCGATGAACAACACATGGTCGGTCTTCATCGGGCCGTATTTCGTGGCAACCGTCGTGCCTTCGATCAGCGGTAGCAGGTCGCGTTGAACGCCCTCTCTGCTAACCGAGCCGCCGCGTCCGTCCGACACCGCGATCTTGTCGATCTCGTCGAGAAAAACGATGCCATTGGCTTCGGCATCGGCAAGCGCCACGCGGTTGACATCGTCCTGGTCGAGCCGCTTTTCCGATTCCTCTTCAACCAGCTTGGTCCAGGCGTCGGGCACCTTCATCTTTCGGCGTTTGAGATTGTCTTTGCCAAACGCCTTACCCATCATTTCGCCAAGATTGATCATGCCGACATTGCCGCCCATTCCCGGTATTTCCATAGGCATCGAGGGCACATCGGAAACTTCGATCTCAATCTCGACATCATCCATGTGGCGATCGCGGATGCGTTGACGGAATGCCTCTCGCGTCGCCTCGCTGGCCGTATCACCCGCCAGCGGCTTCAGGATGCGCTCCATAGCGGCTGTCTCCGCGGCCTCGCGGACATGTCCACGGCGACGGTCCTTTTCAAGGCGCACGGCCTCTTCAGCCAGATCGCGAGCAATCTGCTCGACGTCCCGCCCGACATAGCCGACCTCGGTAAATTTGGTTGCTTCCACCTTGATGAACGGCGCATCGGCAAGTTTCGCCAGACGCCGTGAAATTTCGGTTTTGCCGCAGCCTGTGGGGCCGATCATCAGGATGTTCTTCGGCGTCACCTCGTCACGCAAATCGGTACCCAGCCGCTGCCGGCGCCATCTGTTTCGAAGTGCAACAGCAACGGCCCGTTTCGCGTCGGCCTGACCGATGATGTGTTCGTCGAGTGCAGCGACGATTGCTTTGGGTGTAAGCGAAGCGCTCATGCTGCACTCTCCATGACTTCAACGGTCAGTTGATCATTGGTATACACACAGATTTCGGCCGCAATCCTCATCGCATGGCGCGCAAGCGTTTCTGCGTCCGCTTCATAATCGACCAACGCGCGCGCAGCAGATAACGCATAGTTCCCGCCCGACCCGATCGCCGCGATACCATCATTAGGTTCAAGAACATCGCCATTGCCAGTCAGGATAAGAGTCACATCCTTGTCGGCAACGATCATCATCGCTTCAAGATTGCGAAGATATTTGTCCGTGCGCCAGTCCTTGGCAAGTTCCACCGCGGCGCGCATCAATTGCCCGCGGTGCTGTTCAAGCTTGCGCTCAAGGCGCTCAAACAGCGTAAAGGCGTCGGCAGTCGCACCGGCAAATCCACCGATCACCGACCCATCATGCAGTTGGCGCACCTTTTTTGCGTTTGGCTTCATGACCGTCTGGCCCATCGACACCTGACCATCGCCGGCGATGATAACCTTGCCATTTTTGCGTACTGAAAGGATGGTTGTCCCGTACCAAGTCGCGGGATTCGTATGAGAATGATTTTCCATTGCTGCGGATATGGGAGGCAGACCGGCAAAGCGCAAGGTATCGGCTATGCGTCGTGCCGTTCGCCTAATGTGCGTTCCCAGGCAAGCGCATGCCGGACGATGACGTCGAGGTCGTCATAACGGGGTTGCCAGCCGAGCCGTGCCTTGATCGCGCTGTTATCTGAAATCAGCGCGTCGGGATCTCCCGCACGTCTGCCTTCCAAATTCCGCTTTAACCTGTTGTTGGTTACTCTATCGACCGCGTCGAGGACCTGCATGACAGAATATCCATGGCCGTAGCCACAGTTCAGCGTGTGGCTTTTTTGCCGATCAGCGAATAATGCCTCAAGCGCGATGACATGGGCTGCTGCCAGATCGGCCACATGGATATAGTCCCGCACACCAGTGCCGTCCTGCGTTGCGTAGTCCGTGCCAAAGACGCTGACATTGTCACGTTTGCCAAGCGCCGCTTCGACGGCAATTTTTATCAGGTGGGTTGCGCCAACGGTCGATTGGCCACTGCGGCCATCGGGGTCGGCGCCGGCGACATTGAAGTAACGCAACGCGCAATAATTGAAATCATGCACCGCCGCCACATCGCGCAGCATCAATTCGGTCATCAGCTTTGACGTGCCATAGGGATTGATCGGCAGGGTCGGCATATCTTCACGCACCGGGCTGGATTCAGGGATGCCATAGGTCGCCGCCGTCGACGAGAATATCATATGCGCCACATTGCCGCTGACCAGCGCTTCGATGAATGCGCGCGAATTTGCGGTGTTGTTATGATAATATTTGAGCGGGTTTTCGACGGATTCAGGCACGACCACCGAACCTGCGAAGTGCATGGCGGCTTGAACGTTTTCGGTCGCAATGACCCTGGCGATTAATTCTGCGTCAGCGATGTCGCCCTGGTAGAATGGCACTCCGGCAGGAACAGCCCAGCGAAAACCGGTGACAAGATTGTCGACCACAACCGGCCGGTGGCCCGAATCGATAAGTGCCAGCACGGCATGGCTGCCAATATAGCCAGCTCCGCCTGTTACCAGCACTGTGTATTTATCGGTCATAGAATATAGCTTCACCGTCATAAGTATCAAAGTGCGGCATTATACCCGAACATATTGCCGGCGCATAAAAAAGGCGGCCCGAAAGCCGCCCCTTAAATTAGTGATGTGAAACAATCAGCCTGGGCTGGTTGGGCCATCATCGTCATTACCAGCGGCGATAACGATACCACCAATAACTGCAGCAGCAGCCAGAACGGCGACGATTACGCCAGTGCCACCGCCCATTTTGCTTTCTTCCTTGGTAGCAGCGCCAACGCGCTTTACCGTCGAAGCGCCAACAGCCTTGGCAGCAGGTGACAATGATTCAGCCATTACAGGCGCGCTCACGAGTGAGGCGACTGCCATAGCAGCGAGAGAAATCTTACCGAAACGCATTATTGTGCTCCTTTTTTTGCGAAGTGCATTGCACTCGGGGAAATGCTCTTGCACAACAGTTGTTCCATTTCAAGCATTGAATCCACGAAAACCGCAAAATTGTCTCGGTTTAACGGCCTGTTGCCTATTGCATACGATTGCTTCGGCGGCCGCTGACAGACAGAATACGGCATACGAGCCTTGTAATGTCATATAATGAGAGAAAAACCAATGAAGATCGCGGTCCATCAAATGTGCAGCACCATCGATTCCGATGGAAACGCCAGCGAAATGACTGATGCGATTCGCAATGCGTCCAGCCAGGGGGCTGTAATGTATTTTGCGCCCGAAATGTCGCTGCTGCTTGATCGGGACCGCAACCGGGCGCGTGGCCAGATATTTTCCGAATCCGAGTCGCGCGCGCTGAACATTGTCTCGGGCACAGCAAAAAAATACGGCATATGGGTGCATATCGGGTCGTTATCTGTCCTGACCGACCAAGCCGCGAAATTCGCCAACCGGACCATCGTGTTCGGACCGGACGGCTCGGTTCGCGCACGTTACGACAAAGTCCACTTGTTCGACGTCGATCTTTCGACTGGCGAAAGCTGGCGGGAGTCGGCTGCTTACGCCCATGGGCAGGGGCCAGTGGCTGTGGCAACGCCGCTGGGACTCATGGGCCTCGGCATTTGTTATGACGTGCGCTTTCCCGATCTATTCAGCGCCTATGCAAAATCTGCGGTCGATGTGGTGACCGTGCCGTCTGCATTTACGGTTCCGACCGGAGAGGCGCATTGGCATGTGCTATTACGGGCAAGAGCGATTGAATCAGAGGCGTTTGTCATCGCCGCTGCCCAATGCGGAATGCATAAGGATGGTCGGCAAACCTATGGGCATTCTCTGGTTGTCGATCCATGGGGAGACGTAATCCTCGACATGGGTACATCTGTCGGCCTCGGTTTTGCCGACCTCGACCTCAATCGGCTGGCCGAGGTGCGGGCCCAGATTCCGGTACACGCAAACCGCCAGCCTATTACCCTGCCAGTCTTCATGGCCTAACGGTATCGAACGCTGTCAGCGTTCGCTTGACGCCGGCTTGGCAATTAATCACATGCGCGCCATGGCATGGGCAGGCGTCTTATACTGGAGCAACCATTTCTGGGTTGCCATAGCGGCGCTGTCCGGTGTGATGGTGGTCATCAGCAGCATCGCCGATCGTCGGCGACACCAACGCACCGACATGAACAATGTCGGATGGGTGCCCTGGACAGCCATTACGGTTTTTGCCGTGCTGTCGACAGTGCTTGCTGCCGCGCTGGCCATTAAGGGAGCCTAGCCGAGGCAGGCCTCGAGAAACGGCTGATCGAACCCGAACTGACGTGCTTTTTCGAGCGTGTACGGGCGAACCCCGCCCGGTACCCATTCACCGTGGATTTTGCCATCGGCGTCCTCGTCACGATATTCGAATTTAAACAGATCCTGCGTGACGATGACATCGCCTTCCATCCCGATAACTTCGGTAATCTGCGTTGTCCGGCGCGAACCATCGCGAAGGCGCTTAACCTGAACGATCAGGTCGACCGATTCGGCGATCTGGCGCGAAATGGCTTCCTTGGGTATCTTGATGTCGCCCATCAGGATCATGTTTTCCATACGGCCAAGGCACTCACGCGGATTGTTGGCGTGAAGCGTGCACATCGATCCATCGTGACCGGTGTTCATGGCGGCAAGAAGGTCGAAGCATTCCGCGCCGCGAATTTCGCCCAGAATGATTCGGTCGGGGCGCATACGCAGGGCGTTTTTCACAAGGTCGCCGATGGTAATCGCGCCCTCGCCTTCAAGGTTCGGCGGGCGGGTTTCAAGCGGCAGCCAGTGCGGCTGCTGCAAGCGAAGTTCGGCGGCGTCTTCGATGGTCAAAACGCGCTCGCCGGGATCGATCATTTTCGACAAAGCGTTCAACATGGTCGTTTTACCCGAACCCGTACCGCCCGAAATAACGATGTTCATCCGGCATGCGCCAGCAATTTTCAGCGCCGTTGCCATCGGTTCGGACATCGAACCGAAGCCTTTGAGCATGTCGATGGTAATCGGCTTTTCGGAGAATTTACGAATCGAGATCGCGGTGCCACGCAGTGACAATGGCGGCACGATGACGTTCACGCGTGAACCGTCCTTCAGGCGCGCATCGGCAAGCGGGGTTGTCTGATCGACGCGGCGGCCGACCTGGTTGACGATTCGCTGCGCGATCTGGAACAGATGCTCTTCATCGCGAAACTGGATCGGCGCGATGGTCAGCTTGCCCTTTTTCTCTATATAGGTCTGGTTCGGGCCATTGACCATGATGTCGGTGATGTCCGGGTCGCCAAGCAACTCTTCGAGCGGACCGAAACCCAGCAGTTCGTCGACCAGCACTTTTTCCAGCGCGAATTGTTCGCGGCGGTTGAGTGTCAGTTTAAGCTCGGCCAGCACCTCAAGGATGATTGGGCGGAATTCTTCGGTCAGCTCTTCCTTGTTGAGCGATGCGGCGGCTTCTGGATCGACTCGTTCGAGCAGGCGGGGCAGCACCTGTTCCTTGATTTTGTGGACCGACGCTTCAAAACCTTGCGGGCCGTCATCGACTGCGGCGGCGTTGTTGGCACGGTCTGACAGCCGTGACATTGCATCCTGCATGGCGGTCGGCGGGGTGCTTGCACCGGGCAGGTCGACCGAATTCAACGGCGGAAATTGTTCGCCACCTGCGGGTTGTTCGATCTCTGCGGGTGGAGGGTTTGCGGGTGATGGTGCCGGGTTGGATGAACCGCCCGAACCGCCGCCTGTCATCGGACGGGCAACGCCGAACGATGGACGTCCTGCAGTCAAGCCTGGTTTTTTGCCGAATGCGCTCACAGCTTTGCCGCTCCGATTTGATCATGAAATAACAAGCCGTCGTGCTACCGCGAAATGGTGAATAAATCGGTAATGGTCATGCGGCCGACTGCGTTTCGCTTGCCGGGCGAGGGGGTTTCCAACCCGTGTCGGCACCTCTAAGGAAGGACCAACGTCAGGGAATTATCAGTGCATTCATCGTCAGTCCGGTCCGGGCTTCTGTTCGCTTTATGCGGTTTTGCGTTATTGTCATGCGGCGATGCGGTTATCAAATCGATTGCCGGGGCATGGCCGGGCACGGCGGTGGCTGCATTGCGATATTCGGTCGGTGCCTGCGGGCTTGGCGTATTCCTTCTCATTAAAGAGGGCAGGCAAGGCTTTGCGCTGCCGTATCCAAAAATCCAACTTCTGCGCGGCGCAGCGGTGGCGGCGGCAACTATCCTATTTTTCTCGTCGATTTTTCTGATGCCATTGGCTGAAGCGACGGCCATCGGATTTATGTCGCCGATGATTACCGCATTGCTGAGCGCTTTATTGTTGAAGGAACGCACCCGCGCCGCAACATGGATTGCCTCGGCAGCGGCATTCGGTGGGGTTCTGATCATCTTACGGCCAAACATCGCAGAACTCGGTTGGGTGGCGCTGATGCCGCTCGGCGCGGCAACGTGCATGGCGTTCGTGATGATGGGAAATCGGGCGGTTGCCGGTTCGGGCTCTCCGCTGCTGATGCAATTCCTCGTCGCATCGATTGCCGTCCCGTTCGTTGCAGGAGCAGCGGTCGTCGGACATGTGTCGGGGTTCGGTCCACTCCATATCGGTGTCCCTGACTGGACTGTCGTCGTCAAATGCTGCGTTGTCGCCGTGTCGGCCAGTTTTGCCCATTGGCTGATCTATATGGGAACGACACGTGCGTCTGCGGCCGAAATCGCGCCGATGACTTATGTGCAGTTGCTTGTCGCCATGGGTCTGGGGGTTGCGATATTCGGCGACTGGCCGGACCTGACGTCGTTGGCCGGTTCAGCGATCATCATCGGCGCTGGGCTATATCTGTGGCATCAAAAGCCAGTCTAGCGCAGACAAGGTGATGAACGCGCGGATTTCGTCGATGGGTGGGCGGCGCGCAGCCTTAACCTCGAACGTTACCGTCGCCCAGCGTAAGCTGGGGCCTATCGCGCGTTTCAGCATATAAGCGGACGTCATTCGAAGTTGATAGACGTCATGGGCCCCAGCCTGCGCTGGGGCGACGGAGTTCTTTGGCTGCCCTTAAGCCGCCTCAATCACCCGTTCGGCCAAAACCGTCAGGCCTTTTTCATTTACCTCGGCAAAACCGCCCGCGATGGACAGTTTTTCCGGCACCGCGCCAGCGCTCGCGTAGATATCCAGCGTCGCATCGCTGCGTAGCGTGCTCATGATCGGGCTGTGGCCCTCAAGCACGCCGAAATCGCCCTCGGTGCCGGGAACGACGACCATATAGACGTCTTCCGAGCGGTAGAGCTTTTCAGGGGTTACGAGTTCGAAGTGGAGTGGCATGACTAAATTCCTGAATTAATTTTGACTAAAAAACCAAACGCCGCCGTGGCTCTTGCCGTAGCAGAGCAAGGCAATTGCTCCATAAAGCGCGCTGCTGACGGTCATCAACAAACTCATTAGCGCGCTGGTAGCGACGGGATAGCCCGAAGTTACGATGTCCAGAGCCATCACTGCGAGTGGCAGCCAGACAAATAATGGTCGCGCCCAGCTTCGGAACTTCAACAGTGCAAACGTCGCAGCGAAATGGAAAAGCAGGGCAATGAACGCGATCCCCAGAAAAACATCTTCGCTGATAAGCGGCGAAAAATGTTTTGCGGTCAAAGCATCGAACGCGTCGGAGAACTCCCACCCCGTAATGAAAAAAAGGTCGATGCCCACCATTACAATCAGCAAAGGCAGCATCCAGAGATACAGTTTGACCAGCCGTCGAAATGTCTGCTGGTCAAACTCGATATCCACAGAGTTTACGCCGCTTCCGCTGCCATCTTGGCTGCCTTGGCAACCGCTTCTTCGATGCCGCCAACCATGTAGAAGGCGGATTCGGGAAGATGGTCATATTCGCCGTCGACGACTGCCTTGAACGACTTCACTGTGTCTTCGACCTGGACGAACTTGCCCGAAATGCCGGTGAAGACTTCGGCGACGTGGAACGGCTGCGACAGGAAGCGCTGGATCTTGCGCGCGCGGGTCACGGTCAGCTTGTCGTCTTCCGATAGCTCATCCATGCCCAAAATCGCGATGATGTCCTGCAGCGACTTGTACTTCTGCAGCGTTTCCTGTACGCGGCGGGCGGTGTCATAATGCTCTTGTCCAACAACGGCAGGCGTCAACACGCGGCTGACCGAGTCGAGCGGGTCAACAGCGGGGTAGATGCCGAGTTCGGAGATTGCACGGTTCAGCGTGGTCGTTGCGTCCAAGTGGGCAAACGATGTGGCTGGTGCAGGGTCGGTCAAGTCATCTGCGGGAACGTAAATGGCCTGCACCGAAGTAATCGAACCCTTGTTGGTCGAGGTGATGCGTTCCTGCAACTGGCCCATGTCGGTGGCCAGCGTCGGCTGATAACCCACAGCCGATGGAATACGACCAAGAAGCGCGGACACTTCGGAACCTGCCTGCGTGAAGCGGAAGATGTTGTCGACGAAGAACAGAACGTCCTGGCCTTCTTCATCGCGGAAATATTCGGCCATCGTCAGACCCGAAAGAGCAACGCGAGCGCGCGCACCCGGAGGCTCGTTCATCTGGCCGAAAACCAGAGCAACCTTCGAACCTTCAGGGGTCGGGTTGCCGTCGGCGTCCTTGGCGATAACGCCGGCGTCGAGGAATTCGTGATAGAGGTCGTTGCCTTCGCGGGTGCGTTCACCGACGCCTGCGAACACCGAAACGCCGCCATGGCCTTTGGCGATGTTGTTGATCAGTTCCTGGATGAGAACGGTCTTGCCGACGCCTGCGCCGCCGAACAGCCCAATCTTGCCGCCCTTTGCATAAGGCGCGAGTAAGTCGATGACCTTGATGCCGGTGACGAGGATTTCTGCCTCGGTTGACTGATCGGTAAACAGTGGTGCCTCGGCATGGATCGGGTTGGTCTTGGTGGCGCCGATGGGACCGCGCTCGTCGATTGGCTCGCCGATGACGTTCATGATGCGTCCGAGCGTCATCGGGCCGACGGGAACGCGGATTTGGCTGCCGGTGTCGCGCACTGGCTGACCACGGGTCAGGCCTTCGGTCGCGTCCATCGCGATGGTGCGGACGGTATTTTCGCCGAGATGCTGGGCGACTTCGAGGACGAGGCGGTTGCCGTTATTGTCGGTTTCGAGCGCCGAGAGAATAGCGGGCAATTGGCCGGTGAAGCTGACATCGACGACGGCGCCGATGATCTGGCTGATCCGGCCCGTTGCGCCGACAATGTTGGTCGCGGTTTGGCCGGAGCCAGCCTTGGGGGCAGGGGCCTTGCTCGCGGTCTTGGGTGCAGCTGCCTTAGGAGCTGCGGTTTTCTTCGGGGCTGTTGCCATGATCGTCATTCCTTATTCGTCAAATTGTCTCAGCGTCGGCAATAAGCGATCAAAATCGCTCATCCATGCCTCCAGAAACATCACAAAACTTCCCACTGATAGATCTTCAATTTTTCCAACCAGCTTCGCATTCAAATTCAAATGACGCTTTTCGTCATAAAATATCCGCGCAACATGGGCTGATTCATGAAACTCGTTCAGCGTGTTACTCGGCAACTCCGCAACTGACTTTTCCGTGATGAACGAAAATACCAACTGCTCAACTGTTTCGTCGGGCATCAAGTAAACCCAAAACTCGCGATTCATATACGAACAAACCGCACATTCTGTGCCATCCATCTCGACAATTTCAGCCTTGTAAGGGCCAGCCAAGACTTTCTTGATGTCGAATAAATTCAAATTCTTACAGCGCCTCCGCCCCAGCGATAATTTCAATGAGTTCAGTGGTAATCGCCGCCTGACGCGTGCGGTTGTACTGGATGGTCAGCTTGTTGATCATGTCGCCTGCGTTGCGCGTGGCGTTGTCCATCGCGGTCATTTTCGAGCCCTGCTCCGACGCTGCGTTTTCGCGGTTGGCGCGCAGCAACTGGACCGAAACGTTGCGCGGCAGCAGGTCGGCGAGGATTTCTTCCTCGTCGGGCTCGTATTCGACCGAGGCCCCGACGCTTGGCACGGTGCCATCGGTCGCAACTGCAACCGGCATCAGCTGGATAGCAGTCGGTTCCTGCGTCAGCACCGTGACGAATTTCGAGAACAGCAAATGCGCGACATCGAATTCGCCTGCCTCGAAACGCGCGGTCAGGTCTTCGCCCCAGCCTTGCACATCGGCAAAGCTGAGCTTGCCCAGATCACCGGGTTCGATGCTGTGGATGATGTCGTTGCGATACGTACGGGCAAGCTGATCCTTGCCCTTCTTGCCGATGGTGTAGAATTTGACAGTCTTACCAGCGTTACGCAGTTCTTCGGCCTTCTTACGCGCGAGACGGACGATGTTGGTGTTGAACGCACCGGCCAGACCCTTGTCCGAGGTTGCGACGACGAGCAGATGCACGTCATCCTTGCCGGTTCCAGCCAGAAGCCTGGGCGATTGCGGGCCGAC
>JANOPT010000201.1:0-7919 GCA_031421975.1 Sphingomonadales bacterium | reverse complement strand
GAGGCCGTCATAGGTTGAGGTGCCGCGCCCGACCTCATCCAAAATCACAAAGCTACGCTCGGTCGCTTGTGCCATGATAGCTGCGGTTTCGACCATTTCGACCATGAAGGTCGAGCGGCCCCGCGCCAGATTATCCGATGCTCCAACGCGGCTGAACAGGCGGTCGACAAGGCCCAATCGGGCGGACGTGGCTGGAACATAGCTGCCCGCCTGCGCTAGCAAGACGATCAGCGCGTTTTGCCGCAGAAAGGTCGATTTACCGCCCATATTCGGGCCGCTGACCAGCCACAGACGACGGTCGGGCGCAAGATTGCAGTCGTTCGAGATGAAGCGGTCGCCCGATTTGGCGAGCGCGCTTTCGACTACCGGATGACGTCCACCTTCGATTTCGAGGCAGGGATGATCGGCAAAAGTCGGACGACACCAACCACCCTCCGCCGCGCGTTCGGCCAAAGCTGCCGACACATCGATTCGCGCCAGCGTATCGGCGCTGGCGGCGACGGGATCACGCCGATCCATCACATGCGCCACCAGCTCCTCGAGATGTGCTGCTTCGGCTGCAAGGGCATGCCCGCCCGCCTGTGTGATGCGAATGGCTTCCTCGTGCAGATCGGGCGAATTGAACCGCACTGCGCCCGCCATTGTCTGCCGGTGGGTAAAGCCGGTGCCGGGTGCCATCAACGCATCGCCATGTTTGGCCGGAACCTCGACAAAATAACCGAGCACGGCATTGTGGCGAATCTTCAGCGCCGAAACCCCGGTCGCATCGCGGTAACGCGCCTCAAGCTCGGCAATCTTTTGTCTGCCGTCGCGCCCGGCGGACCGCAGCGCGTCAAGCGCAGCGTCATAGCCTTCGGCAATATAGCCGCCCTGCCCGGTATCGGTCGGCGGCGATCCGACAAGCGCACGCTGGAAAAGGTCAACCATCGCGCCATGACCGTCAAGCGTCGGCAGCAAACGATCAAGCATTTCAGGTCGATCCGTCATCGCGCCAAGCCGCTCGCGCAATGCCCTCGCGCTGTCCAGTCCGTCGCGGATCTGGCCGATGTCGCGCGGGCTGCCTCGTCCCGCTACTACCCGTCCCAACGCGCGTGCAATATCGGGCAATTGCCGCAATGCGCTCCGCACTGCATCACGAAGCAGCGGCGCATCGTGGAACCACTGTACCAGCGACAGCCGCGCTTCTATCTTGCCCTTATCCATCAAAGGCGCCGCCAAGTCGGCTGCCAGTTGCCGCGCACCTGCGCCGGTTACCGTGCGGTCAACCTCGGCAAGCAACGAACCGGAACGGCCGCCTTTGCTAGCGGTGTTGATCTCTAGGCTGTCGCGTGTCGTCTGATCTACAGCCAAATGCTCGTGCACTTCGCGCCGCGCAGGCAATTTCAGGAATGGCATGCTGCCCTGTCCGACATGCGCCAGATAGGCGATGAGACCGCCAGCAGAAGCCAGTTCGGCGCGCGACAAAGGCCCGATGCTATCCAGGTTGGCGAGTGCGAAATGGTGTTTCAGCGCAGTTTCACCGGCAACGCTATCGAAATCCTGACGGGGGCGATTGATGACGTCGAAAGCCGGGTATTCGAAATTCTCCGGCACCACCAACTCACTTGGCGACAGCCGCGCTAACTCGGCTTCCAACGCGGCTGGCGAAACGGTGACAACCTCGAAATAGCCGGTCGATATGTCCGCTGCCGCAACGCCGATAGCATTACCGACCGGCGCCAGCGCAACCAGCATATTCGATGCCCAACTGTCGAGCAGGCTGTCCTCGGTCAGTGTTCCTGCCGTTACAAATCGCACAATATCGCGCGCCACCAACGTCTTCGATCCACCTCGTGCCTTGGCAGCCTCGGGGCTTTCAGTCTGCTCGGCAATCGCGACACGGTGGCCGCCCTTGATCAGCCGCGCGAGGTAGCCTTCGGCGGAATGCACCGGCACACCGCACATCGGGATTGGCCGTCCGTCATGTTCGCCGCGCGAGGTCAAAGCGATGTCGAGCGTCGCCGATGCGGCCCGTGCATCGTCAAAAAACAATTCGAAAAAGTCGCCCATACGATAGAATAAAAGGCAGTCCCCGGCTTTGGCTTTCAAGCCTAGATACTGAACCATCATCGGTGTCGGTGAACCATCCCCTGCCATGTCGATTGCGTTAGCGAACCAAAGTCGGCGGGGCAATGCTTGCCCTGGCGGCACACGCGCGTTAGGGGCTGATAAGTTGATGATAAACGGTCAGGGCCAAAAATGAATGACAGCGACGTCCAGTTTACCGCGCAGGAAGCCCTTGATTTCCATTCGCAGGGACGCCCTGGTAAAATCGAGATTGTTGCCACAAAGCCAATGGCGACACAGCGCGACTTGAGCCTTGCCTATTCCCCCGGCGTTGCCGTTCCGGTGCAGGCCATTTTCGATGATCCTGCCACAGCCTACGACTATACCGCGAAGGGAAATCTGGTCGCGGTTATATCGAACGGCACCGCCATTCTGGGTATGGGCAATCTGGGCGCACTGGCGTCGAAACCAGTAATGGAGGGCAAAGCCGTCCTGTTCAAACGTTTTGCCGACGTCGACTCAATCGACATCGAGGTAAAAACCGAAGACGTAGACCGTTTTATCGATGCGGTCGAATTGCTCGAACCGACCTTCGGCGGCATCAACCTGGAAGATATTGCAGCACCTTCCTGCTTCATCATCGAGCAGACATTGCGCGAGCGGATGAACATTCCGGTTTTTCACGATGACCAGCATGGCACCGCAATCATTGCTGCCGCCGGGCTTATCAACGCCTGTGAACTGACCGGACGCAGCCTGAAAGATGTAAAGGTCGTCTGCAACGGGGCCGGAGCTGCTGCCATCGCCTGCACTGAACTGATCAAGGCCATGGGCGTTCCGCATGACAATGTCATCATGTGCGACCGGACCGGCGTCATTTATCAGGGCCGCACCGAAGGCATGGACCAGTGGAAATCTGCCCACGCCGCCAAAACCGAAGCACGTCATTTATCCGAAGCGATTATCGGGGCAGATGTGTTCCTTGGCCTATCCGCCGCAAATGCGCTGAGCGCCGACATGGTCAAGGCCATGGCCGACCAGCCGATTATTTTTGCGATGGCCAATCCCGATCCGGAAATTTCGCCGCCAGTTGCCCGCGCTGCACGCCCCGATGCGATCATCGCCACGGGTCGGTCGGATTTCCCCAATCAGGTCAACAATGTCCTGTGCTTCCCCTTTCTTTTCCGCGGCGCACTCGACGTGCGGGCGACGACAATCAACGAGCCGATGAAGATCGCAGCGGCCAACGCGCTGGCACAGCTGGCGCGTGAAACCGTTCCGGAAGAAGTTGCGGCGGCTTATGGCGGGCTCGTCCATAAATTCGGCCGTGACTATATCATCCCCTCGCCATTCGATCCGCGCCTGATGGAAATAGTTGCGTCCGCAGTTGCCAAGGCGGCGATGGATTCAGGCGTAGCGCAAAAGCCGATTGCCGATATGTTCGCCTATCGCGCCGAACTGCGCGCGCGGTTGAACCCGACGACATCGGTGCTCACTCAGGTATACGAGGCCGCCCGCGCAAAGCCGAAGCGCGTTATCTTTGCCGAGGCCGAAGAGGATGTCGTGCTGCGCGCTGCGGTGCAATTCAAACAGGATGGATATGGTGTCCCGGTACTGATCGGACGCGACGCGCGGGTAACCGAGAAGCTTCGCGAACTGGGGGCCAATCCCGACGAATATGAAATTCACAACAGCGTCACCAGCAGCCTGGTCGACCGGATGGTGGACAAGCTGTACGCGCGATTGCAACGGCGCGGGTATTTGCGCCGCGACATTCAACGGATGGTGAACCGCGACCGCAATATTTTTGGCGCGTTGCTGCTGCAGATGGATCAAGCGGACGCAATGATCACCGGCGTTACCCGGACATTTGGCCAGACATTGCGCGAACTGCGGCGTGTGCTCGACCCTAAAAAGGGCGAAATTCCCTTTGGCATTCATGTCATGGTCGGCAAGACCCATACCGTCTTCATCGCCGACACGACCGTCAACGAACGTCCCAGCGCCGAAGAGCTTGCCCACATCGCCGAAAAAACGGCGGGTGTTGCGCGTCGCATGGGTCATGTGCCGCGCGTGGCATTTCTGTCATTTTCGACCTTTGGCAATCCGCATGGCACCTGGCTTAACAATATAAGGGATGCAGTGGCACTGCTCGACGCGCGCAAGCCCGATTTTGAATTTGAAGGCGATATGCCGCCGGACGTCGCACTGAATCCTGCGCTGATGAAGAAATATCCATTCTGCCGCCTGTCGGGTCCAGCAAATGTGCTTATCATGCCTGGGTTGCAATCGGCCAATCTGTCGGCAAAGCTTCTGCGCGAGCTTGGCGGTGACCAGGTTATCGGACCGATGCTGCTCGGCATCGAACGGCAGGTTCAGGTCGCCACAATGGCGTCAAGCACGAGCGATCTGGTCACCTTGGCCGTGCTGGCCGCTGCGGGGGTCGCTGAATAATCAGTTGGGGCTGTTGGGTGTGCTGCCTTGACCGGTTCCGGCACCGACCGAACCGATGTTGCCGAATAGCTCCTCAAAGAAACTGGTGTTGCGGCCCAGGGTCGGCGTCTTGTCACCTTCGGGACTGATGCTGGATATCAGCTCTTTGCCAGTCCGGGTGACCGACGAAACGTTACCCGCCGGGTCGAAACGCACCTTGATGACATATTGATCGGATGCCGCAGGTTGCGCGAATGCGAGCTGCCGGGTGTCGCGCGAATAATAATACCAGTCATTCTGGTCGAACTGTCCGACAAAAGTAGGGCGGCCTAACGAGGCCTGCACCGAGTCCCTGTTATCGACACCCGGCTGAACCGAAGTGAGCAATGTCGGATCGCCGATATAACCCTGATGACTCCGCAGGCGGGTACAGCCAGACGTCACCACCAAAGCGGCAACGATGGCTGTCAGGCTGGCAATTTGCGACGCGCGCATAGACTTCTCCGGTAATCCACGAAACTAAGGCTTTGCCATTGCATCCTTGGCGCGCAATATCAATATGCAAGTCCAGATGAACGCGGCATGAGCCGCCTGAAGCGAGTTACCCATGTCATTATTGAAACGCCTTTTTGGAAATAGCGGGCCAGATCCAAAATCCCGATTAGTGCCTTTGTATAACCAGATCGTCGCGAAAGCCCGGCTTCCTCACTGGTATGTCGAAGGACAGGTCGCCGACAGCATCGACGGGCGTTTCGACATGGTCGCCGCAATCCTGACGTTGGTGCTGCTGCGGCTGGAGGAAGATCCATCGCGCGCTCAGGATATGGTTCATCTGACTGAGGTATTCGTCGACGATATGGATGGGCAATTGCGCGAGGTCGGGATTGGCGACATGATTGTCGGCAAGCATATCGGCAAGATAATGGGCGCGGTCGGCGGCAGACTTGGCGCGTTTCGCGAGGCACTCGCCGATCACGCTACGCTCGATGAAGTCATTTTACGCAATATCTACCGCAGCGAAGCGGCTGAACCTGCTGCTCTCGATCATGTCCGTCTATTGTTGCTCGACGTCGAACGGGCGCTTGGCGCGCAACTGCCCGACATGATCGTCGATGGCACCGCAAAATGGTGAGTGCCAATGAATTCAGCCATATCGTCAAACTATCCGAGATCGGCAGCCATAGCCATGATATCCACCTGGTCGCCAGTGATACCGCGCGCGCCGGGCTGATAGGGCGGTTCGATCTGGCCGCACTCGATTCGCTGGAGGCCAAAGTTTCCCTCGAACCACAAGGAACGGAAATAGTGGCGACCGGGCGGTTTACAGCCAGCCTCGCCCAATACTGTATTGCCAGCAACGACCCCGTCCCTGCCGCTCTGGATGAGCCTGTCCATATTCGTTTCATTCCAGAACCCGTAGCGGGAGGTGAAATCGAGCTTGAGGCCGACGACTGCGAAACAATGTTCCACGACGGACAGACAATCGATCTGGGCGAAGCGGTGGCGCAGTCGCTTTTGCTGGCGCTCGATCCCTATCCGCGCAGCCCCGACGCTGGAAAGATTTTGACATCTGCCGGGGTCAAATCCGAAGACGAAGTCGCGCCATTGGGTGCGCTGGCCTCGCTCAAGGATTTGCTGGCAAAGAAATGAGCTCTTTGCGGCATGTTTGATGCAAGGCTGCGCCGCTTCATCGATGCACCGCTCAACGCCGGTGCGCGCGCACTCGCGCGAACGGGCATCTCGGCCAATGCGCTGACTATCGCAGGGGCGGTAATCGGCATCATCGCCGCCGTCGCCATCAGCCAGCAGCATTACTGGGCAGCGTTGTTTCTAATTCTGGCCAATCGCATAATGGATGGCATTGATGGCGCCGTTGCACGGATAGATGGCGCGACTGAGTATGGCGGCTATCTGGACTTGCTGGCGGATTTTCTGTTCTACGTTTCAGTACCGCTGGCATTTGGCCTGGCAAGCGAGGCTAACATGCTGCCCGCTTTGCTGCTGCTCGCCAGTTTCACGCTCAACGCCGCCGGCTTTCTCGGCTTCGCAGCGATCGCCGCGCGCCACGGAAACGATGATGGCGAGCATGGGGCAAAGGCGTTCATCTATTCGACGGGGCTGATGGAAGGAGGCGAGACCATCGCCTTTTTTATCCTCTTTTGTCTGTTCCCGAATGAATTCCCGATACTGGCATTCGTTTTTGCAGCGTTGTGCATCGTTACCGTCGTGCAACGCATGGCCTTGGCGGCAAGACGACTTCGCTAGCTGCGCTGCCAACGGAACCAGCGTTCGGCCCACATCAGCAACGATTCGGGTTTGCGCGCAAGTCCGAATTGTCCGGCGGCATATTTGTTGGCTTCGGCCCAGGTCGGATAGGGGTGGATGGTCTGCAATATGGCCCGCAGCCCCATCTTGTGTTTCATCGCAAAAACGACCTCAGCCAAGATCTCGCCAGCATGCTGACCGACGATCGTTGCCCCCAGAATCCGGTCGCTTCCTTTGGCGGTCAGGATTTTAACAAAGCCCCGCGCCTCACCTTCGGCAATTGCGCGGTCGAGATCATCAAGGTCGTAACGGGTGACGTCGAACGTGAGGCCCTGCTCCATTGCCTGTGCTTCGGTCAGGCCCACCGCCGCCAGCTCGGGTTCGGTATATGTCACGCGCGGCAGCACGCGATAATCTGTGCGGTATTTTTTGAACGGGCGGGCCAGCGCGTTGACGCTGGCATACCATGCCTCGTGACTGCCACCATGGGTTAGTTGCTGTCGTCCCGCGACGTCGCCCGCGCACAGGATATGCGGCAGGCTGGTTCGCAAGAAATCGTCATTTTCAAGGCGGCCGTCGACAACAACGCCAAGCTGTTCAAGGCCAAATCCAGATACGCGTGGTTTGCGCCCGACGGCGATGATGATGTCGTCAAAGCCGATCTGCAGTTCGCCATCCGGACCACTCACAATCAGGTTTTTGCCGCCCTCGAATCGCAGCGCCTTATGCTGCGCCAGTACTGACACACCATCGGCCTGCAACTGGGCAGTGACCAATTCCGCTGCCTTCGCATCTTCCTTCAGCAACAACCGTTCGGCCATCTCGATAACAGTCACCTGACTGCCCAGCCGCTGGAATGCCTGCGCCAGTTCGCACCCGATCGGGCCGCCGCCCAATATCACGAGGCGCTGTGGCGCTGCATTTCGCGTCGCCATCGCGTCCCACAAGGTTTCGCTGGTGAGATATCCGCATTCCTCGACCCCGGGCAGTGGCGGAATGACCGGCGCAGCACCGGTTGCTATGATAAATGATCGGGCGGTCAATTGGCGTGCGCCGTCAATTTCGACCGTCCACGGATCGATGAAGCGCGCGTATCCCTTGACACAATCTACACCCAGTCCCGTGAACCGCTCAACGCTGTCATGCGGCTCGATTGCGGTAATAACATCACGCAC
>JANOPT010000200.1:0-9411 GCA_031421975.1 Sphingomonadales bacterium | reverse complement strand
CATAAGGGTCTTTTTCACGGGATTTTCTCCTTCGTTGAATCATTCTTTAATATGAAAACCAGGCAACGGCATTTCGGTTGCATCGTCGCCGGGAATTGGATGGTTTTTTTAGCGGCAGCGATAATCGCTTCGGTCGATCTCGCGGCCAAGCAAGGCACCGCCTGCCGCACCGAGAATTGCGCCGAGGGTCTTGTCGCCACGGCCTGCAATTTCATTTCCGGCAAGACCGCCGACGGCTGCACCGATAATCAGGCCGGTGGTGCCGTTGTCGCGGCGGCAATAATAGCGACCGTCGTCGCCACGCCAGACGCGCGTGTCGTCGCGGATATATTGTGCATCATTACGCCCGTCATGATAACCGCGGTTATAAGCGCGCTGCTTGTTTTTCTTGTGGCCCCATGCCTTTGCATGCGACGGCGGGTCGGCAAGAACGGCGGTGGACGGCAAAATCATCGCTGCCGCAGCCAATGCCAGAATCGATTTTTTCATTGTCATTCTCCTTTTCTTTTGAAGGACGATGCGGTGTCGAGCAATCCGGCTGAACGAAGGTTGCATATGCTGTTCATATTAGGACGACCCGTTTTACACAGCCGACGAACGGTTGGTAATGGCGTTTTGTCGAAATCATACGAGCGCGTTCTTGCCAGCCTGCACAAAACATCGCACATAGCATATATGGCTAACATCATCGCATTCCTGCTTGGACTTATCGCTCTCATTCTCGCCATTCCGGCGTTTATCCCGCTGCTCGGCTGGCTCAACTGGCTGATTATCGTCATAGCCGGGGTGGGGGCTGCTTTCGGTTTTGCCTCTGATAAAAATTCGGGCCGGAATTTCTGTTTCGTCGTGCTCGCCATTTGCGCTTTGCGTTTGTGGATGGGCGGCGGGATTATCTGACCGGATTTCTCGCGATCAGCGGGAATAACCAAGTGGACAAGCGCGAAACACCCCAGCCAAGTGGCTTGCCCTTTGCCCTTGGTGCCTATGTGACCTGGGGCTTTGTCCCTGTCTATTTCAAATTGTTAAGCCATGTGCCGCCGGTCGAGATCGTCGCCCAACGCGTTTTCTGGTCGATCCCGCTGCTGATGGTCATCATGTATTTTCGCCGCCAGCTTGGCGAATTTTCCGATATTTTCCGGCACAAGGCACATTTGCGTAACCTGTTCGCATCGGCAACGTTCATCGCTATCAACTGGCTGATCTATATCTGGGCGATATCCAACAATCACATATTGGCCGCCAGCCTTGGCTATTATCTCAATCCGCTCGTCAATGTCCTGCTTGGGCGGATGTTCCTGGGCGAGCGGCTTCGTCCGATGCAGCTGGTCGCGGTCGCGGTCGCGGCGGTCGGTGTTGCGATATTGATCGGCGATGCGCTGGATACTTTGTGGATATCGGTCTCGCTGGCATGCAGCTTCGGCGTATACGGCCTGATCCGCAAAATCACGCCAGTAGGCTCCGTCCCCGGTCTGGCCGTCGAAACATCCTTGCTTGCGCCATTGGCCATTGTCGCTGCCATCTGGTTTGCAAGCAATGGCACCGGCGGATTTGGCAGTGATCCGGAAACGACCGGGCTGTTAATACTGGCTGGTGCCATTACTGCGATTCCGTTGCTGCTGTTTGCAACGGCAGCGCGGCGGATGAGTTATACCAGCCTCGGCTTTGTTCAGTATATCGCGCCATCGATCGCATTTCTGCTGGGTATATTCGTATATGGAGAGCCGCTGAGCTCAACCAAATTGGCGTGCTTTGTGCTGATCTGGATCAGTATTGCGATATTCTGCGTCGATGCGATCCGAAATTACCGGGCGCCCAAAGCTTAAGGCCGCATTGTCCAGGCCAGCGTCTCACCGGCATGAAACGGCACGATGGTCATGCCGTCCAGATCCAGCGTTTCAGGCACAGCATTGGCCGTGCGTTCCAGTGACAACGTCCCTTCGTTCAGCGGCAGGCCGTAGAATCGCGGACCATGTTCAGACGCGAATGCTTCGAATGCGCCGAGCGCGCCTTCTTCGTCGAACACGCACAAATAGCTTTCAAGCGCAAACGGGGCGTTGAAAATTCCGGCGCAGCCACAGGCGCTTTCCTTGGCGGACTTGGCATGCGGCGCGCTATCGGTGCCAAGGAAATATTTCGGGCTGCCCGATGTTGCCGCCTTGCGAAGCGCAAGCCGGTGTCGTTCGCGCTTGGCTACCGGCAGGCAATAGGCATGCGGCCTCAACCCGCCTGCAAACATCGCATTGCGGTTGATGTGCAGATGCTGCGGCGTGATTGTCGCGGCGACATTGGGGCCGCACGCGTCGACAAACTGGGCTGCATCGGCGGTGGTGATATGTTCGAATACGATCTTGAGTTCGGGCAGGTCACGGACCAGGCCGGATAATATACGCTCGATAAACACGGCCTCGCGGTCGAATATGTCGACATCATGGTCCGTGACTTCGCCGTGGATCAGCAGCGGCATGCCGATGGCGGCCATGCGTTCGAGCGCGGGCATGATGCTGGCGATATCCGTGACGCCATGCGCGCTGCCGGTGGTGGCGTGCGCCGGATACAGTTTTGCGGCGGTGAACACGCCCTGGCTAAAACCACGTTGCAGTTCGGCGGCTTCAATGCCGTCGGTCAGATAGGCGGTCATCAGCGGCGTGAAATCGCACCCGGCGGGGACTGCTGCGATAATCCGGTCACGATAGGCGGCGCATGCCTCGACACTGGTGACCGGCGGCGAAAGGTTAGGCATGACGATGGCGCGCACAAACTGCCGCGCGGTATAGGGCACCACGCCGCGCATGACGTCGCCGTCGCGGAAATGCAGGTGCCAGTCATCGGGGCGGCGGATCGTGATCGTGTCGGTCATGGGCTTCCCTTTAGGCGAAGCGAACCCTATCTGTCACCTATGCCAAATCCCCGCCTGTTCGACCGTGCCGTCATCCGCCTTTCGCCCACCGAGGCAGGCGAAGATGTGCGCGGGTTTCTGCAAGGGCTGGTGACGCAGGATACCACCGCCGGGTTGCCTTCATGGGCAGGGTTGCTGTCGCCACAGGGCAAGGCGTTGTTTGATTTTATCCTTTGGGCGGATGGCGACGATGTGCTGGTTGATTGCGAGCGTGAGCAAGTTGAAGCATTGATGCGGCGGCTGTCGATATACCGGCTCAGACGCAAGATCGCGGTCGTCATCGATGCCGATATCGGTATATTCTGGTCGACGGAAGGCGCAGGCGATCCGCGCCATGCTGAACTGGGCAGGCGCTGGTTAGGCGCTATTTCTGTCGATGACCAGGACGTCGGCGATGCGTTTCGCGCCCACCGCCTCTCCTTGGGTATCACCGAAGGAGTCGCCGAACTGGGCAGCGACCAGACATTATGGCTTGAGGCCAACGCCGCCGAACTGAACGGCGTATCGTTTAATAAGGGCTGCTATGTCGGTCAGGAAAACACCGCGCGGATGAACTGGCGGCAAAAGGTCAACCGGCGGCTGGTGGTGGTGCCGCTGGCCGATGCCGACGCGAAACGGCAGCGCATGGCCTATCCCGAACTCGGGCTGTCGGTCGAGCTGCGCCGCGTCGAGGATATGGCCGGGCTCGATCTGCCGGACTGGCAGCGTCGCGCAATCGGCTAATCCAGCAATTCCAGCCTGACCCGGGCGGTGCCGCTGCGGTGCATGCCGATCTGTTTTGCCGCGCCGTGCGAGATGTCGATGATGCGGCCTTTGCCCCATGGCCCGCGGTCGTTGATGCGGACGATGACTTCCTGCCCGTTGCCAAGGTTGGTGACGGCGACGCGGCTGCCGAACGATAAAGAGCGATGCGCTGCGGTCAGTGCCGCCGGGTCGAAACGTTCGCCACTGGCCGTCCGGCTGCCCGCAAATTCCTTGCCATAATAGCTGGCCATACCTTCACCGATAGGACTGCGGACATCGCCGGCCTGCGCCAGCACGGGCAACGCGATGAGCGATAACGCCATCAGGCGATTGATGCTGCGCATGGTTCCCTCCCAAGACCAACAGAGCTTATGTCGGCGCGTCGGGCCCGCCAATCACGTTAGCGATACAGCGCACAGATATTGGGTCGAGGCGATATGTCGGCGGCGCGGCGGCGCGATTTCTGTCAGGTGTTTCGCCGAGCCATAATTCTGACTCGATTACGAATTATTAACGATATTCATCAAGGATTGAGATATGACCAAAACCCTTTTCACGATCGGCTACGAGAAGGCTGAACTGGACGATTTCATTTCAACATTGAAGGCGTGCAACATCGAGCAAGTTCTTGATGTTAGGGAGCTTCCACAGTCGAGAAAACGCGGATTTTCGAAAAACATTCTTGCGGCAGCATTGGAAGCTGAAGGCATCGGATATCTCCATTTCAAACAGCTCGGTGATCCGAAGCACGGAAGAGATGCTGCGCGGCAGGGCAATTATCAACAGTTTGAAGAGATATTCCAAGCGCACATGGACCTTGAAGCGTCGAAAGAGGCGCTAAAATTGCTCGCGACATGTGCTGAGGAGAAAACGTCAACATTACTCTGTTACGAGCGCGACCATCATTTTTGCCACAGAAAAATTCTTGCAGACAAGTTAAATGTTCATTATTCGTTCTCAATTTCGCACCGTGGCGTTAGTCATGGCTTGGCAGGGGGCAAGAATGAGCAACGAAATACCACAGGGCCACTTAGAACATAGGACAGATGAGTCTTATATCATTGTCAAAGCTGCGCCGCGCCCTAGCCAGAAATATGGAGAGACGGTCTGCATTGCGGGATTAAATGCTGACGGCACATGGGTTAGATTGTATCCTGTTTCATTTGTCTATCTGAATGAGCCACAAAAATTTAGCCGGTGGGATAAAGTCGCATATCGTTGGAGTTTGCCAAAGGACGTTCGGACCGAGTCTCGTCGAGTTGACCCCAATTCCATTCAAATTGTGGGCAAGTTACCCAGAAGCGAGATAACAACATTTCTCAACCGATCTATCGTAACAAGCTTGGTTCGTGAACACGAACTCGGTCGCAGCTTAGCTTTGATAAGGCCGGAAATTATGGATTTTTGGCACGAGCAGAAATCTGCGGCGGAAGTTGCTGACCAAGAAAAGGTTCAAGAGCAGCTAAGAAATCAGCTAGATATGTTTGCCCACAAGGATGCAATTCCTGCACGAGCTTGCCCGTTCGCATTCAAATATAGATACAGGGATGACGACGGCATTCATGTCGGAACATGCCAAGATTGGGAGACCGAAACTACATTTTTTAAGCGTCGCGCTGAAACCAGCGAAGGTTTAGCTCTTGAATGGATGGCGCAAAAATTTGGCGTTGAATTTCCAGCCAAGGGAATGGCTCTCGCAATGGGAACGCACCGTCGCTGGCAGGATCAGTGGCTGATCAACGGTGTAATACGCCTCGACGAAGAAATGCAGGGAAATCTGCTCTAATCAAACATCCAGATTAGCCACATTCAGCGCGTTTTCGACGATGAAATCGCGCCTCGGCTCCACCACTTCGCCCATCAGCTTGGTGAAAATATCGTCGGCGAGATCGGCCTGTTCGATCTCCACGCGCAGCAGCGACCGGTGGTTCGGATCGAGCGTCGTCTCCCAAAGCTGCTCGGCATTCATTTCGCCAAGACCCTTGTAGCGCGAGATCGAAAGGCCCTTGCGGCCAGCAGCGAGGATGGCGTCGAGCAGTTCGGACGGGCGGGTAATCGCGCCCTTGTTGCCGATGCCGGACGAGGCGATGGTGCGTTTGACCTGATCACCCACGGCTTCGGTTTCGTCCGCGTCGATTTCGGGCTCTGCTTCGACCACCGCCGCACCGGATTTGACCAGCCGCGCCGGCGTTTCGTAGCTCGCGCTCTCTTCGCTGGCGAGTTTATGCAGCTTGCGCGCCTCGGCGGACATCAGGAAGGCGGCATCGATGATGTGGTGATCGGTCACGCCGCGCCACAGCCGTTCGAAATGATAGCCGTTATCTTCGGCGACACGGCCGGTCCATTTGCCTTCGACATCCTGCGCGCCCATCCACGCTGCGGCCTTGGCGACGGCGGCGTTGCGGTCGCTGGCATCGGGGTCGAGCGCATTGGTGAGCGCCATCGCCTCGATGATAGTGGGATCATAACGGCGCGGAACGAACGCCATCAGGCTTCGCATCCGGCGCGCATGTTCGACAAGGCTGCCAAGATCGGCACCTGCCCGCTGCCCGCCGCCGCCTTCGAGCACGATGCCGTTCAGGCCGACCTCGACCAGATGGTCGTCGAGCGCCTTGTCGTCCTTCACATAAATTTCGCTGCGGCCTTTGGCGACTTTGTACAAAGGCGGTTGCGCGATGAAGAGATGGCCGTTTTCGATAATCTCGGGCATCTGCCGGTAGAAAAATGTCAGCAAAAGCGTGCGGATGTGCGACCCGTCAACGTCGGCATCGGTCATGATCACGATCTTGTGATAGCGCAGTTTTTCGATGTTGAAATCGTCGCGCCCGATGCCGGTACCCATCGCCTGAATGAGCGTGCCGACTTCCTTCGAGCCCAGCATCCGGTCGAACCGGGCGCGTTCGACGTTCAGGATCTTGCCCTTCAATGGCAGGATCGCCTGATAATGCCGGTCGCGGCCCTGCTTGGCCGAGCCGCCTGCGGAATCCCCTTCGACCAGAAACAGCTCGGATTTCGCCGGGTCTTTTTCCTGACAATCGGCAAGTTTGCCCGGCAGCGAGGCGACGCTCATCACGCTCTTGCGCGATGCTTCGCGTGCCTTGCGCGCAGCCTCGCGCGCGGCGGCGGCGTCGATGACTTTCTGGATCACGGTTTTGGCGTGGCCTGGATTTTCCTCAAGCCATTCGCTCATCCGGTCGGCCATCAGGCTTTCGAGCGGTTGGCGTACTTCGGACGACACCAATTTGTCTTTGGTCTGCGACGAGAATTTGGGATCAGGCAACTTGACCGAGACAATCGCGGTCAGCCCCTCGCGCATGTCATCGCCAGTCAGCGTGACCTTTTCCTTTTTCAGCACACCGGATTTTTCGGCGTAATTGTTGAGCGTTCGCGTCAGCGCCGAACGGAACGCCGCCAGATGCGTACCACCATCGCGCTGCGGGATGTTGTTGGTAAAGCACAGCACGTTTTCGTAATAAGAGTCATTCCATTCAAGCGCGACGTCGATACCGATGCCGTCACGCTGCGACGAAATCGTGATGGGGTCGGCCAGCAAGGCGGTTTTGTTGCGGTCGAGATATCTGACGAACGCGCCGATGCCGCCCTCATAATAGAGATCATGTTCCTTGACCTCGGAATGGCGCAAGTCACGCAGCAGGATGCGGACGCCGGAGTTCAGAAATGCCAGCTCGCGATAGCGGTGCTCCAATTTGTCGAAATCGAACTCAAGCACGTTTTTGAAGGTGTTGGTCGACGCCATAAAGGTCACGCGCGTGCCCTTTTTGGGCTTCTTCTGACCATCTGCACCATCGACGACCGGCGCATCGCCCGTGACCACCAAAGGTCCAACTGCGTCGCCATGTTCGAAGCGCATCCAATGCGCTTTACCTTCGCGCCAAATGGTGAGTTCGAGAAATTCGGACAGCGCGTTGACCACGGAAACGCCCACGCCGTGAAGCCCGCCCGAAACCTTGTACGCGTTGTCGTCGCTGGTATTTTCAAACTTGCCGCCGGCGTGCAGCTGAGTCATAATGACCTCCGCCGCCGAAACGCCTTCTTCGGTGTGCATGCCGGTTGGAATACCGCGGCCATTGTCCTCGACCGACACCGAACCATCGGGGTTGAGTTCGATCAGAACCAGATCGCAATGACCAGCCAGCGCCTCGTCAATGGCGTTGTCCGAAACCTCGAAAACCATGTGGTGAAGCCCCGATCCGTCATCGGTATCGCCGATATACATTCCGGGCCGCTTACGAACCGCATCAAGCCCCTTCAGCACCTTGATGCTGTCAGCGCCATATTCATTCTGGTTGGGATTGGCGGCGCTGTCGCCAGTGGGCTCTTCATTGGTTTCGTTCATGCGCGTACTATAGGGGAGAGGAGCGCAAAACCCAAGCTATTGCAGGCTTTTTCCACATCTATTTGCCTAAATAACTCAAGTGGTTGGCTAAGTTGAAGTGTTGTGCCAGTTATTTGGTTAGAAGAAAAAAGGAAAAGAAGAAAAAAGGGGAAAATATGGCGAACGCGGAGCATGAGCGGCTATTCTCGATTGTGTTCAATATCGGGTTACAGTTGCATCGCGAACTTGGGCCGGGACTGATGGAATCGGTATATGAAACAGTTCTGGCAAGTCGGCTCGAAAGAGCCGGATTCAAAGTTGACCGGCAGAAGCCGGTCACCATCACCGTTGACGGCATTACATTCCCTGATGCCTATCGCGTTGATTTGCTCGTAAATGATCTGCTCGTCATCGAACTGAAGTCGCTAGAGAAATTGACCAGCCTGCATGTCCGACAAGCTCTGACATATGTCCGTTTGCTGAATCAGCCGCTCGGAATCCTGATGAATTTCGGCAACGAAACTTTTGCCGAAGGAACACGACGGATCATGAATAACCTCTATGATCAGCGCTAATCCCCTTTTTCCTTTTTCTTCTTTTTTCTTCTAACGAAAAATCTGGCACGATTTGTCGGCCCAGCACTCCGTCCAAGTGGTAAACCATGACCTTCGACCCGCACGCAGAACTCGAAAAACCCTTTGGCTCCTACCCCGATCTGATCGCGCATTGGGGTAAGGACAGGCCCGACCGCATCGCACTCGACGACGGAGCGGAAAGCCTTACATGGGCGCAAGTTTCGGCACTGGTCGACCGGATGGCGGCGCAGTTGCAGCGCGATGGCCTTGAAAAGGGGCAGGCAGTCGCCATCCTTGGGACGACTTCGGTGCGCTATGCGCTCGCCTATCTGGCCGCAGTGCGGGCAGGGGGGTGCGCTGCACCCCTGACGACGTCGGCAGCGCCGGGGCAGTTAAATGCGATGATCCGTGATTCGGGCGCAATGCATCTGTTTATCGACGCGGCCAAGCTTGCCGATCTGGCGGGTGAGGATTTGCCGTCGCTCCGCCACGTCATGTTCGATGATATCTTCGGCTGGATGGCGGACGATGGCGCGGTGCCGCAGGATCGCCACTGCACCGCCGCCGATCCGTTCAATATCATTTATTCGTCCGGCACCACCGGCACGCCCAAGGGCATTATCCATTCGCATGGAATGCGCTGGCGGCATGCCGCCGTCGGAACCAATGCGGGCTATGGCGAGGCCGGGCAGAAGTCGCTGATTTCGACGCCTTTATACTCGAACACCACGCTGGCGCTGGTGATGCCCACTCTGGCCTATGGCGGGTCGCTTTACATGATGCCGAAATTCGACGCCGGTCGCTATCTGGAAATCGCAGCGCACCAGGCCATCACACATACGATGCTGGTGCCGGTCCAG
>JANOPT010000199.1:0-6955 GCA_031421975.1 Sphingomonadales bacterium | reverse complement strand
CCACGGCACCGTCCCCGCTCAAAAACTTGCGCGCGCCTTTGATCGTATAGCCTTCGCTATAAAGCAATCTGTTGATGCTATGCAGCAACGCAACGTCTTCGGGACGATAGAGGCGTCGCCCGCCCGCCCGGGTCAGCGGCCTGAGCATCGGAAACTGTTCTTCCCAATAGCGCAATATGTGGGTCCGCACGCCAAGAGCCTCGGCCATTTCGCCGATCGTGCGAAAGGCGTCGGCCGATTTTTCGCTCATTTGACTTTTTGCCGCATGCCTTGGCTTGCCCGAAAGGTCAGAACCCGGCGCGGGGTAATCGGCACCTCGACGCCTGTTTTAGGGTTGCGGCCAACGCGTTGACCTTTGTCGCGAAGAACAAATGTGCCGAAACCGGAAATCTTGACATTTTCCCCGTCGAGTAGGGCCGTCGTCATGTGGCCAAGAATGGATTCGATCATTGCGGCAGCATCGGCGCGCGAAAGCCCGACCTGACGATTGAGGATTTCCGCCAAATCGGCGCGTGTCAATGTACCTGCATCTGCCATATACCGTCTCCGACTTGCGACCCGCATGTTGAGAAGCGACAGTTATATAACAAAAAAATTGTGATGTAAAATGACGATAGTCGAAAACTTAGCGTCAGAACCCCGTTAATCCGCGTTCGAGGTTTGAAGCCATTTTGCTCAGTGCAAGGCGGCAAGTGCTGGGCATAGTGGTTCTATGTCCGAGCTTGCCCACGCAGCAATGCCTGTCCTGAGCGACGCCGCAGGCGGCGTCGAAGGGAGCAAAATGGGTCAAATCCGGAGGACGTCAAAATGGCTTCAATCTCGAAACAAAATGCCCTTGCCGGTAGAGCGACTATCGGCGGCGGGCATTTTGCTCCGATATCTTTGCCATTTTGACGCCTCGAAGGCGGATTAAAGGGGTTCTGACCCTACATTCGGACGACAGAGGCGCCCCAGGTAAATCCACCACCCATCGCTTCCAGTACCACGATGTCGCCTCGCTTGATCCGTCCGTCCCGGACCGCGACGTCAAGCGCCAGCGGGACCGATGCGGCCGAGGTGTTCGCATGCCGGTCAACGGTGACGATGACCTTGCTGGCATCGAGACCCAGTTTTTTCGCCGTTGCATCGATGATGCGGGCATTGGCCTGATGCGGCACGACCCAATCGACATCCTGCGGCGTCATATCGGCAGCATCGAGCGTTTCGTGCATGACGCTGGCAAGATTATTGACCGCGTGGCGAAACACTTCACGCCCCTTCATCCGCAATTTGCCGACGGTGCCGGTGGTCGACGGTCCGCCATCGACAAACAGCAGTTCATTATGCTTGCCATCGGCATGAAGCCGCGTCGCGAGCGCACCGCGCATGCCGACTTCGCCGCTCAGCACGACGGCTCCGGCGCCATCGCCGAACAACACGCAGGTGGCTCGGTCCTCCCAGTCAAGAATGCGGCTGAAGGTCTCCGAACCGATCACCAGCGCGTTTTTTGCAGAGCCTGCGCGTATCATGCTCTCGGCAACCGAAAAGGCGTATAGAAACCCCGAACAGACCGCCGCCACGTCGAACGCCACGCCGCCATTGCAGCCCAGCGCGTGCTGGACGAGCGTCGCCGAGGCCGGAAAGGTTTGATCGGGGGTGGCGGTTGCAACGATAATCAGATCGATGTCGGCGGCATCCATCTTTGCCGCTTCGAGCGCACGGCGCGACGCCTCGGTGGCGAGTGTGGACGTCGTCTCATCCGGTTCTGCGATATGGCGGAATTTGATGCCGGTACGCTCGGTAATCCATTCGTCCGATGTGTCCACCCTGGCGGCCAGTTGGGCGTTGGAGACCCGGTTGCGGGGCAACGCCGAGCCAGTGCCCTTTATTACCGCGCGGAGGGCTGGTTCGATCACCCGGCCTGCACCCGCGCGAGATCCTGCGTGATGCGCGCCGTGATGTCTTCTTCCACTAGGCGCGCCGCAACCTCGACCGCATTGGCAACGCCTTTGATGTTGGCGCTGCCATGACTTTTTACGACAACACCGTTCAGGCCCATGAACACCGCGCCGTTGTGATTATTCGGGTCGAGGTGATGGCGGATCAGCTCGGTTGCCGGGCGCGAAACCAGAAATCCGAACTTCGACCGGATCGAGCTGGTAAAGGCGCGGCGCAGCAAATCGGTGACGAACCGCGCGGTTCCCTCAATCGATTTCAACGCGATGTTGCCGGTAAATCCGTCGCAAACGACCACGTCACATTCACCCCGGTTAATTTTGTCAGCCTCAACAAAGCCCTGAAAATCCATATGCAGCCCGGTCGCATCGCGAAGATGCTGGGCTGCATCGCGCAGTTCGTCGGTGCCCTTCATTTCTTCGGTACCGATATTGAGCAACCGCACGCGCGGGCGGTCAAAGCCGAAGATGATGCGTGAATAGGCCGCGCCCATCACCGCAAACTGGACGAGGTTTTTGGCTTCGCATTCGGTGTTTGCGCCCAGATCGAGCATGACAACGTCGGTATCTTCAAGCGTCGGCAACAACGCCGCCAAGGCTGGCCGGTCGATTCCCGGCATCGTCCGAAGCGCCATTTTGGCGGTCGCCATCAACGCGCCCGTGTTGCCTGCGCTGACTGCGGCGCTGGCGTCGCCGGCCTTTACGGCGTTGATCGCCATGCCCATGGAACTGGTTTTTGATCGACGAAGCGCGGCGCTGACCTTGTCATCGGCGGTCACGACGTCATCGGTATGAAGAATTTCGGAGGCTGCGCGCAAATTCGGGTGGCTGTCGAGCGCAGCCTTGATCCGCACTTCGTCGCCGACCAGCAGGAATTTGAAACTTTCGTGGCGATGCCGTGCCAAAGCCGCACCTGCGACCATTACCGGTACGCCCTCATCTCCGCCCATCGCGTCAATGGCGATACGCGGTTTCAGTGACACCAGCAATTCTCCTTAAAGTGGAGGTTTAGGCGACCGCCAGCACTTCGCGGCCATTATAATGGCCACAGGCATCGCACATGTGATGCGGACGCTTCAGCTCGCCGCAGTTGGAGCATTCCTGATAGGCTGCGGGCGTAAGCGAATCATGGCTGCGACGCATACCGCGGCGTGAAGGGGATGTTTTTCTTTTGGGGACAGCCATCTCGGCACCTGTTCCATTTCAAAATCAATAAGTTCTGGACGCTGTTAGGTCAAAAGGCCGGTCGTGGCAAGCAATCGCCAGAATCGTCCAGTTCGATCCACAGATGTCCGTGTGAGCGGCGCGCTATACCGCTTTTTCTGCGCTTTGCAAGCCGAGAGATAGCGGTTAGAGCCGCGCAGATAACAGGGAGAGAATATATGTTGAGTTTACCCGTGACCCTTACCATCGCGGCGGGTGCTGCGCTGGTCAACATCTGGCTCATGATCCGTTGCGGCCAGGCACGCACCAAGGAAAGCGTGTCGATTGGCGATGGCGGCAATGAATTCGTGATCCGCCGGATGCGCGCCCACGCCAATTTTGTCGAAAGCGCACCGTTCGTGCTGGTTCTGCTGGCGGCGCTGGAGATGACGGGCGGCACCAACAACTGGCTATGGGGATTGGGTATCCTGTATATCGTCGGTCGGCTGGCCCACGGCCTCGGCATGGATGGCGGTTCATTGGGCAAAGGCCGGATGGTCGGCACGCTGACCACGATGGTTACGTTACTCGGGCTGGCCGGATGGTCGTTGTGGACCGTTTACGCCGCAGTTTTGTAACTTAGCGAGCGGCCAGCACGTCATCGGCCACGAACGCATTATGTTGCCGTTCGTAGCCAAACTGGCTGGTCGGCCCATGACCGGGGATGAACGTGACGTCATCCCCGAGCGGCCACAGCTTATTAGTGATGGCGTCGATCAGGTCGGCGTGATTGCCACGCGGAAAATCGGTCCGTCCGATTGAGCCCTGAAACAGCACGTCGCCGACAATCGCGAGACGGCTCGGGCCGTGATAGAAAACCACATGCCCCGGCGTATGCCCCGGGCAGTGGATGACATCGAGCGTCAGATTGCCGACCGTCACGGTATCGCCATCCTCCAGCCAGCGGTCCGGCTCGAACGTTTCGGCATGCATTCCCCAGCGCGGGCCATCATCGTCGAGCTGAGCAATCCAGAACCGGTCTTCTTCCTGCGGACCCTCGATCTTCAAGCCGAGTTCCTTCGCCAACATACCCGCCTGCCCGCAATGGTCGAGATGACCATGAGTGATGAGCAGCTTTTCCAGCGTCACTCCGGTTTGCGCCACAGCCGCCTTTAATTTGTCCAGATCGCCACCGGGATCGACCAGCGCGCCCTTGTTCGTTTCCGTGCACCAGAACAACGTGCAATTCTGTTGCAACGGCGTCACCGGAATAATCGCGGCCTTAAGCGGTGGCTGTTTGGTTATCGTTGAGGTGACATTGGACATACGGCCTATGTGGCGGCTGGACCGCTGGCTTGCAAGCCTTCACAATCGCCGCCCCGCCCACACGACCCGTCCGATAATCGCGACCGTGCCGCCATCCACATCGGGCCAATCGGGATAGACCGGATTGTCGGACAGGACCGACAACCGTCCCGCCGGTCCCTTGGCAAGCCGCTTGACCATCAACACATCGTCCAGCCGGATGACATGGATCCCGTCCCTGAGCGCGGTTGCCGCAGCGCTATTATCGACCATGATGTCGTCGCCATTGTTCAGCGTCGGTGCCATCGAATCGCCGTCAACGCGAATGAGCGACAGCTTCGACGGCTCCAATCCCTGCTTGCGAAGCCACTTCTCGTCGAAACCGATCTTTCCCGCCAGCGCCTCGGCATCGTTGATCGCGCCCGGCCCGGCCGATGCGCCGACCGACAGTTTTGGAATAAGCCGCAATCCGGCTTTGGCCGCAGGAGAGGCTATGCCACCCAGCAATTTCTCGTCCACGCCGAAATAGCGCGCCAATATGCCGCGTTCGACCTCGGGTAATCTTTTGGGTGTGCCGCGCTTGATATATTGCTGGATATAGGCCGCATTGCGCCCGACCAGCTTCGACAAACCTGCATAATCGTCGTTATTGTCGGCAATCAGCCGCTGCAGTGCAACGCGTGAATCTTCTGGACCTTGGTTAATCATAATTCCTCCGAATAGCCTGGAATTTTCCTAGACATGTAGGATTTCTCCTATCACAAATGTTCTATATTTGTTCTAACTGATTCGGGCAAGCAAAACCCGATCTTACGTGGAGGAGACGTCATGCACATCAATAGCCTTGTCGAACGCTTTTTGCGCGAGGAGGATTTACCGCCGACAAAATTCGGGCGACTGGCGGCCCGCGATCCCCGGCTGGTGCTCGACATGCGGATGGGCCGCGAAATCCGGCCTGAAATGGAGACGAAACTGCGCCGCTTCATGGCGGCACATGAGCGGGGCTCCAAACCCAAGAGCGGCGCAGCATGAGGTCCATTGCACGATCGGGACGGCTGCTGCGCGCGTTGGCGCAACTGCTGCCCAATGCCGAATTATCGCTGATTCACGAACGGCCGTGGCATAGCCTGACGTTTTGCGGCGTGCAGGTCTGCATTTCGGTGACGGTGGCGCCCCGGTATCATGCCGATGCAATGACCCGCTTTGTGCAAAATTTGCCCGAACATGAATTTGATTTATGTGGTCAACTGGTTGCCGACATCGCCGTCGTCGAAACAGGGGCGACCGAAAGTCCACTTCGCTTTATGATCGACGCTTTATTGCTGGACGCTTAGGATCTTATCGGCCGGTCGCGTTCATCCGGTGCAGCGTCGCAAGAGCAGCGGCAAGCGCTGAATCCATATCGTCATCCTTGACCGACACTTGCGGTACGGCCTCCAGCGCGGGACGCTCGGCGCGCGGTTCATCGACAAAAATTTCGTTTGCAGCAACGATTTCGGGCTGCGGCTGCGCGTCGACCAGTCCGCGGGCGATAGCCGGACGGCTGGCTGAAAGTTCGGTCGCAACGGCTTCCAATTGTACCAGTTGCTTTTGCCGGTCCGCTACCGCAGCCTCCAGCTGCGCCACCATATCCGCCAATGTCGGCTCGACGTCCGCACTGCTCATTGCCTCGAACCGCGCCGGACCGGGTTGCACCGCTGCCGGTAGCGCTTCCGGTGGCGCTTGCGGTGCCGGTGCCAGTGCTGGTTCCGGTGTCGCTAGAGTCTCAACGACGTCGGCAACGTTACTGGCTTGCGCCGCAGGTTGAATCTGCACGTCCGGAATATCGGCCAGATCGAGGACGGGCAAATCGAGCGACGCGACCAGCGGGCGGCGGGCCGGGGCATCGGGATGGCTGTCGCCATTCCGCAGCTTTGGCAGATCGGCCAATTCGGTGATATCATCCTCGTTTTTGGTCCAAGGCATTTTCGGTAGCAGGGCTTCGGGCAACCGGATGCTTGCCAGACGCTCCTTGAACGACATTTTTTCTTCATCGCCTGCCCATTGCGAAGCGGGCACCGATTCGACCGGGCGGGCAACAGCGACGCTGTCCTGGCGAAGCAACAGATAGCCCAATGTCGCCAGAGTCAATGCACCTGCGGCAAAGGCGATCAGCGCCCGTGCCGTATCACCCAGCGGAGCAGCGGCGGCCGGAACCAGTTCGGAAAGACCCGTCGCGCCGGTAATCCCCTCGATCACCGAAACAGGCACCAACATCGTTGCGACAGCAGCAATCGCTGCGCCGCTGATGGCCATAATAAAGGCCTTTATCTGGTCGTTTGGCACGCTTTTCGGCATCTTCGCTTCCTGCACTCGGCCCGCTGCAATCAGGCAGCTTTGGACAATCGCCCTTGGTTTAACAATAAATGGTAAACAGGTTCGTAACGATGAACGTTCTTATGCCAGCTGCGTTCGTCCTCGACAAATTGCCGCGCACATTGTCGCATGGCGTCCCAGTCGGCCCGATTGGTCAAAAGCCTGTCGAGCGATGCCGCCATGTCCTGCGGATTGTCTGCGGCAAACAGGGTTCCGGT
>JANOPT010000198.1:0-2154 GCA_031421975.1 Sphingomonadales bacterium | reverse complement strand
GAACCGGCGAAGACCGCCTCGCCTTTTTCGACGCGATTGCGCCGATTGTCTACCATGACAGCATCGATATGGACGTCGCCTGGTATGCCTCACGCTGGGACAAGGGTGAGGGCAAGGACTACATCAACTGCCCGATGGACGAGGCGCAGTACCGCGCTTTCCACCAAGGCCTGCTCGACGCCGAAAAGACCGAGTTCAAGGAATGGGAGACGAATACCCCTTATTTCGAAGGCTGTATGCCGATCGAGGTCATGGCGTCACGCGGGCTGGATACGCTGCGTTTCGGACCGATGAAACCGGTAGGGCTCGACAATCCCCGCACCGGACGCTGGGCCCATGCGGTGGTCCAGTTGCGCCAGGATAACAAGCAAGGCAGCATCTGGAACATCGTCGGCTTCCAGACCAAGATGAAGCACGGCGCGCAGGTGGAGCTGCTGAGGACCATACCCGGTCTGGAAAAGGCGGAATTCGCGCGGCTTGGCGGGCTTCATCGGAACACGTTCATTCGCTCGCCCGTGTTGCTCGACCGCCAGTTACGCTTGAAGTCTTCGCCTAACGTGCGTTTTGCGGGACAGATAACCGGCTGCGAAGGCTATGTGGAAAGCAGCGCGGTTGGCCTGATGGCGGGCATCATGACAGCGGCTGAGCTCGGCGGGCGCGACATCGATCAGCCGCCACCTACGACGGCGCTCGGCGCTTTGCTTGGTCACATTACCGGTGACGCGCATGCGGACGATTATCAGCCGATGAACGTCAATTTCGGTCTATTCGCGCCGCTTGGCGACAAGGTTCACAAGAAATCGCGCAAAGCCGCCATGACAGGACGCGCGCGGACCGATCTGGCTAGTTGGATAGCAGCACAAAAGGTTACGATTTAGCAACGACATCCGGGTTTAGCCGCTGCCTTAGGCCGCGTCGTGGTAAACTCCTTGCGGGTCAACAGCTTGTCCTTGTTGCCGTCCGCCCCGGCAAAACGCTCCCCGGTGGCGGCAGCCCATTCCTCGAACGTCAGCAGATTATTGCTGTCCTGATCCAGCGCCTTGAACGCCTTGGTCCGGCTGCCCATCATTTCAAGTCGCGAAACGAGCTCGTCCCGGTTGCGATCATAACGATTGAAACGGACTTCCTCCCTGCTTGCTTTCGGGGCCTCGGGCGGCGTTGGCGGAGCGGGGCCTGATGCGGGGGCATTGGCGCTGGCAACCGGCAAATTGTCGGACATGGCAACGGGCGGAGGTGGAGCGGGAATTTCGTTCTTTTGCGACGCCTGCGTTTGCCAAAGCCAGAGGCCCGACGCGGCAAGCAACAACGCTCCAAACCCGCCTGCCAGTATTCGTTGCATTGCATCGGCCCCTGATTATGTTGACGTCATGGCTGTTTGCCCCGAAATTCAATGGCCCGTCAAGGCGTGCAAAATCAATCGCGACCCGGATACTGCACGCACCGACAGTGCCAGAATCGTCAAGGGTCTTAAGGCGCGGCGCGGCGGTAACCGGGGTGCATCTTTGACGAACGTGCGATCACCGCCCAAATCGGCCAGTGCCCATGCGCGGCCTAAATCTGCGACGTCAATATCGATACCGATCAAGCGCACAAATCCGCCAAATATCGCAGCACCGCGATGATTGGCAAAATTCGTCTGCGAACGGCCATCGCCTCCATCCAGCAATAATTCTTCCCATGCTGTCACCAACATGTCGAGTTCGGGGCGGATATCGGGGTATTCCAGATCGCTTAACCGACGAAGCAGTGGCTCACCCCCGGGACGATCCTTTGGTTCAGCCGCGATCGCCTCCCGCCACCATGCGAGCTTGAGTTGACCGATCAATGTTTCCCCGGTGTTGGCAACGACATCGCGCAGCTTTCCATCGAACGCCAAAAGCAGCGAGAACGCAGTCCGAACTTTAGCTGGAGCATAGGCAATTGCGAGTCGCTGCGGCGGCGACAGGATATTTCGTATATCGTCCATGGACCCCCTCATACCAAAATCCGCGCCGAATCAAGGTTAACCCGACAGTAACCCTGTTCCTTCAAATACCGCTTACTACGCCGCCTGTAATCAGACGGTTGAAATGTATTTGTGGAACAGGGGAACGCCACGATGTCTGTTAAAATCAACGCTGGAAAGCGGGCTGGGATACTTGCTCGTTTGCGCCA
>JANOPT010000197.1:0-19140 GCA_031421975.1 Sphingomonadales bacterium | reverse complement strand
CCGCCGCGATAGTCGCGAAAGCCGTATTTGGCGTCATAGCTGTAATCCGCATGACCGGGACGGTAGGCTTTGGCGACGTCAGAATAATCCTTTGAACGCTGGTCGATATTTTCGATCATCAGCGAAATCGGCGTGCCGGTGGTGCGGCCTTCGAACACGCCCGAAAGGATTTTGACAGCATCGGGCTCCTGCCGCTGCGTCGTGAAGCGCGACGTCCCGGGGCGGCGCTTGTCGAGAAAGGGCTGAATGTCTGCTTCGGAAAGTGCAATGCCAGGGGGGCAACCGTCGACCACAGCGCCAAGCGCAGGCCCGTGGCTCTCGCCCCAGGTGGTAAAACGGAATACGCGGCCGAAACTATTGAAACTCATCACTGACCTTTGGCTGGCTGGCCCGGACGGACCGGTAACGCACTTGTTCCTTGCCGATCCATGTGCGAATTGCACGAAAAATGATCAGCGTGACAGCAATCGCCAATACGCGCGCCGCATGCGGGTGGCCATATTGCCCACCAACCCGGCCAGCCCAGACGAAAGCGCCGATTACCGCGCCAAAGCCCGCCATCGACACAAATGCGTCGAGGATGGGTGGCAGGCCTTCCCAATAATGTTTGGCGTGCCAGTAACCGTGAAAACCGACAAGCAAGGCGCAGCCCGCAAGCAAAAGAAGCAGCTCGTTGCTGTGCCCCGATATCATCACGCCAAACCTATATCGGGAGCATCCTCCTGCTTCATGCCGACGGTGTGATAGCCTGCGTCGACATGATGGGTTTCGCCGGTGACCCCGGCGGAGAGGTCAGATAGTAAATACAATGCGGAAGCACCGACATCATCGATGGTAACGTTGCGGCGAAGCGGCGAGTTCAGCTCGTTCCATTTCATGATGTAGCGGAAATCGCCGATACCCGACGCCGCGAGTGTCTTTATCGGTCCTGCCGAAATGGCGTTCACGCGAATCCCGTGAGGCCCGACGTCGTTGGCCAGATATTTGACAGATGCTTCCAGCGCAGCCTTTGCCACGCCCATGACATTATAATGCGGGACAACCTTCTCTGCGCCATAATAACTTAACGTCAGCATCGCCCCGCCGCCTTCTCCGGTTTCCGGGTCAAGCGGCTTCATCATTGCTGCGGCGCGTTTGGCCACTGCGGTAAAACTGTAGACGCTGATGTTCATGGTCATCAGAAAGTCTTCAAGGCCGACGTCGAAATATTTGCCGCGCAACGCCTCCTTGTTGGTAAACCCAATCGCGTGGACGACGAAATCAATCGTTGGCCATTTGCCAGCCAGCGTCTCAAACGCACGGTCGAGATTTGCCATATCAGCTACATCGCAGTCAATCAGGACATCGCAGCCAAGCTGCTCTGCAAGCGGGCGGACGCGCTTTTCCATAACGTCACCCTGATAACTGAATGCGAGTTCGGCCCCTTCGGCGTTTAACCGTTGGGCGATACCCCATGCCAGCGACTTGTCATTCGCAAGCCCCATTATAAGCCCACGTTTGCCAGCCATCAGTCCGCTCATATAACCCTCATATATTAGAAAATTCAGTTTCGCGTTGCTTTAGTCCATTTTCGTGGTGGTTGGCTAGCGCAGCGTTTAGCTGCGCTCCGGTAACGAGGCCCAGGCCGATCAGATAAAAGAAAATCAGCGCAACCATGACCCCGGCCAGGCTGCCATATGTCACATCATAATTACTGATCGTCGACAGAAACCACGGCAGAACCGTCGTGCAGCCAAGCCACCACAGACTGACCAAGGCCGCGCCTGGCCATTTCGGATACACACGGCTGCGGTATTTCTGGGGCGTCAATCCGCGAAAAATAAGGTAGATGGCGGCAAATAAAATGAGGAACGGAACAAACCGTCCCAATGCAAAATATCCAGCGACATTCTCGGCCGACGGGATGAAGCGATATACCAGTCCTTCTATCGCGGTTACCATCACCTGCGCGCTGAACGCCACCATCGCCAGCAACACGGAAAACACAACGGTGCCAAGCGAACCAAGGCGGTACTGCCAAAAGTACAGATGTGGCACGGTGCCATAAGAACGATGCATGACATCCCTGATCGTTTCGATCAGGCTGGCCGTCGTCCAAAGGCTGACCGCCGCGCCGAACCACAATAACGGGCCTGATCGCGCGGTCATCGCGCTCTCGACGGGACCGCGCAAGGCATCGGCGACGTCAGGCGGCACAGTCTGAAAAAAGGCGTTGATTAGCGCGATGCCCGATTGGGTCTGCCCGAATGCGCCGGCAATCGCGGCCGCAACGATGCAAAACGAGAATAGCACGACCAGCGAAAGATAGGCAAAGTTGCCCGCGTGGACAAAGCCCTCGCTATAAACGCCGACCAGGACGCGCTTCGTTATCTCCCACAATTTATGCGGCGTATCGAGGTGCAAGAACCACTTGGCTTCGCTTTCGCCATGCCCTGCGCCGCTCTGCGCGCGCGCCTCGGGCGATAGGGGTGAATGTTCAGACACCCAGGCCCGCGCGTACCGTTTCGTCGTTGTTGATTGCTTCGGCCAATTTTTTCAATTCCTCCGGGTCTTTAGGCAGGTGAATCATCAAACTTACCAACTGGTCGCCGCGTTCCCCCGTTTTGCGGCTAAATCCGCGACCCTTGATACGCAGTGTCGCCCCCGAATTGGTTCTTGGCGGCACCGTCAGCATGATATTGCCATCGACGGTCGGTACTTTCACCTTCCCGCCCTCGATCGCCTCTTTCAACGAAATAGGTAGCTCGATACGGATATGGTCGCCGTCGCGGACAAAATGCGGATGCTTGCCGATTTTCAGCGTCACCATCGCGTCGCCACTGCCGCCGGGGCCCGGCTGACCCCTGCCGGGAATGCGAATTTGCTGGCCCGCCATTATGCCGGTGGGCAGTTTGAATTCGACCGTCTTGCCGTCGCGCAGCGTTATCCGCTGCGGCGCAAGCGTTGCCGCGTCGGTAAATGATACCAGATGTTCATACGCGATATTCGCGCCTTTGGGCGGAGGCGCCTGTTGCGGGCGTGGCCCGGCGCCGGGACGCGCTGCACCACCGCCGCCGAACAATCCATCGAATATGTCACCCAAGTCGATCCCGCCACTACCGCCGAAATCAAAATTACCGCCGCCGGGGCCGCCACCTGGAAAGCCGCCGCCAAAGCCGCGCTGCTGTCCATTCTCGTCAATTTCACCGCGGTCGAACTGCCCGCGCTTGCCTGCGTCCGACAACAAGTCATAAGCGCGCGTTACTTCGCTGAATTTATCCGCAGCATTCGGATTGTCAGGATGTTTGTCGGGATGGAGTTCCTTGGCGAGCTTGCGATAGGCAGTTTTAATTGCTTTCTCGTCCGCGCCTTTAGAAACGCCCAAAATGGAATATGGATCGGCCATTCTTATCCCTGTATTACTCACCTAACGCTCTAAATCGGCATTGCCGTCCGTCAAGTCAACTCGGCACAAGGGAATTTTCCGGTTTTGCTCCGATAAATTGGCGTAAAATCAGATAGAGAGCCAATCCCAAAGGCCCGACCATCAGAACGAAAAACAGCACCGGGACCTGAACTATCCGGCCAATCCCCCGCCGGTCCGCGTTGCGCGCTACCCAGATGCCCACAAACAGGTCAAATGCTAGATAATGAATCCATCCGATGGTCGCACCACCAGGGGCATCGAAGAGCGCCATCACTCCTGCAAGCGTGGTGAAATCCGGACTCGGCCCGCCAGCCGGTCCGCCGTCGCTGATCAACCCGCCCATCATCGGCACGATCAACGCAGCATAGGTCAACGCAAGTACGCCGCAGCCTGCATAGAACAGGTAGGGAATAATCTGCTCCCGCCTCGGCGCGAGCGCCAAAACAACCCAGCAAAGTAAAGCCCACCGGTTGGACCATTCGAAAATTGCTTCCCACGGCATATTTATCCCCTAGCCTCTTTTATCGCCGCGCAGTCTAGCCTATCGCACAGCTATGGAAAGACCTGATCCTTTTACCCTGTTCGATGAATGGTTTGCGGAAGCTCAGGCAAGCGAACCCAATGATCCCAATGCGATGGCGCTGGCGACCACGGGCGGGGATGGCCGTCCTTCGGTGCGGATGGTGCTGCTGAAAGGGCATGGCCGCGACCTTGGCGCGCATGGCGGTTTCACGTTTTATACCAACTTTGAGAGCCGTAAGGCGGCGCAGCTGAGTGATAATCTCAATGCCGCATTGCTGTTTCACTGGAAATCGCTGCGGCGACAAATCCGCATTGAAGGTGAGGCCAACCCGGTCGACGATGCCACCGCCGATGCCTATTTCGCAACCCGCTCGCGCAATTCGCAGCTAGGTGCGTGGGCGTCTGAGCAATCACGGCCGCTGGCTGACCGCGAGACGTTTGAAGCGCGCTTTGCGGCAATGGAGGTGCAGTTCGACGGGCAAGACGTTACCCGCCCACCGCATTGGTCGGGCTGGATGGTGACGCCTTCGCGAATCGAATTCTGGCAAGACCGCGAATTTCGCTTGCACGAACGCTGGCTGTACGAACGTGACGGCGACCGATGGACAACCGGAATGCTTTACCCATGAGGACGCACTGATGTCCTTGGGCCACAATCACCACCATGAAGCCCATGGCAGCCTGACGGCAAAGGCCGCGATTGCAAGCGTCAGCATGGCGCTGTTTTTGCTTGTGCTGAAAGTATATGCCGCAGCAGAAACGGGGTCGGTCGCGTTGCTCGGTTCGCTTGCGGACACTGCGTTCGATGTGCTTGCCTCCATGCTCACGCTGTTCAGTGTCCGCTACGCCGCGCGGCCCGCCGATGACGATCACCGGTTTGGCCACGGCAAGGCGGAGGCGTTGTCCGCACTCATTCAGGTCATGCTGATCATTGTGTCGGCAAGCCTGATTGGCTGGAGGGCGATCGTCCGGCTGGGATCGGGTCAGCAAACCGAACACGCAGAATATGGCATCGGCGTTTCGCTGATCGCGATTGTCGCCACGCTTGGGCTGCTTGCATATCAGCGGCACGTGGTCAGGAAGACCAGGTCGGTCGCCATTCATGCGGACCATGTTCACTATCAAAGCGACCTGCTGCTGAATATCGCCGTCATCGTCGCGATTGTGCTCGATACGCTCTTGGGTGTTCGCGGTGCCGACCCGGTGTTCGGGATCGGCATCGCCATGTGGCTACTTTGGGGAGCTTATAAAGCCGCCCGGCTGGCGCTCGACCATTTGCTCGACCGCGAATGGCCCACCGAAAAACGCGAACGGTTTCTCGCCGTCGCCAACCGGCACCCTGAAATGAACACGATCCATGACGTCCGCACGCGGTCGAGCGGGATGCACGATTTCGTGCAATTCCATGTCTGGTTCGACCCGAACAAAACGCTCGGCGAAGTCCACGCGATCATGGACGAGGTCGAGGACGAACTGGCACGCGAATTTCCGGGTGTCGAGGTGCTGATCCACCCCGAACCCGACAATCACACCCACGGCCACCACCACGAGCACGAAAAGCCATGACTGACCTACCCTATTATCATGTCGACGCCTTTGCCGACCGGCCCTTCACCGGCAATCAGGCCGCAGTGATGCCGCTGGATACGTGGCTCGACGATGCCGTGCTACAGGCGATTGGCGAAGAAAATGCCTTTGCCGAAACGGCGTTTATCGTGCCTGACACGACCGGCGAAGCAGACTATGAACTGCGCTGGTTCACCCCAACGGTCGAGGTCCAAATGTGCGGTCACGCGACACTGGCTAGCGGGCATGTGGTGCTCAGCCACAATCCCGCCATTGACCGGGTGAGATTCCGGACCCGCAAGGTGGGCGTGCTGGAAGTGTTGCGAGCCTCACAAGGCTATATGCTTGCCTTGCCGAGCATCGCCAGCGAGACGATGCAATTCGACGAAGCCGTCGCGGCGATCGGCGGCAACCCGACTCATATTCGTGGCAACCCTGACCAATATTATCTGCTTCGCTACGACAGTGCCGCCGAAATCCTTGCGCTGACGCCCGACATGAAAGCGCTCGCGCTGCTCGGCGACGACCTGTTTGTCGCGACGGCACCCGGCACCGAAACCGATATCATCAGCCGCGTTTTCGTTCCCGGTGCAGGCATCGATGAGGATGCCGTTACCGGCAGCGCGCATGCGCTTTTGGCACCATATTGGGCGAAGGAACTGGGGAGAGATAATTTCACCGCCCATCAGGCATCGAGCCGCGGCGGCCATCTGACATGCCGCCTGGAAAACGACCGCGTCTGGTTGTCGGGGGACTGCTTCACAGTGGTAAAGGGCGTGTTCAGTTTGAAATGACCACATCGCTGCAGGTCAGTTTGAAAGGAACCCATTATGCAGAAATCAATTGTTGCGTTCGTCTTTATTATAGCGGCCCCGGCCGTGATGGCGCAGCAGGATGCGGTGCCACCGATGTCACCAGGCGGCGGATTGCCAAGCGCGGAGCAAATTGTCGCGTTCATGGATAGCGACAAGGATGGCTTCATTGCAAAGGCAGAAGCCAAAGGACCAATGGTCCAGCATTTCGATCTTATCGATGCTGACAAGGATGGCAGGGTTTCCGGGCAGGAACTGAAAACCGCGATGGCCGCCCTGCCGCCGCCCGAACCACCGGAAAACGACGCCGATGACGGGACCGAGTAGCGTTACCTGAAAAATGCCGGGCGTCGGCATATCGCGCCGACGCCCGCATAATATCAGCCGATAGTGGCTTTTTTGATTACCCCGGGATTTGCGGGCGGCTCGCCCTTTGGCAGAGCGTCGACATGTTCCATCCCGCTGATCACCTGACCCCACACCGTATATTGGCGATCAAGGAACGATGCGTCGTCGAAGACGATGAAAAACTGGCTGTTTGCCGTGTTAGGGTCGTTGGTACGGGCCATGGAGCACACGCCGCGAACATGCGGTTCGGCATTGAATTCCTGCGCCAGATTGGGTTTCGATGATCCACCCATGCCAGTTCCGTTGGGGCATCCGCCCTGCGCCATGAAGCCGGGGATGACGCGGTGAAACTTTACGCCGTCATAGAAACCTTCGGTGGCAAGTTCTGTGATGCGGGCAACATGATTTGGCGCGAGATCGGGGCGAAGTTTGATAACAACGTCGCCGCTGTCGAGGCTGAGGGTTAGAGTGTCGTCTGCCATGAATATGTCCTTTTCGGCTGAGGCGGATTATTGGCGGAAGCACTAGGCGAAGCGCCGCACAGTTAAAAGCCAAAATCATTGCATTTTGATTTGCCCGGCTTAGGAAAGGCGCATCCTAGGGTCAGGACCAAATCGGAGGCCGCACATGATCAGCGAAAATGCCGACCCGATAATCATCGACACCAACATCGTCGAAACGCTTGACGAAGACAACCGCCTGACGCGCGACTTCGTCGACCGGGTGCTGGATGCAGTCGAGGATAATGATCTGACTGAGGCGCACCGGCTTGTCGAGCCGCTGCACGAGGCCGATATCGCCGACCTGTTCGAACTGACCCCGCGCGAAAGGCGCGGCGCGTTGGCGATCGCGCTGGGCGACCTGATGAGCGCCGACGTGCTTGCCGAAGTCAATGACTATGTTCGTGAGGACATCATCGATGCCTTACCCGCAGCGCAGGTCGCAGACCTTGCCGGACAACTCGATACCGACGACGCGGTCGCGATTATCGAGGATATGGAGGCGGAAGATCAGCAAGCCGTCCTTGCCGAGCTTGATCCCGAAGACCGTGCGGTAATCGAGGATGCATTATCCTACCCAGACGAATCGGCTGGCCGCATCATGCAGCGCGAGCTGGTTGCCGTGCCGGAGCATATGTCGGTCGGACAATTGATCGACTATCTGCGCGACAATCAGGATCTGACTCAGGATTTCTGGGAAGTGTTCGTCGTCGATCCGCAGCACAAGCCGGTTGGCACGTGCAAATTGAGCTGGATCATGCGTAGCCAGCGCAAAACCCAGGTCAGCGAAATCATGCAGCGCGAACAGACACTGATCCCTGTCGATATGGATCAGGAAGAAGTCGCACTGCGATTTCAAAAATATGCACTGATTTCTGCGGCTGTTATTGATGACGCAGGCCGACTTGTCGGTGTGATCACGGCTGATGATATCGTCCACATCGTCCAGGAGGAAGCCGACGAGGATTTCCTGCAATTGTCGGGTGCAGGTGACGGCGACATCAACGAACCGATTGCCGATAGCTATAAGGCGCGTGTTCGCTGGCTGATCGCGAATCTTGGCACGGCTATGGTCGCAAGCTTCATCATCGCCCAATTTGGCGCTGCGATCGAGACAATGGTCGCGTTGGCCGTGCTGATGCCGATCGTTGCCTCCATCGGTGGCAATGCCGGAACCCAGACTTTAGCCGTAACGGTTCGTGCGCTGGCCACTAATCAATTGACGCAATCGAACACGATGCGGTCGATCTGGCGCGAAATTAGGGTGGCGTTGCTGATCGGTGCAACCATCGCTGCCGTTGCCGGTATTGGCGCAGGGCTGATTTTCGGTAACTGGGTACTCGCTGGCGTGATCGCCGCAGCGCTGCTCTGTAACATCGCACTGGCCGGATTATCGGGTGTTGCGATCCCAGTGCTGCTTGACCGGCTCGATCAGGATCCTGCAGTTTCAAGCTCGATTTTCGTGACAATGATTACTGATTCGATGGGCTTTTTGATCTTTCTTGGGCTTGCGGTCGCCAGTGGGCTTGCGGGTTAAGCGTTCGAAACCCACATCTCGCTCATGCCGCTGAATATGACCAAAATTGCCTTTGGTGCACAAAGCACCGCCGACCTGCGCCGCAGGCTGGAGGGTTATGCCCATGAGGGCGAAGCGCGGCTGACGACGCGCTATCTGCCCAAACGGATGGCCGAAATGGCCGGCGGATCATTATACTGGATTCACGGCCATGCACTTGTCGGCCGAAGCCCCATTATCGGGTTTATGGAGAACGGTGCCGGGCGACACTGGATACGAATCGAGCCCCGGCTCATTGCCGTTCGTTCAATCCCGAAGCGCGCACATCAGGGCTGGCGCTATCTGGAAGAAGCCAACGCGCCGCCCGATATTGGCAGCGAAGACGCCGATGGCCGCGACGAGATGTCGCCAAAGATGTTGGGCGAACTCATGAAGATGGGCCTGGTTTAAGCGGCTTCGCGTTTTGCTAATACCTTGCCGATGACACCGGCGAAGGTTTCCGCGCTCTGCGCGCCCGGCACCATGAACTTCTGATCGAAAATAATCGCAGGGACGCCGGTGATATTCTGGTCGAGCCAATAGGCTTGTTCGGCGCGGACGGTTTGGGCAAGCGCGTCATCTGCCAACCATGCGGCGCAGGCATCGCTGTCGAGGCCAACCGACTGCGCGACTTCTAGCAGCACCGCTTCGTCGCCGACATCGCGATTGTGCTGGAAATAGGCTTCGAACAACGCAAGTTTCAACTGCGTTTGCGTGTGCCACCCTTGCTCATGCCCCGCAATATGCAGCAACTTATGCGCCTTAAACGTATTGTAAATCCGCCGGTCGGGCTGATCGCCGAACGCGAAGCCGAGACTAGCGCCGATTTCAGCCAGCCGCTGCCGGTTAGCTTTACTCTGCTCCGGCGTGCTGCGGTACTTCTGTTGGATGTGTTCGGCCACATCCTGACCTTCGGGCGGCATGTTGGTGTTGAGTTCAAACGGGTGCCACCGATATTCGGCATCGACCGGCCTATCCAGCATCATCAGCGCCTTTTCGACCTGCTTGTAACCGATAATGCACCATGGGCAGACCACGTCCGATACAATGTCGATGCGCAGCGGCGTCATGCGTCCACCCAATGCCGCAACAGGCTGTGGGCAATCGCGAAGGGCGGCGGGGCGTTAAAACGCCGGTCGTCGGCGCCTTCAAGCGCCGCACGCGCCTCGCCCTTGGTCACCCACATTGCATCTTCGATTTCGGTAGTGTCGAGCGTCAATTGGTCGCCCTCGGCATCGGCAACGCAAGCAATCATCAATTGCGAGCCGCCAAAGGGCCACGGCTGGCTGGTGACATAGCGCACGGCGCCACAGGTGACGCCAGCTTCCTCGTGGATCTCGCGGCGAACGGCTTCCTCGATGCTTTCGCCTGGTTCAAGAAAGCCAGCCAGCGCTGAATAATTTCCTGGCGGAAAACGCGATTGGCGACCGATTAGCGCCTTACCCTCATATTCGGCGAGCATGATGACGACCGGGTCTGTTCGGGGAAAGTGTTCCTTGTCGCAATGTAAGCATTTGCGCCCCCAGCCAGCGCGGAAAAGCCTTGTCGGGCTGCTGCATTTGCCACAAAACCGATGGGCATTGTGCCATTCGATCAAGCTGCGGGCCGTGCCGTAGATTGCTGCGTCTTCTGCAGGCATTATGCTCAACGCACGCCAGATCGCCGGAGACCGGAACGCATCGCCCGCCGCCTCAACCAACGAAACAAAATGCGGTTTGCCATCGGCAAGCCCGAGCAGGATCAGTTCTTCCGAACCCTCGAGCTCAGCGATGGAATGCCAATGTAATCCGCCTTCGGCCCCGACGACGGGGTCAAGGCCATCCAATCCCAATATCCGCGCGCGCCAGTCGCCAAGCAGAGCGCCATAAGCTTCCGCATCATTGCGGACGCGGTCGGCGCGGTCGAGCGGCGAACCGGTGAAGCCGGGGGGCATCATGTTTCAGCCCTGAATACCCAAATCCTTGAGCACCCATTTCGCGAAGTCCGCGTGGAATGGATAGACGTTGCTTGGCACATATTGGGCCATGCAGACTGCACGCATTTTGCGCTTGGTGTCAACGAACGCCACTGTACCAGCAGCACCGCCCCAGCCGAAGGTGCCTTCGAACGCGCCCAGACCGACCCGTCCCCCGGCCCCGTTTCCTGCGCCGTCGATAAAAGTGCCCTCGGTCTGGATGCCGGCAGGAAGGAGGTTTGACGTCGCCAGAGCGACGGTTTCAGCCGACATGATGCGCGCACCGTCAAGCTCGCCGCCGTTTTGCAGCATGTGCAGGAAGCGGTCATAATCACGCGCCGAGCACACCAGCCCAGACCCGCCAAAGGCGAAGGCGGGCTTGTCGAGATATATGCTGGTTGCTGCCGGATCGACCGGGAACAGGATACCGTTCATCGGCGCATAATTGGTGACGAAGCGCTTGGTTTCGGACGCTGGAACTTGAAAATAGCTGCTGGTCATTTTCAATGGTTCGAAGATGCGCGTTTTCAGGAACGCCTCGAAATCCATGCCGCTGGCGACTTCGATGACCCGTCCGAGCAGGTCGAGCGAAATCGAATAGCTCCATTTGGTGCCCGGTTCGGCAATCAAGGGCAACTTGGCAACGCGTTCGGCAAAAGTCTTCAAATCGGGCGTTGGCGCGGGCACCGGTAAGCCTGGAATTGGGAAGCGGCTGAATACCGCCGGATTGATACCTTGTTCGTTATACAGCTTCAGCAACGGACCTTTGGTGATGACGCCATAACCAAGACCCGCAGTGTGTGTGAGCAAATGCCGGACAGTAATCTGGTTCTTTGCCGGGACCGCAGCAAGGCTGTTATCGGGATCGGTCATCACCTGCATCTGGGCAAATTCGGGGATAAAATCGGCAATCGGCTGGTCGAGTTTCAACTTGCCCTCGCCCACCAATATCATCGCTGCAATTCCTGTCACAGGCTTGGTCATCGAGTAAACCCGCCACAATGTATCGACATCGACCGGCGACTGGTCACCTTGCGCGATTGTGCCGACCGCTACGACATCAGCGGCGGCGGCGCCCCGCCCAATGGTTGCCAGCACGCCCGGCAATTTGCCCGATGACACATAGCTATCGAACTGTGCCTTTATGGTCGGATATTTTTCCGCCGTTTTGGCCCAAGCAGCTTGCGGCAAAAATGCACCTGCGGCGCCCAGAGCGATGAACTGGCCGCCCATCGACAAAAAATTGCGCCGTGCGAGCATAGTGGGTGTGACTTGGTCTGAATGATTCATTTTTTTGGCTCCTCAGGTTTCTGTTCGGCCCGCCAAGCCAGTAATTGTTCGACGATCGTTGACCGGCGCAATACGCGTGCCATCGGGTCCACGATCACCCGGGCGCCAGGTGGCACCGTCAATTCGTGTTTGCCATCGGTCATGGCGAGCCTGGTCACCACGCCGTCAACCGATATCTCGACTGGCAATGGAAACGGCCTGTCATCCTTAGTTTTCCAACGGAATGAAATGGCGTTGCCGTCGCGTTTTTCAATGAGTTCAGGAAGATCTGCCTGATAGAGATAGACATCGAAAAACCATTGATAATCAGTGCCAGTGACCTGCTTCACAAAACCGATGAACTCCGGCGTCGTCCGGTAAACCGGCTTGATGTTTTCCGGCGTGGGATCGGTGCGGCCATAGACCGCCAGTTTCATGACATCGAAAAATGCCTTGTCACCGATCAGGTTTCGCAAGGTATGAAGCGTCCACGAGCCCTTAGTATAGATATCGCTACCACGGCCGGGCGCATCGACATAAACCTGCCCTTCCGATTGGGGCTTTCCTGCCACAATTGCCGATTTGTTGTTTATCCCGGCGCGCTGCGTCAGCATCATGGCATTGTATCGCGCCGTGCCCTCTCGCCATTCGCCGTAAAGCGGTTGCATATAGCTACCCGTTCCTTCGTGCAGCCAGAAGTCATCCCAATTTGCAACGGTCAGTTGATTGGCGAACCATTCGTGCGAAAATTCATGGTGGAACAGCCAGTCAAAGCCTTCGGGCGATTTTTTGTAAGCGTTGCCATAGGCGTTGATGGTCTGGTGCTCCATGCCCAAATGCGGCGTTTCGACGACGCCGACCTTTTCCTTGCCGAACGGATACGGCCCGATCATGGTTTCAAAGAAATCGAGGGTCGGTGCGAATTCGGCGAATAGCTCTTTGGCCTGCTTTTCCTCGCCCGGCAAATACCAGTAAAACATCGGAATTTCGTTTCCGAACCGGCTTTTATACATCCCGGAAATTTCCTCATACGGGCCGATGTTCAGCGCAACGCCATATAATGTCGGCTCTTTTACCCTCCAGTTCCACGTTGTGCGGCCGTCCGGCAACTCGGTCACGCCTTGGAAAACGCCGTTTGATGGCGCTTTCAATCCTTTTGGAACGGTTATGTGGATATCGAGCTGGTCCGGCTCGTATGTAGGATAATCGATGCAGGGCCAGAACAGATCGCATCCCTCGCCTTGCACTGCCGTTGCGATCCACGGCATTCCCTCTTTTGTTTTGGACCAGACAAAGCCGCCGTCCCACGGCGCGCGGACCGCAACATGCGGTGTTCCGCCATAGGTGATGGTCGCCGCTACCTTGCCACCTTTGGCTATCGTCTTGCCGAGCCGGATGGTCATCCGACCTTCAGGGTTGGCCCATGATCCCGGCGCGAGAGCGACGCCGTCGATGGCAACCGCCGTTACCGGCAAGTTTCTGTCCAGGTCGACAACCAGTGTTTTGATGGCAGCCTTCGCCGTAAAATTCAGCGTGGCAATCCCCTTGATCGACTCTGATTCGGGAAGCACTTCGATTTGCAGGTCGCCGGTGTCAAACCGCACTTTCATCTGGGCCGGATCAAGCGGTCCGCCGGAGCTCTTGGTCTGCGACGTTAACGGTGGCTTGCCACCTTCCGCCAACAGCGGTGCAGGAAAGACCGCGGCCGCGCAGACCGCAACATACCAGTGGGAACGAACTGGAAACTTCATTTCTTCCCTCCTCATAAATGCGTTGCCGTCCGCTCCGCGCCTTGTTGGCCGCTCACGATAGCAATTGCCTTGTTGAATACGGTCGGCAGCCCGGCCTTGTCGAGCGATTTTACCGGCCACCACTCACCTTGGCCGAGAGATGTCTTGCAAGGCACAGATGCCGTAACGGCAACCGAGAGCGACAACGTGAAATGGGTAAAAACATGCCTTATTTGGGTAGGGAGCAATTGCCACTGCGCTGCAAACGGCGGCTGACCGTTGCCATCGGCTCTTGCGTTCCAGTTATCGTCGGGCAATGCACGCATCCCGCCAAGCATTCCCGATGCCTGACGCTTTGTCAGCCAGATCTTACCACCCTGCTCGATCCAGTACACCGTGCCCGTCCGGTGCGGCTTTGCTTTCTTTGGCGGTTTGACCGGATATTCCTCCGCTGTACCCGCCTGCCCTGCTATGCAATGCGGAAACAACGGGCAGATGACACATAATGGCTTACGCACCGAACATAGTCCGGCCCCTAAATCCATCATCGCCTGGGCAAAATCGCCAGCGTTCTTTTCAGGCGTGATTGCATCGGTCGCATCGCGAATCCCGGACTTGCCCGCAGGCAGCGGCGTGCGGATGGCAAACAGCCGAGCCACCACCCGCTCGACATTCGCATCGACGACGACCGCCCGCTGCCCAAAGGCAATCGCGGCAATCGCAGCGGCGGTATAGCTGCCGATACCGGGAAGGCGCAACAACGCGGCTTCGCTGTCGGGCAGCGTGCCGTTGAGCGCCGCTGAAACTATTCGGGCACAGGCAATCAGGTTGCGCGCGCGTGCATAATATCCAAGCCCGGCCCACGCTGCCATGACGTCGGCCTCCGTTGCCGCCGCGAGCGTCGCAAAATCAGGCCAGCGTCGGGTGAATTTGTGGAAATACGGGATGACGGCTGTGACCGTAGTCTGCTGCAACATGATTTCCGACAGCCAGACATGATACGGGTCCGGCAACCCGTGTCCCGGTGGTTTGCGCCATGGCAATTCGCGTGCATGGGCGGCATAATGCGCCAGCAACAGCGGAGCGATATCCCCAGTTTTCTGTTCGGTATATTGGACGACGCTCATCGGAAATGGCATGGATCAGGAGATGGACAAAGGCAAGACACCGGCGACCCCCAAACGCGGTAAAAATGCGGTGAAACCCAAGCCGTATCAGCGGCCGCGTGGTGGCGAGGCAAAAGCCGTATCGGCGCTCATGCCGGAAATCGGTCGCGCTGCATTTCGCCGGTTTGGTTTTGTGCAAAGTTCGGTGGTCAGTCGCTGGGATGAAATTGTGGGCGCGCGCTACGCTGCGGTGTCGGCACCCGAATCGATCCGCTTTCCGTTCGGGAAAAAATCGGACGGCACGCTTGAACTGACTGTAGAGGGTGCCCACGCAACAATTATTCAGCATGTGCTGCCAGAGATTATCGAACGCGTGAATCGCTTTTTCGGTTACGGCGCAGTCGCCCGAATCAAAGTACGCCAAGGCGTGGTGGCAAAACCTGTGGCAAGACAGCCGCTCGCGCCACCGGCGTTGAAACCAATTCCCATGGAGTTGGGAGAATCTTTAAGGGAAATAGGTGATCCGGAGCTGTTTGCGGTCCTCGAAAGCTTGGCAAAAAGCCTTGCCAAAGGCGGCGAGTGATTTCAGATGCTAAGGACCGCTATTATGGGTAAATCACAGCATATGTCGCATTTTGGAAAATTTATCGGCTTGGCAAGCCTTGGCGTAGCAGCCCTGTCGGCAAGCGCGGCCTCTGCCCCGGCCAAGAATAATTGGCTTTTGACCTTTAATGTCACTGACACGGGCGCGCACGTCGTGGGAAATCCGGCTGCGGCCAACAAGGTCGTCGAATATCTCAGTTACACCTGCGGTCATTGCGCGAGCTTTGAACTTGCCGAGGCGCCTGCGTTCAAAAAGCAATTTGTAACGACCGGGATGGCAAGTCTTGAAATCCGCAACATGGTGCTGAATCCGATCGACCTCACTGCGGCCATGCTCGCGAGGTGCGGTGGCAAGGGACGATTTTTCGCCAATCAGAAACATCTGTTCGCGACACAATCGGCATGGCTGGGTAAAACCAGAAATATTAGCGCCGGCACGCAGGCAAAGCTGAAGTCAGAGGATTATGCAGGCTTTATGACGGGCGTTTACACCGAAATCGGCCTCGACACGATCATGCAGCAGCGCGGTATTACCCCGTCGCAGGGCAAAGCGTGCATTGCCGATAAGGCCGCGCTGACCGCTGTGCTGAACATGACCGACGCAGGCAGCGAAGCCGGCGTCAAAGGAACCCCAAGCTTCCTCATCAACGGCGTGTTGCAAGACCATATTCACAGCTTTGCCGAGCTTAAGGCTAAAATGAAATGACACCGACTACCCTAAATAAAGGATATCCCATGCGTATCAGATCCATTCTCATCGCCGCGACGGCAGCATTGGCCCTTGCGGCATGTGGAAGTGGCGACACCACTGCCGCAGCCAAGGGTGAGCCGATCGCCAAGGTCGCGGCACCGACTGGCAAAGCATGGACCGATGTCGTGAGCAAAACCCCCGCTGGTGGTTATAAAATGGGCAATCCCGACGCGACTTTGCAGCTGGTGGAATATGGGGCGATCACCTGCCCTGGCTGCGCGCAGTTTTCCGTTCAATCGACCGAGGAGCTGAACGAGCTGGTGAATACCGGTGTCGTCGCGATGGAATTCAGGCCCTATCTGGTGCACGGTGTTCAGGACATCCCGGGCTTCCTGCTGGCCCAGTGCAGCGGTCCGGAGGCGTTTTTCCCACTGACTGAACAGCTTTATGCCGATCAGCAGAACTGGTTGGGTAAAATCAGCACCGTGACCGAAGCAGACCAGCAAGCCATGCAGAAAATGTCACCTGCCGAAATATCGAGCCTGCTCGCCACGCGGATGGGCTTGATCGATTTCGTAAAATCGCGGGGCGTGAGTGAGGATCAGGCGAAGTCATGCCTGACGGACAAACCCGCTATCGACGCGTTGATCGCGCTGACCGAAAAGGGTTCGAAAGATGATGGAGTGACCGGAACGCCGTTTTTCTTGCTAAATGGCGCAAAGCTCGACGCCGGATCGTGGAACCAAGTCAAAAGCAAGCTGGTCGAGGCTGGCGCTAGATAGTCATGGCTCGGGGGGGCGCTGACATTGCCTTGATGACGCGAGGGGCACATCCTTGCGGATAAAGCGGCTGAAACTTGTTGGCTTCAAAAGCTTTGTAGAGCCTGCGGAACTCAGGATTGAAACCGGCCTGACCGGCATCGTCGGGCCGAATGGCTGCGGCAAATCGAACCTGCTTGAAGCCATCCGCTGGGTGATGGGAGAGAACAGCGCAAAATCGATGCGCGGTGCCGGGATGGAAGATGTCATCTTTGCCGGAACCGCGTCGCGTCCGCCGCGCGATTTCGCTGAAGTGACTATCCTGGCCGAGCGCGATTACGCTGAGGCAGCGAATGACGAGGGCAGCGAATTGGAAGTCACCCGCCGCATCGAACGCGGCGCGGGGTCAGCCTACCGCTCCAACGGACGCGACGTCCGCGCCAAGGATGTCGCGCTGATCTTTGCCGATGCGGCGACGGGCGCGCATTCGCCTGCATTGGTCAGCCAGGGCCGGATCGGCGCGATTATCTCGGCCAAGCCGCAGGAACGGCGACAGATGCTGGAGGAAGCAGCGGGCATTTCTGGCTTGCACGTCCGGCGCAAGGATGCCGAGCAGAAACTGCGCGCCGCCGAAACCAATCTGGCCCGGCTGGCCACTATATTAGCCGATATGGACGCGCGTGCAAATGCGCTGCGGCGGCAGGCGAAACAGGCAGAACGCTATCGCAAGTTGAGCAAGGAAATTTTGCAGGCCGAAGCGCGCCTGATTTTTGTGCGCTGGCAGGAGGCGAAGGCGGCGGCGGATAAAGCGCGGGCCGAAGCCAATGCCGCATCGATAGCTGTAGAGAAAGCGAGCGCGATCCAGCGCGGCTTGACTGAACAGCAACAAACGGCAGTCGGCGAACTTGCCGAAGCCAGGGCGGTCGCAATGGCCGCGCGCGATGCGGCAAGCGATTTGTCCAATCGGCTGGTTCAATTGAGCAGCGAGCGTGACCGCATCATCCAGCGGCAAGCGGACCTGTCCGCGCAAGCCGCGCGCATGGCGGACGATGGCGCGCGTGAGGGCAAACTCACGCATGATGCGGCCGATGCGCTGGCGCGGCTACAGGCAGAAAGCGTCACGCTTGCCGCGCAAATCAAAAGTCGGGAGGATGAACGTCCCGCCCTCGTTAAAATGGCCGAAAACGCCGAGCGACAGGCGCGGACAAGCGAAGTCGCACTCGCCAAGGCCACCGCAGAGCAAGCGCGTGCCGATGCCGAATTGCGCGTAGCAGGCGCTGCCCTCGCTGCGGCGCATGCGCGGGCGGAACGCGCCGAGCGCGACGCGGAGCGGCTGGCGCAAGAACAATCGTTGCTTGGCGATGAAAGCGAGCTGCAATCGGCAAAGGCAGCTGCCGGGCAAGCGGTCGCTGCGTTACACGCGAGGCTGGAAATCGGTGCCGCAGCAATCGCAGCGGCGGACGTCTGGCGCACAGAGCTAACCGAACACCGCGAGACCGCACAGATGGCGTTCGCCAGCGCAAAAGCCGATTTGGCCGCATTGCTATCGGAACAGAGCGCACTTGAACGTGCGCTGGCAAAAGGCAGCGGCGATAAAGCTATCGACCGGATCAAAGTCGAGCCGGGCTTTGAACGCGCCTTGGCCGCTGCATTGGGCGACGATGCGAATGCCGGTATTAGCGGGGACAGCGGCCGGCGTTGGACTCTTGTCATTCCTCCCCGGCACGGGGAGGTGGCAGCCGGAACGGCTGACCGAGGGGACCCCCTCCACCACCCTGCGGGCGGTCCCCCTCCCCGTACCGGGGAGGAATGCCTGGGCGACCATGTCGAAGCACCAGCCGAACTTTACGCACGCCTGTCGCTTGTCCGCGTGGTCGATACGGATACCGGCGAAACGCTTCGGCCAGGCGAGCGGCTCGTCACCCGCGATGGAAAGCTCCGCCGTTGGGACGGTTTTGCGGCCGATGACGACGGTGCAACAACCGCCGAGCAGTTGATCCGGGCAAACCGGTTGGCTGAACTCGCCGAAATCGTCCCACCCGCGCAAGCTGCGCTGGCACAGCAAGCAGCAACGCTTGAACAACTGGTGGGCAATATCGACGCGGCACAGCACGAATATCGTGCGGCCGCTGCGGCTCAGCAGGGCACCGAAAGTGAATTGCGGCAGGCTTTGCGTGCGGCGGATCAGGCCGAAGACGCGCTAACGCGGTCGCAGTCTGCCCGGGCTGCGCTCGCCGACCGCGCATCAGCTAGTGACCAAGAACTGGCGGTAGCAAAAGCCGATGTGACTGCCGCTGAAACGTCAAAAGCGGCGCTGCCG
>JANOPT010000196.1:0-2383 GCA_031421975.1 Sphingomonadales bacterium | reverse complement strand
GTGAAATCGAGCTTCACACCGGGCTGAAAACACCAGTCGAGCGGCACTTCATCGATGGTGATCGCGCGCTCGCCCCCCTCTTCCAAGCTGGCATTCATCGTCGAGGCGAAATGATAGGGCGCGTCGAGATGTGTGCCGTTGTGTGTGATCAGCTCGACACGCTCGATCGCCCATGCTTCGCCATCGGGCAGGTCTTCGGGCTGCAAGCCGGGGAAAAAGTTGATCAGTTCGGGCACCGACGTCTTATGGTCAATATAGGTAATTTTGGGCTGATAGGGTGGCGGGTCGGAGATTACATCGTTTTCGAGATAAATCGACAGATCGACGATAATGCGTGCCATGTCCTAAAACTCCACCCTGTCGCCGCCCTTAAGGGCGAGCATATCGCGCGCCTCGGTGGGCGTCGCAGGCTCGTGACCCATTTCGCGGATGATGCGCACGATTTTCTCGACCTGCTGCGCATTCGATACCGCCAGCACGCCACGTTCGATGAACAAACTGTCTTCGAGTCCAACCCGAACATTGCCACCCATCAGCGCTGCCTGTGTCAGGAAAGGCATCTGGTGCCGACCCGCAGCCAGCACCGACCACTGGAAATTCTCTTTGCCGAATAGCCGGTCCGCCGTCGATTTCATGAACATCAGATTTTCGAGATCGGGTCCAATGCCGCCTAATATGCCAAATATCATCTGAATGAAGAACGGCGGTTTCACCATGCCGCGATCCACGAAATGCGCGAGATTATAAAGATGCCCGACATCGTAGCATTCATGTTCGAACCGGGTCCCCGCTTCGCCCATCGTTTCCAGGATGGTTGCAATGTCACGGAACGTATTGCGGAAGATGAAATCGTCCGAACCCGTCACATAGGGCTCTTCCCAATCATGCTTCCATTGCGTGATCCGCGCAGCAGCACCAAAGAATGCGAAATTCATCGACCCCATGTTGAGCGAACACATTTCGGGTTTGAAATGCACGGCGGCTTTTAGGCGCTCGACAAGCGGCATGGTCGCCGACCCGCCAGTGGTGATGTTGATTACCGCATCGGTGCGCTGTTTGATAACCGACAGGAACTGCGCATAAACGGCGGGGTCGCCCGTCGGCTGGCCCGTTTCAGGAACGCGCGCATGAAGATGCAGGATCGCCGCGCCGGCTTCTGCCGCCGCAATCGATTGATCGGCGATTTCGGATGGCGTGCATGGCAGCGCATCGGACATGGTCGGCGTATGCGCGCCGCCGGTCACGGCGCAGGTGATGATAATCTTGCTCATCGTTTATCCATCAATGAACGGTGGAGGCCGAGGCGGTCGGCCGTAATCTGTGCGTTTGTGACAATGCCGCCGTCCGTGGACAGAAGGCCCGCAAGCCGCAGCATGACGGGTTGACCAGTCTTGGCGGCGTCGATGTCGTCGAATCCACCCGCGTATCGGCCAGCGCAGACAGCATGGAATGCCGCACGCGGACCTGCCGAAAATAGGGCATCGATTTCGACGCTTTCGATGTCGACAAGCTCGCCGAATCGCGGCCCCTCGGCACTGATTTCGTCGAGCGGTGGTCTTGTTCGCAAATCAGCAAGCCACGCGCGCGCGGTTGCTTCCGTTTGAGCGTCCGGCAGTTGTGGTTCTCCATCCCAAGGTGAAGCGTGCGGCGCTCTGATCGCATCGGGAATACCTGTTGCCAATTGCCGCTTGCGCGCGAAGTAATCTTCCTCGGCCCAGCCCTTCCGCAAGCGTCCATTCTCGATTTTGAATAAGGTCACGCCGCCCCATGTCGAGACCCGGCCGTCATGTTTGATCGACGCCCCATGCTCGGTGAAGCGCATCGCGACCGCGTCGACGCCGATGATCGTGTCATGGACGGTGACACACAGCCCCGGAAATTGATCGAGCTGAGCCGCCGTTGCAGGCAGATAATTGTCATCGCGCCCATCAAGCAGGAAACCGCCGATCGATAAACAATATGCCGGGACCATGACTCGTTCGACGATGCTGGTATTGTGGCATGTCAGAAAGTCGGTCGCGAAACCGCGCAGGAGTTGGGCCGATGCGCTGATCGTCATGCGTGATCCCTCAACCAGGCCTCGTCACGCATTTCCTTCTTCAATATTTTGCCCGACGCGTTGCGCGGCAACGCGCGGACAAACACAACTGAGGTCGGGCATTTGTAGCGTGCCAGACGGCTCTGGGTGAACGCGATCAATTCTTCTTGGCCGGGTGCTAAATCGTGCGCCGCAACGACAAAGGCGCGCGGTGTTTCGCCCCAGCGTTCGTGCGGCACGCCGATGACCGCAACCTGCGCGACGCCGGGATGATCGTAAAGGACGTTTTCGATTTCGGTTGGATAGATATTCTCGCCACCGGACACGATCATGTCTTTATAACGG
>JANOPT010000195.1:0-10522 GCA_031421975.1 Sphingomonadales bacterium | reverse complement strand
GGCGGTCAATTGGCGTGCGCCGTCAATTTCGACCGTCCACGGATCGATGAAGCGCGCGTATCCCTTGACACAATCTACACCCAGTCCCGTGAACCGCTCAACGCTGTCATGCGGCTCGATTGCGGTAATAACATCACGCACCCGTCGCATGACAACGGGGAAATCGATTGTCGCTGCTGGCGCGTTGATGCCAAAACGCGCCGCGTCGGCAATCTGGTGCGCGACCTTGGCGCTCTTGATCAGCGCTTTCGATGGCACGCACCCGGTGTTGAGGCAATCGCCGCCCATCTCATGTGCTTCGATCAGGGTAACTTTTGCCTTCACCATCGCGGCGATATACGCCGAGACCAACCCGGCCGAACCAGCGCCGATAACGATCAGGTTGCGGTCAAACCGCTTGGGTTTTTTCCAATGCTTAGCCACGGCGCCGCTTCACATAGCCGACAATCGCTTTGGCAACCCAGGGGAACAGCGCGAGTGCAATGAATGATCCGATCAACGCGGGGGATAACAATCCCGCCGTTGATTCGATGCGGCTGATTTGCGTCCCGGCATTCACAAATACTATGGTTGCCGCGAGCATGCCCAACTGGCTGACCCAGAAAAACGTCCACGTCCTGATCCGGGTCAGGCCCATAAGAAGATTGATGACGAAAAACGGAAATACCGGAATCAATCGCAGGGTAAACAGATAGAACGCCCCGTCCTTGGCCAGTCCGTCATCGATCGCCCGCAACCGTTCGCCAAATTTCCCCTGCACCCAATCGCGCAGCAGATAACGCGAGCTAAGGAACGCCAGCGTCGCACCCATGGTGGAGGCAAGCGAGACGATAATCGTACCCAGCACAACGCCAAACAGCGCGCCTGCAACCAGGCTCATGATCGCGGCCCCGGGGATCGAAAGTCCGGTGATCGCGACATAAACTACAAAGAATCCGGCAATGTAGAGAGCCGGATTGGAATCTTTGGCCGCAATGATTTCGGCCTGGCTTGCCTTGAAACTGTCAAGACTGAGATACTGGCCGAGATCAAACAGGAAATAAGCGGCGATCGCACCAATCAGGACCAGGGCCAAAATTGCTTTTTTCATCTGAGCCCCACCCTATTTCGTCATCGCTAACTTGGTTCAGCATGACAGTTTAATTTGCGATCCGATCAAAACGGCACGTCGTCGTCGAGATCGTTATCAAAATCGCCGCCGCCAAAGCCGGACGAGCCGCCTTGCCAGTTGCTGCCGCCCCCTCCTGACGAACTACCGCCACCGCCAGATGACGCGCCGCTGCCGGACGAACCACCGCTCCAGCCATCGTTGCCGCCGCCACCCGATCCACCTTTGGCGCCGTCGAGCATCACCAATTTGCCATCGAAACCGGCGACCGACACCTCAGTGGAGTATCGATCATTGCCCGATGCATCCTGCCACTTTCGTGTTCGCAAGCTGCCTTCGATATAAACCTTGCTTCCCTTTTTCAGAAAGCGTTCAGCCACGCCGACCAACCCATCAGAGTTCAGCACCACCGTGTGCCATTCGGTGCGCTCTTTCTTCTCGCCGGTACTCTTGTCTTTCCAGTCTTCGGACGTCGCAATCCGCAAATTGCAGATTCGTCCGCCATTCTGGAATGATTTGACCTCGGGGTCAGCGCCCAGATTGCCGACGATAATCACTTTATTGACGCTACCCGCCATGTCCCAGCCCTCTAATTGTCGAATTGATATCGGCCTTCGCTATAAGCCGAAGGAGCGCGCTGTCCAATATGTTATGCCCGCAGCGACATAGGCCAGAGCAAAAAGATAACCGACCATGAAAGCAGGCCATTTCCAGCCGTTGGTCTCTCGCTTTGCAACGGCGATGGTCGAGATACATTGCGGCGCAAAAACGAACCAGGCAAGAAAGGCCAGTGCTGTCGCCAGCGACCATTGTCCCGCCAGACGGTCGCCTAAAGCCATCGCGGTCGCATCTTCGTCGTCATTTGCGTCCACCGAATACGCCGTGGCGAGAGCCGCAACGGCCACCTCGCGTGCGGCCATTGCGGGGATCAGTGCGAGGGCAATCTTGTCGTTGAAGCCGATCGGTTCTGTCACCACCGCCAGTCCCGATGCGATTCGCCCCGCAACCGAATATTCGCTCTGCGTCATATCGCTGCCAACCGGGACTTTGGGGAAGCTCAGCAGCACCCATAATATGATGGTCGACGCAAAGATGATCGTGCCTGCACGGCGCAGAAAAACCCAGGCGCGTTGCCACAAACCCAGCGCGATATCGCGGACCAGCGGCAGCTGATACCGAGGCATTTCGATCAGGAAGCTGCCGCCCGACCCCTTGGCAACGGTCCGGCGCAGGAACAACGCGGCCACCATCGCCCCAACGATTCCTGCGATGTACAAAGCGAACAGGACCGTGCCTTGTAATCCGATGCCAGGGCCGATTGTCCGCGCTGGAATGAACGCACCGATGATCACGGTATAAACGGGCAACCGTGCCGAACAGGTCATCAACGGTGCGATCAGGATCGTTGTCAGCCGGTCTTTCTGGTCCATGATTGTGCGCGTTGCCATGATGCCCGGAATGGCGCAGGCAAAAGACGACAAAAGCGGAATGAAGCTGTGCCCCGACAGCCCGACGCTCGCCATCATCCGGTCCATGACGAATGCCGCGCGAGTCATGTAGCCGGTCGATTCGAGGATGAGGATAAACAGGAACAGGATCAGAATTTGCGGCAGGAACACCACGACCGAGCCAACGCCTGCCAACACGCCTTCGATAATAAGCGACCGGAAAAATCCCTCGGGCAGGGCTGTGGCAATGCCATCGGACAACGCTGTTATCGCTGCCTCGATCCATCCGATGGGCGCCTCCGACCAGGCAAAAACCGACTGGAACATGACGAAAAGCAGGCCAAGCAAAATGATTGGACCGACAAAAGGATGGAGCAGCACCGAGTCTATCGTTCGCGTCCATTGCCGTGTCCGCGTTTCGCTGACTACGGCCTTGCGGGCGATGGCATGCGCGCGCGGCGTCACAGCATCGCGGTTCGGCAGCACCCGTGCGGCGAGGTCTTCGGGTGTAGCCTTCGACTTGACGATGAGGACATCCGCCAGCGCTTCAGTCAGGCTTTCCAACCCGCGCTTTCGCACTGCAACCGTCGACACCACGGGAACGCCAAGCTCTGCTGCGAGTATATCGACATCGATGGTCAGGCCGTCGCGTTCGGCAAGGTCGACCATATTAAGCGCGACGATCGTCGGCAGCTTTAGCGCAATGACCTCAAGCGCGAACCTCAGGTTATTTTCTAGATTCCCGGCATCGACAACAAGGACCAGCGCATCGGGCCGACGCTGACCGACCTGCTGTCCCAGCACAACATTGCGGGTGACCTGTTCATCGAGGCTGTCGGGCACAAGGCTGTAGGTTCCGGGCAAATCAACCAGTTCAATCGGACGTCCGTCGGGCAATGGCATCCGTCCGGATTTTCGCTCGACAGTCACCCCGGGATAATTTGCAATCTTCTGCCGCGCACCGGTCAGCGCATTGAACAGGGCGCTTTTGCCAGCATTAGGATTGCCCACCAGCGCCACCAGCGGCATCATTTCCGTCATGGCGCGACCTCGCACGTAATCGCAGCGGCAACTTTGCGGCGAAGCGCGATTGTCATACGGCCGACACGCACAGAAATCGGATCGCGCCACAACAACATGCCGCGATGCAATGCCTCTATGGCAACGCCTTCATCGAGCCCGAGCGAGCGCAGGCGATGGCCCTCGCTGTCCGGCATCGCGGCCCAATCAATGGCACGAACCGTGGCGATTTTATTCAAGGATAGCTGATCGAGTTGCACGATTGCCATTTGCAACCGATTCGCAATAACATCAAGTGGAGAATAATCTAGCGGGCGGGGTAACGAAGCCTGCCGATAAACCGCGAGAAGCTTGGGACATAGTCTTTGCGCGACCGCGCCTGTGCCTTCACCTTTTCAAACTGCATTACATTATCAATGCGACGGTCAAGAAACGCGCGCGTTTCTGCGAAATCTTCGCTGTCGTCATTGACGAACACTGCCAACACGGTGCCATAAACAGCCGATAGCGTCACCCGCTTGGTATAATGGTTGAAATCGCTCGCCGTGTCACCCGCCAGGCGCCACATCCGGTCTGCCGATCGCCAACCGATTTTTGCGGTGCGCGGCAGGTTTTGTGGCATCGCCATGATCGCCATTGCGCGGCGTAACGATTCGCGGTCCGGTGCCATGATGTCGAGCCGGGTTGCCAGCAACGCCGTAATCCTGGCGCGAATTTTCATGGCGTCCAGCTTTTCCTTGGGCAGCCGTTTGGCCAGTTCCAAATCGACCGAATCGATCCACGCATCAATTTGCGCCATGCACCCGCTCTTAAACGCGAGTGCCGCCACGTCACGGTCGACACCCAATTCGTCTGCGGCAAGATGTACCGCCGCGTCCGACCAGCCGTCGAACGCAGCATTGCGTCCGACAACAGGGGAGAGTCCCAGACGGATTTCATCGAGTGTAGGATCAACGGGAAGGGCGGATACGGTCATGGCCTGAATGTAGGCGCAGTCATGCATCTAGGGAAGCGCTATTCCCGCCTGACCAACACGAGCGCGACCATTACCATCGCACTCCCGGCCAAATCCAGCGCGGTTAGCGTCTCACCAAAGGCGACCCAGCCGGCCGCCGCCGACAGCGCCGGTTGCAGTAATAAAGCAATACCGATGACCAGCGGGCTGAAATGCGGAAGCGCATATGTCAGGCACCCCTGCCCGAAAAATTGCGAGGAAAATGCCAGCAACAATAAAGGCCACCAGATCGCAGGGATAATTTGCTCACCCGCAATCCAAGCCGCAGGCAGCAGAACGAGCGCGCCCACCGCACTGGCCACGCCAAGCGCACCCCAGCTTTCCGCAGTCTCGCGTACCCGCATCATCAATATAAGATATACGGTGTAGGCAAGGCCGGCACCAAGCGAGAGCAGATCGCCATTCATATGCCGTGGTGACAGTTCGAGGCTTTGCCCCATCAACAAAGCCGCGCCGACGAACGCAAAAAGGACAGCGGCGCTCTGCCAATTGTTGGGCAACCTGCGGGCGACCACAACCCCATAGATAACCAGCAAAAAACTGGCACAATTGGCGAAAAGCGTCGCATTGCCCATTTTGGTCTGGAAAATCCCGATATGCCAGGCGATGATATCCACACCGAAAAACAGCCCTGCGATCAGCAGAAACATATAGGTCTGCGGCTTCACGGTCGACAACCTGAAACCGAATCTGTAGCCAACCAGAATCAGAAACGGCGTCGCCAGCGCCATCCGCCAGAACCCCGTCGCAATCGGGCCGCTATCGGCATAGCGCACAAGCAATGGACCAAAGGCGATTGCCACATTTCCCGCAATCAGGGCAAAAAACGCCAAAGCCGACGGTTTGGGATAGATATTCTTCTGAACCATAAACCCCCGTTGCAATTTGCAACTTTCATCCGCATCTTGGCACCAAAGCACAGCCTTAATGACAGGATATCCGATGACTGCAACTTTGTTCGATCCCATCCAACTCGGCGCAATTCACGCGCCCAATCGCGTCATTATGGCGCCGCTCACTCGCGGACGCAGCGTTGGCGAGCATGTCCCGGTACCCCAACTAAAGGCCGAATATTATAGCCAGCGCGCGACTGCCGGGCTGATTATCGCCGAGGCAACGGGCATCACTCAGGAAGGACTGGGCTGGCCATCGGCACCGGGCATCTGGTCGGATGCACAGATTGCGGCGTGGAAGCCCGTAACCGAGGCAGTCCATGACGCCGGCGGACGGATTATTCTCCAGCTGTGGCATATGGGCCGCCTGGTACACCCCGATTTCCTCAGCGGCGCGCAACCGGTTTCGGCATCGGCAACGACCGCACCCGGCCTTGCCCATACGGCTGAAGGCAAAAAAGATTATACCGAGGCGCGCGCGCTTGAATTGTCCGAAATTCCGCGCGTGGTCGCCGATTATGTCCGCGCGGCAAAGAACGCCATCGCGGCCGGGTTCGACGGTGTCCAGATTCACGCGGCGAACGGCTATCTTATCGACCAGTTTTTGCGCGACAATTCGAACTTCCGCACCGACGAATATGGCGGCTCGGTCGAAAACCGGATTCGCCTTTTGCGCGAAGTCACACAGGCCGTCGTTGATGCCGTCGGGGCCGACCGGACCTCGGTTCGCTTGTCCCCCAATGGCGAAACGCAAGGGGCAAACGACAGTAATCCGGTTGCGTTGTTCACGGCGGCGGCGGCGGCGTTGCAGGACATCGGCATTGCGTTTCTCGAACTTCGCGAAATCAAAACCTATGGCAATTTTGGAACCACCGACGTACCGCGCATATCACCGGAAATCCGCAAGATATTCAAAGGCCCGCTGGTGCTCAACCAGGAATATACCAAGGAACTTGCTGACGCTGATCTGGCATCGGGCCTTGCCGACGCAATCAGTTTCGGTCGGCCCTATATCAGCAATCCCGATCTGGTCGAGCGGCTGCAGACTGGTGCCGACCTGACGCCCGACAATTTCAAGACATGGTATTCACCGGGCCCAGAGGGATACACCGACTATCCGTTCCTGGAAACGGTGGATGCGTAAATCATGATTGAGGCGGGACTTGGCATTTACGCGATCGCCATCCCCGCCTTGTTGCTGCTGGTGCTGGCTATTGCCGAAACGCGATGGCCGCGTCGCATTTTGGTTCTTGGCCGGCGTTCGCGCTGGACGACCCATGCGCTGTTTTTCATAACCAATGCTGCGGTCGGCAGGATATTATCCCTGCTGGTGGTCGTCGGCACTGCGGCCAGCTGGTCGGCAGGCGCGCAATTCGGGCTGTTCTACTGGCTGGATCTACCGTGGCTCATCGAAGCAGCGGCGGCCTTCGTCATCCTCGATTTCGCTGTCTGGTTGCAACATCTGGCGATGCACGGGGTGCCGCTGTTATGGCCCATGCATGCAGTGCACCACAGCGATCGCGATCTTGACGTGACCACCGCGCTGCGTTTTCATCCATTCGAGTTGATTATATCGACATTGTATAAGTCAGCGCTGGTCGCTCTTCTGGGGGTTCCGGTCATCGTCGCGCTCGCATTCGAACTGTGGCTGAACGCCAATGCGTTGTTTAACCACAGTAATATACAGCTGCCTCCCAAGGCAGACCGCGTGCTACGCACGATGCTGGTAACGCCCGACATGCACCTTGTTCATCACAGCATAGATCGCGCCGATCAGCATCGGAATTTCGGGTTTGCCCTGACCATTTGGGACCGGATGTTTGGAACCTATTCCGAAATCGCCAGTACCCAAGCGATTGGGCTGGAGTCATCGCAGGATAGTCGGCCCGGCCAGATCTGGTGGAGCATGAAACAACCATTTACCCGGGTCTAGACTGTTCCATTAACCCGCGTCGTACGCAATCACTCCGCCTCTATTTCGGCCAGAAGCGGATCGGGATCGGCAATGCCCATCAAACGGCGCATCGCCAGTCTCGCCAGCCGCTGAGTCTCGGTTTTGCGACGCGCAGCCGCCAGCGGGACAAGTGCCGCCGGACGGGCAATTTCGGCATCATAGGCATCTGCAATGATCAGTCCGGCACGCTCTGGCAGGAACGCTTCTTTATGCAGCGGCCCGATGTCGAACCCTGCAGGCACGGCCCAGAAAAAGCGATCGCAAAAATCGAGATATTCGGGCCATTTCTGGTCGCCAAGCAAATCCGCCCGCGCGCATTTGATTTCGACAATGATAATCTCGCCCTTGCCGTTGATTCCCATTAAATCGGCGCGACGGTTATTCCGCAAGCTGACCTCTGGCTGAACCATAATCTGGTTACGCAGGAACAGCCGCGACACGCCGCGCGCAACCGCTGGCGCGCCAATAAAGGGATCGAACATTGCAACAGAAGCCATAACGCTGCATTAGAACGTAGTAAGAACAAAATAAAGGCCCCATTTCGGGGCCCTTATGATTTGGATGGCGATGCGCGATAGTCAGCGGTAAAAAATATGATTGTCGATGCTACCCAGCCGGGTCAGCCGCCAACCGGGTGACACATGGCGCGCGTGAAAGAAAAGCGCGCCTTCAACCGGACTTTTCCAGCTGTCATTCAACGCAATCTTGCTAATCGCCACCGCATTCTTCCAGTTATTGCTGCCTGTGGCGATTGGCGGCATACCCCCGCTGCGGATAAAGGAGAATTGGCTCTTTTGATAAACAACGCCGCAAAGCGTCGCTGGAAAACGGCCCGATTTCGAGCGTGCCATGACGACGCGGGCAACGGCAAGTTGTCCGGCAAGCGATTCGCCCTTTGATTCGAAATACACCGCGCCGGCAAGGCAGCGTTCTTCTGCGTTGAGCGAATTACCGGTATTCTGTTTGCGGACCAGATCCGCCAGAGAAGACGCTGAAATTATGGTGTCATTACCGTCCGCTGCGACATTTTCCGGTTCAGCATCCATCACGGGCGAACCGCCATTTCCAGGGACGAAAATAATATCGCCATTTTCCGCGAGCGTGGCCGTGACCGTACCACTTTTTGCCAGATCGAGAGTTTTCTGCTCGTCGGCGATCCGCGCTGCATCGATAACAATCGTCGACGCGCCAAGCGCTGTATTCTGGTCGTTTCCAAAAGCAAAACCGGCATCTGCGGTGACCACGGCAGAAATCAGTGTAAACGAAATGGCCGCAACAGAGGCAGCCCGGACAAGTTTCAACATTTAACGTACATTATAGCGGCGGCAGCAGCGGATAAGCCTTTGATATTATATTGTGGCTCGTCGTTTGTTGCATCCGACTCGCGTGTTTGTCCGGCCACCCCATTTGTGTCCCGCGTGACAACCTTCGCTACTCGTTAATGTGCCATTTATTGTGCGGCGCAGCATAGTCAAGCGCTTGCGAGCAAAAGTCCGTTCAACCGTTCTGACGATGCGACGTCCAGTTCCATGACCCACAGATCAGGGTCGCGAGCAACGCGTTTTTTCCAATATTCAGTAACTTCTGCTTCGCTTCCCTGCACAAGCAGGGCAACCGGTTGCCATCCCGAATGGCCATCAAGCGACGGGTAGCGCTCGAACACAACGGGATTTTCCCCCCTGATCTGGCCGATAAGGAGAATAGCGCCGGACGTAACATCGCCCTTTCGCAGGATCATTGCAAAATCACCTTCTGCCTCAGCCAGACGGGTTATTGCCGAAATCTGAAAATCGCTGGTGAGGCGCGGTTCAATCAAGCAGCGTCGCGCTCTTCGGCCAGAGTCAGCAGCGCATACATCGCCCCGGAATCCGCCGCACCGCGAAGCTGGGCACGAAATTTCTCGTCGCGAAACAGACGCGAGATTTCCGCCAGCGCGCGCAGATGTGATGCCCCGTCCTGAGCCGGCGACACCAACGCGCAAATCAGGTCTACAGGCTCGTCATCCACCGCGTCATAGTCGACCGGCTTTGCAAGCCTCGCGAACACGGCGACCGGCATGTCTATTCCGACGACCTTGCAATGGGGAATGGCTGTCCCACCGCCGAACCCTGTAGGCCCCAATCGTTCGCGTTCGATCAAACCGTCATGCACCGCAGACGCATCGAGCAGATAATTTTCCGCTGCGATTGACGAAAGGCGTGCAAGCAGGTCGGATTTGCCCGTGCATGGCACATCTGCAATAACAGCGCCTTCAACGAGCCTGGTAGAAAGTCGAATCATAAATTGTTCAAATGCGACCGGTTTGAACCCGGGAAGCAAACCCCAAATATTTGAATAAGTTCATATTATTAGAATAATTGGCCGAATTCTAAGGTGCAGATTTTGGTTCAACCCACCCGATCGTGCCATCTTCGCGGCGGTAAACCATATTATGTCGGCCAGTTCCAGTGTTTTTGAACAACAACGCAGGTGTATTGCGCAGATCCATAAGCATTACGGCGTCTGACACAGTCGATTCAGGAATGTCTACGCTCATTTCTGCAACAATCACCGGTGCATCGGGTAGTGCAGATTCGGGCTCATCAACAGCACTGGCGTCCTCGAAAACGGTATACGCCGCTTCCTCGGCCTTAAGCGCTTGCGCCGATTGGCTGTGCCGGTCCTGAAGGCGGCGCATATAGCGGCGGAGTTGCTTTTCGATGCGCTCGGCGGCCTGATCAAATGCAATATGAGCAGTCTGCGCCTCGCCGCGACCTTTCAGAACAAGCCCCTGCATCACGTGCATCACGATATCGCTGGTGAACCGTTCATGCGGCCCGCGCCCGAACGTGCCATGCGCCGACAGCGCCTTTGAAAAATACTTCGATGCTATTCCGGACAGTCGCGTCTCGACATGGCCCTGCAGTGCTTCGCCGGTTTCCACCTGATGCCCCGAAACTCTTATATCCATAGCCAGTCTCCTTGATTAATTCGTCCGCCCGGTATCGAGCCAAAGTGCGTCGGTGACATCCGCCAGAAATGCCCGGTGGCGTGTGAGTTCTGCGTCGCTCGCCGAATGCGGTCGCGGTTCGCGGTACGGTCTCG
>JANOPT010000194.1:0-22287 GCA_031421975.1 Sphingomonadales bacterium | reverse complement strand
TTCAGTGTCTACAGCGCGAGCAAGGCCGCCATCCGCAACTTCGCGCGAAGCTGGGCGCTTGACCTCAAGGACAGCGGCATCCGCGTAAATGTACTTTCACCCGGCGCGACATCGACGCCCGGCCTGCACGGCATCGCGAGCACGCCCGAGGAGGATAAGGCGCTTGTCGCCGGCCTCATCGCGCAAACGCCGCTAGGCAGGCTCGGCCAGCCCGAGGAGATCGCCGCGGTAGCGCTGTTTTTGGCCAGTGACGAAAGCAGCTTCATGACTGGTGCCGAGGTGTTCGTCGATGGCGGCGCAGCACAAGTCTGAATCACCAAACATGCCGCCTCCTATATTTGGCGGAAAAGATACACAATTTAAGAAAGCGAGTTTTCTCATGACGACCTCAATTAGCCCATTGATGCCAGGCCCAGTTATTCAATGTATGGCAACCGGCCGTGATCCAACCGAGCAGGAGCATCTCGACGTTGCAAAACGAATTTGGACCGACGGAGCCGTTGGCAGGTCGGCTTTCGGTTGGGAGCGGTTATCGGCGGGTTCGCGTGATCGGCTGTTAGCGCTTCGCAATGCACTGCTTGCGCTGAATGGCGATGAGGGCGATGGCCGTACCGCAAAAGCCTGCACGGAAGAGCAACGCGGGCCAGGGTCGGCTGAGTTCGAAACAGGCCAGTCAACCAGCAATCCCGATAAGAGCGTCAAAGTAATGAAGCAAAGGGGAAAGACTTTTGGCCTACAGGGACCTTCGCGCAGGGCCGCGTTAGCGCTTTCCAGTTTCTCCAAGCAGTTTGACCGCGATGACCTGCATTCTCGTTTTCTTACAGCAGCTCAAAGTAGTGAAGGTCAAAACGGGCATGTCGTTACCGAAAGTGACGGACACCGCTTGCAGAATTTTCTCGCCATCGAACCCGGCTCGAACCGGATATTGGCCACAGCGACGGTTGCTATCGAGCAGAGCACGAGGATCGCCAAAGCGGTGCTGGTGATCAGCCCGAAGTTCGAGAAAGGTGGAATTCGCTGGAAATTGCTGGATCAAGTCGCGCGCTTTGCAGCGAACATAGGTGCAAAAACGCTGGAGGCAATCGAGAACCGGAAGGAACAGGGTTCACTAAACCTCGAATGCCATGCCGGCTGGTCTGCCGCACCATATCGAGTTGATCCGACACTAATGGTGTTGCGGAAAGCACTTAATGGGCATCGCAGCTGATAGCGACAACACCGAGACCAAATACACGCCGAGTATAAAGGAACCGACCATGCAAAAACCCGAAGCAATTTTTCCAGCCAACCGTCATGCACTCTATGAGGCACATGGTTACTCAGCCGCAATCCGCTCCGGCGATCTTGTCTTTCTATCCGGACAGGTTGGCAGCCGTCCCGACGGCACGCCCGAACCGGATTTCCGGCAACAGGTTAAACTCGCTTTCAGCAATTTGAACGATACGCTGATGGCCGCAGGCTGCGGCTTCGATGATATCGTCGATGTCACCACCTTCCATACCGATCCGGAAACCCAGTTCGAGACAATCATGGCGGTCAAAGCCGACGTCTTTAAGGCGCCGCCATATCCCAACTGGACCGCCGTTGGAGTGAACTGGCTTGCTGGATTCGACTTCGAGATAAAGGTGATTGCTCGCGTTCCGGATCGGGCAGTCTAATAATCGCAAGCAGGAATAATTGCTGCCAGCCATTGGCATATTGCACTAAACCTGCGTCGGCTTAGAATTTTTCCGTCGAAAAAACCGGACTGCCAGCAGCGCCCAACTAAGCTGCCGCCAGAACAATGTATGAATGAATGGCTGCTGGCCGCGATTGCAGCTTGAAACGAGACTATCGGCACTGTCCAACAAAGCTGCCATAAGGAATCTGCTAAGCACACAACATGGGAAGCAAAGCTTGGATCAGCAACTCGGCTACACCAGCGTGCGATTTCTAAAACGACTAATTCAAATGGATGAATCGGCTTGGCCGCAATTCCTAAAGTGCCCGCAAATCGCAATGACCCAATGCGCTGATCAGTTTCCGAATCTCGGTCCGCCGTTCACCAAAAAAACTTGAAAGCGGCGATGCAAAATCGCCGACATTCGAGGCAAACCGCAAAATAATCTGCACAGTTTCTACACAGACTAAAAACAGGATATTTTTGTGATTAATATCAGTATGTTACATGAAACCGATATTTTGGTCGGGACGACAGGATTCGAACCTGCGACCCCCACACCCCCAGTGTGATGCGCTACCAGGCTGCGCTACGTCCCGACCGCCAGCGGGCGCCCTGCGCCTGTTGGAAGCGCGCCTATATGGCCGCTGTTCATCAAAAGCAAGGCGGTATTGGCGCTTTCACGTTGCGTCGGCGAGGCGCAGGTGATAATCGCGCCCGATTGTTCAGTTCGGCGGCGGAGTTGCCGCATTCCCGACCTGCTTTCTTGAGGATTATCGATGAATTCGCTTATGTTTTTGGCTGCTGCCGGTGGCGCAGATAGCTCGGCCTTTTTTGTGCAGATATTCCCGCTGTTGCTTATCTTTGTGGTATTTTACCTGTTTCTTATCCGCCCTCAGCAAAAGCGCGCAAAAGAGCATCAGGCAAAGATCGATGCGGTTAAAAAAAACGACGAGGTCGTGACCGGTGGCGGTTTGATGGGCAAGGTCATCAAGGTTACCGATGATTATGTCGAAGTCGAAATTGCGCCCAATGTCCGCGTCAAGGCGGTCAAGGCCACGCTTACCAATGTCCAGTCGCGCGGCGCCAAGGCCGCCAACGACTGACCGCCGGGGTTGGCTGGTACTGCCGCCGACCCCAAACTTTGTTTCTAATCCTTTGGGACTTCGCCCATGCTAGATTTCCCCCGTTGGCGCGTATGGATGCTCAACATTATTATAATTGTGGGCGTGATGTGTGCCATTCCCAGCATATTGCCGACTCATATCCGTGCAGAAGTCGCGAAATATCTGCCGACACCAACGATCAACCTCGGTCTCGATCTTGCCGGCGGGAGTCATATCCTGCTGGAAGCTGACACCGCTCAACTGGCGGAAACGCGGCTCGAAACATTGGAAGAAAGCGTCCGAAACGGGATGCGACGGGCGACGCCGCGGGTCGCAATCGCCGATGTATCGCGCGCCAACGGTCAGCTTAGCTTCTCGGTAACCGATCCATCGCAGATCGACGCCGCGCGTGAGGCGTTATTGTCCATAACGAGCAACGCGACGGGTGGACGCGACTGGAACATCGGCGTCAATGACGGCAACCGTATCATTTTGACGCCTGCAGGCGCAGGCAATGAAACGGCGCTCGATCAAGCGATGGATACCGCCAAAGACGTCATTGATCGTCGTATAAATGCGCTCGGAACTCTTGAGCCAACGATTATCCGTCAGGGTGAAAATCGCATTGTCGTGCAGGTTCCAGGGTTGGACGATCCAGAGGCATTGAAGGCGTTAATCGGCAAAACGGCTAAACTGGAATTCAAGCTCGTCGACGAACAGGCAGATCCCGACCAGACAGCGCAAGGCAAGGCGCGTGTCGGCAGCCAGGTGTTGCCCTATCCGACTAATCCTACAGGATTGCCCAATATCGCGGTGCGTCGTCTCGGCGGCATATCGGGGGACAAGCTGGTGAAGGCAGACCCGACATTCGATCAGCAAACCAACGAACCTGCAGTGACGATCCAGTTCGATTCGGAAGGTGGACAAAAATTTGCGCGTATGACGCAGCAGAATGTAAACAAGTTGTTTGCCATCGTGCTGGATGGCCAGGTAATCTCCGCACCGCAAATTCGTGAGCCTATCTTTGGCGGGGTGTCTCAGATATCAGGCAGTTTTACGACCGAAAGCGCAAATTCTCTGGCCATTTCGCTTCGTTCCGGTGCACTGCCGGTCGACCTGAAAATCGTCGAGGAACGATCGGTCGGCCCAGACCTTGGTGCCGACTCCATTCGTCGCGGTGTGCTGGCCGCCGTTATCGGAACCACGGCAATTCTCGTGCTGATGTTCCTGTGTTATGGCCGCTTCGGCATGTACGCCAATATTGCGCTGATTTTGAACGTCGCGATGATATTGGGTGTGATGGCGTTTGCTAATGCGACGCTGACGCTGCCGGGTATTGCGGGGTTTGTCCTTACCATCGGCGCAGCGGTGGATGCAAACGTGCTGATTAACGAGCGCATACGCGAAGAACTGAAACGAGGGCGACGCGTCGTTCAGGCCATCGAGTTCGGCTATAAGGAAGCGAGCCGCGCGATTTTCGACGCGAACAGCACCAACGTGATCGCGGCGGTATTGCTCTTCATTTTTGGTTCTGGCCCCATCCGCGGGTTCGCTGTGGTCTTGATGATCGGTATCGTCACGTCGGTCTTCACCGCCGTCACCATCACCCGCATGTGGGTGTCGCGTTGGGTAAAGCGCACACGTCCCCATGAACTGACGATTTGAGGAATTTAACATGAAGCTACTCAAACTCGTTCCTGACGATACCAACGTCAGCTTCCTGAAATGGCGGTCATGGGCATTTGGGATCAGCATATTGCTGATGCTCGCGTCGGTCGGTCTGGTTGCAACCAAGGGGCTGAACTTTGGCGTCGATTTTATTGGCGGCCAGATGATCCGCGCCACTTTCACGCAAAGTGTCGAAGCTCCAGTGGCGGACCTGCGCCAGAAGGTCGGCGGTCTGGGATACGGCGATCCGACCATCCAGCGCTTCGGCAAGGAGAACCAGGTTTCGATCCGGATGAAGTTGCCGGAAGGCGCAGACAAAAATCCCGATCTGTCCAACGCGATGGCGAGCAAGATTACCGGCAAGCTAAAGGCCGATTATCCGGGCGTCCGCATCGACGGTGTGGATTCAGTTTCGGGCAAGGTTTCGGAAGAGCTGTTCAGCAAGGGCATATTGGCGTTGCTTGCCGCAATGGCGGGGGTTTCCATATATATCTGGTTTCGGTTCGAATGGCAGTTTGGCGTAGGCGCGATATGGTCGCTGATCCATGACGTGACATTGACGTTCGGATTATTCTCGCTGACGGGGTGGGAGTTTGACCTCAATATCATTGCCGCGTTGTTGACGATTATCGGTTATTCACTGAACGATACCGTGGTGGTTTATGACCGTATCCGAGAGAATCTGATGAAATATCGCAAGATGGATATGGCGGCTTTGCTCGACCTTTCGGTCAACGAAACATTGTCGCGCACGGTGATGACCAGCGTCTCGATTTCGTTACCGCTTGTCGTGTTGGTATTGTTTGGACCAGACGTGATTTTCGGATTTAGCGCCGCGATGGCTTTCGGAATTATTGTCGGCACCTATTCGTCGATTTATCAAGCCGCACCGATACTCATCTGGCTCAAGGTCGGATCACACAGCTTTGTGCCTAGTGAGAATCAAGGATCTGCGCCGAAAGGCGAGCGTATTGGCGAAGGGTTCGGCGCTCAGCCTTAGCGGACTGAAACATCGCGGAAAAATTCCGAAAGTTGGCGGGCGTTTTCTTCCCAGGAAAATGCTCGCACATTTTCCGAAACGGCCCGAGACGATGGTGGATCGGCCAGTATATTGCGCGCGGCATTGGCTATTGCAACAGGCGTGCGCTCGACAATCATGCCGGCATCTTCGGTTTTGACCAGTTCGCGGATACCGCCAACGTCGCTGGCAATAATTGGCGTTCCGCACGCCAAGGACTCCACCCAGGCGTTGGCCAGACCTTCGCTGTCCGACACCAGCGCCATGATATCCGCCGCCGCAAACAAAGCAGGCAGATCGTCATGCGGCACAGAACCAAGAAAGCGTACGCGATCGGTCAGGCCGAGCCGCTGGACAAGCGCCCGATAGTCCCCCTCGCTTTCGCCCTTGCCGGCCAGCAACAATGTTATGTCTGGCAACATTGTAAGCGATTCAATCAGCAAATTCTGGTTCTTGCGCGGGATTAGCGCGCCCACGCTCAGCATCACCGGACCGGAGAGGCCAAGCCTCTGTTTCTCAATCTGTCGGTCACGCGGTCTGAAACGGCTCTGATCGAGCCCTGTGTAATGAACACGGATTTTGTCGCCGTCTATCCCAAGCGCGATCATATCCGATTTCAGGGCATCCGATACCGCCAGCAAGCCTGCTGCATTGTTGGCGGCCGTCAATAACGGTTCAGCGCAGCCGGGTTGCCGGCCCCAATAATGGATATCTGCGCCGCGCGCCTTGATCGTGAACGGGATGCGAAGTGCGGCCGCGATCTGCATTGCGGCCGGACCATCCGGATAAAAAAACTCGGCATCGATCAGGTCGAACGGCGTTTCGGTATGCAGGCGTCGAGCCAGCGGCAAGGCGGCGCGCGCGATCATTCGGGGATTCAGTCTACCGCCAATGACGGGAAGCGCGGTAAAAGGCGGGCGGTATACTTCCAGTCCGCCCCATTCTTCATGATATGGTAGGCCGCGAAGGGTGCGTTGCCCGCTGACCATATCCAGTGGCCAAGGCGCGATGCCGACCGGATTGATGACGGTGACGGCGAAATCGCGGACCGCAGCCAAAGCATGGGTTTGGCGCTCCACAAATATCCCGAAATTGGGACGACTGGTGGCTGGAAACAGCGTGGATAACGTCAGAATACGCACGGCAACATCTTAAAGTTTCCGCACGAGCCGAACGGCTTTGGCGATCCACGCTGGATCGGCCACTACTTGCTGCCGTGCGCCGGCTTCCAGTGGCAGAATATGCAGTTTTCCTGAGTCGCGGCCCAATAACCGGCCAAAGATAAACCTGCCGCCAGGACGGGGAACAAGAACATCGAGATTCAGTGCCGAAGCGTAAGTTTCCGGCGGCAGTTGTTCCATCCAGAGCTCGTCACCGCGGCGATACTCACCGATGGCCGCTGCTATTCGCATACCGATCATCGACCCCCCGATATTCGGGACCATTATGCGTTCTTCTTTGATCGGCGCATGGGTGCCATCATCCTCCAACACCGCTACGACGGGCAAATATTGCTGATCGGGCAGGGCGACCAGGTCGCTGGAATCGACGCCGAGAGCGTCTGCAATGCGGTTAATCCAGATCAGCGACAAGACGCGCGTCCCTGTTTCAAGGCGACCGATAGTTTGCGCTGTCGTGGCAGGCCTGCAACGCTCGGCCACATCGGCCAGCGTTAGCCCCTTTGCCTTGCGTACATCACGAATGCGGCTTTGCATCGATTATTCTCCGATTACCAGATAGGTTTTTTCTTTCCTACAGTATTTACCAAATGGCAAGAGTGATTCGCCGATAAAGGAGAACTGCCTGTGCCCCGCAAGAAAAATGCTGTTGTGAAATATGCCGATCCCAGGCCGCTTGTCGAACGTTGCATGTATGAACCGGACCAAGGCAGCCAGGGCCGTACGGTCAATCGGACGGTGACGGTGAATGTCGCCGAGTCGCCGCTTTCATGGCTCCACACACGCGGCCATTTAACCGATCAACAGTTGCTTGCGGGGGAGAAATTGCGAAGCGATTATGAAGCGGCGGCAATGGGCTCGAATATCACGATGTCGTGGGAAAACATCCCGCTGACCCGCTCAAAGCGTGGCGCGCCTACAGGATTGAACCGGACGGAGCGGATGATGACAGCCAAACAGCGGTTTGACGATGCCATCCTGGCGTTGGGGCCGGACCTGTCGGATATTGCCTGGCGCGTCATTTGCGCCGGCGAGAGTATGTCCGTCGCCGAACGCGAAATGGCATGGCCCGTGCGGTCGGCCAAGCTGGTGCTGCGGATCGCGCTTGACCGGCTCGCGGGGTTTTACCGTTTGCCCGGCTAGGATGCCAATTCCTCGACGAGCATAGCCAAATCCAACCAACGCTCCTCTGCTGCTTCCTTTTCGGCACGGAGCATTTCGGTCTTTGCTGTCAGTTCGGCAAAGCGAACGGGATTTTGAGTGTAGAGCGCAGGGTCGCCCATTTCGGTTTCGACGGCTGCTACCTCGACGTCGATTGCCTCGATCCGCTTTGGCAGCAAGTCGTAATCGCGCTGATCTTTGTAGGATAATTTGGCGGGCCGTGCTGTTGGATTTGCCGCACCCGTTTTGGGCGTTACCTTGTCAGCCTTGCTGCGGGTTTCGGGCTTGTCACGGCGATCTCGTTTTGCCTCCCAATCGGCATATCCACCGGCGATGATATCGACATTGCCGGAGCCATCGAGACCCAGCGTCAACGTGACCGTACGGTCAAGAAAGTCGCGGTCGTGGCTGACGATCAGCACCGTGCCGTCGTAATCGGCGATCACCTCCTGCAACAGGTCGAGCGTTTCAAGGTCGAGATCGTTGGTCGGTTCATCCAGAACCAGCAAATTAGCCTCGCGGGCAAATTCACGTGCCAGCAATATCCGCGATTGCTCGCCGCCTGACAGGGTGCCGATTCGTGCCTCGATTAGTTCGGGGTCGAAGAGGAATTCCTTGAGATAGCCCTGCACATGCTTGCGAACTCCGCGCACATCGATCCAGTCGCCCCCGTCCGCCAGCACGTCGCGCACCCGTTTTTCAGGCGTCAGCAATTTACGCTGCTGGTCGATAACAATTCCGGTCAGCGTCGGTGACAAGGTTATCGCGCCAGTGTCGGGCTTTGTCTCCCCGGTCAGCAAGCGGATTAATGTGGTCTTGCCCGTTCCGTTCGCCCCAACGATGCCGATGCGGTCGCCGCGCTGAATGCGTAGCGTGAAGTCTTTAATGATCGTTCGGTCACCGAAGCTCTTCCCGACGTTTTCGGCAGCAATTACAGTCTTGGTCTTGCTGTCATCGCTCGCCGCTGCCAGCTTTGCGGTGCCTTGTGGTCCCATCATTGCAGCGCGCGCCGCCCGCATTTCCCACAATTTGGCCAGCCGCCCCTGATTACGCTTACGCCGCGCCGTTACCCCGCGTTCAAGCCAATGTGCCTCGATCTTCAATTTGGCATCAAGCCGACTTGCGTTGCGCGCATCCTCGGCAAAAACCTGTTCCGTCCAGGCGTCATAGCCGCCAAAGCCGATCTCGTTTCGGCGCAGCAAGCCACGGTCAAGCCAAAAGGTTTGTCTGGTCAGGCGAGTCAGGAAAGTCCGGTCATGGCTGATCACCATGAACGCGCCCTTGTAGCGCGTCAGCCAGTCTTCGAGCCATTCGATGGCAGCCAGATCCAGATGATTGGTCGGCTCGTCGAGCAACAGCAGGTCAGGCTCGCTCGCCAGCGCCCGGCAGATTGCCGCGCGCCTTTTTTCGCCGCCGCTTGCGGTTTTCGCCTCACGGTCGAGGTCGATACCCAACTGATTGGCAATGGCCCGCACCGCATATTCGGCCGGACCTTTGTCGCCCACTTGATTATTTTGGTGCGTAGCGAAATCTACCAATCGGTCGAACGACCCAACGTCTGGGTCCTGATCCAGCATCACGATGTTGGTTCCCGGAACGACAACTCGCTTGCCTTTGTCGGCCTCGACGGTTCCGGCAACCAGCTTCATCAGCGTCGTTTTGCCTGCACCATTGCGTCCGATGAGCGCCAGCCTGTCGCGTGCGCCAATGAACAGGTCGATATCCTGAAACAGCCACCCGCCGCCTTGCTGGAGCGTGAGTTTTTCGAAAGCAAAAATGGGAGGTTGCGACATATTGTCGGGCGGATAGGGGCTGTGGCCCGTTCCGACAACCCCATTCCGTCTGTGCCGAGCGCTTCTGCTGCCCGCCCCGTGGCAGCCGATTGCATCGACAAGAACGGTTTCTTGATTGTTGTTCGATTTTTCCACAAGGGACGTGTCATGCGAACAATCTATTTGAATGGCAGCTACATTCCGGAAACCGATGGCAAGGTGTCCGTCTTTGACCGCGGTTTCCTGTTCTCTGACTCCATCTACGAAGTTGTGTCGGTCCTCGACGGTAAGCTGGTCGATTTTGACGGCCATGTCCGGCGTCTTGCCCGGTCTTTGGGAGAACTCGGCATGAGCGGCGCGCCCGACGCAGAATCATGGCTGGCCATCTGCCGCACACTGGTTGAGCGTAATGCAGTCGAAGAAGGCATGATCTACTGGCAAGTGACGCGCGGTGCACCCGCCGACCGGGACTTTGTTTTTCCGCCAAAGGGCACTGCGCCGACAGTGCTGGCGTTTACCCAAGCCCGCGCGCTGGTCGACATTCCGCTTGCCAGTCACGGAATAAGCGTCGTCATCCTGCCTGACTTGCGTTGGGGCAGGGCAGATATAAAGACTACGCAGTTGCTATATGCCTCATTGATGAAGAACGAAGCCATTGCACGTGGCGCTGATGATGCCTGGATGGAGCGCGGCGGCATGGTAACCGAAGGTACGGCGCAGAACGCGCATATCATTACCCATGACGGTGTTCTCATCACTCATCCGCTCGACCGCGACATCCTGCACGGAATTACTCGCGCAGCGGTGCTGCCATTTGTTGCTCAGGCTATTGATGAACGGCCCTTTTCTGTTGCCGAAGCGGAACAAGCGGCCGAGGCGTTTGTTTCGTCGGCCTCTGGCTTTGTCATGCCGGTGGTGCGGATTAACGGCAAGGCCATCGGCGATGGTCGGCCCGGTTCGGCAACCGTTCAGCTTCGCAAAGCCTATATCGAGTGGGCACGCCGTACTGCGATTTAAGCGTGCGGCATTAAACAGGAGTATATTATGCGTAAATTGGTTTTGGCAGCCTTGTTGGCAACGGGCAGCATGACAGCGGGGGAAGCAATGGCAACGCAGGTAACTATCACCACGACTGGTCCGGTCATCGATTTGACGGTCACAGAAACGGTCGAGGCAAAGCCGGACATCGCCATGTTTTCCACTGGTGTGCAGACGATGGCACCAACGGCTAGCGAGGCGGTGCGGCTGAACAATGTACAGATGACATCGGTTGTCGCGCGGCTGAAGAAGCTGGGGATTGCCGACAAGGATATCCAGACCACGCAGATCAGCCTGAACCAGCAGTTCGATTACAATAATGGCCAGCAGCTGTTCAAAGGATATCAGGCATCGAACATGGTCAATGCGAAATTGCGCGACCTTAAAAAGCTGAGCGCTTTTCTCGATGCATTGGCGGTCGATGGCGCGACCAATTTCAACGGGCCGACCTTTGGCATCGATAATGACAGCTCCTTCAGGCAAGCGGCACGCGACAAGGTCTGGGATACTGCGATGGGCAGGGCAAAGGCCATGGCGCGCAAGGCGGGTTATGCCGACGTTCGTATCCTTCGCGTAGAAGAAGCCGACAATTCGGGTGGCGGTTATCCGCCGATGCCGATGGCCGCGCGTATGATGGATGTATCTGAAAAATCGACGCCGATTGCGCCGGGCGAGTTGAGCATCGGCTCGACGTTGTCCTTCACGTTTGAAATGGCGAAATAAACAAAACGTCCGGGGCATCATCCTTACCAAAAGGTTGATGCCCCATTCAGTTTGCGTTCAAAGGTTTTGGCCTATCGTGCAATGATGTTGAATAAGAATTTCATTTTCACCATGGCTGCGCTCGGCACGCTGGCATTATCTACGCCGGTCGACGCGCGGCGCGGCGAGCAAGCCGATGCGCGTCAGGATATGGCCGCTGGCAAGGTTAAGCCCTTGCGCGAAATCGAGGGCACCGTTGTTCCTCGGATGCGGGGGATGCAATATCTTGGGCCGGAATATGACCCCACCGCGCAGGTGTATCGGTTGAAATTCATCAACAAGGATCGCGTTATCTTCGTCGATGTCGACGGCAAAACTGGCGGCGTTGTCCGTAAACGTTGATAGGATTTTGCGCCGCGCTGCTAATCTGCTAGCCGGTTCCTGACACAATTATTGCTTTTGAAGGGGACAGCATGCGCATCCTTATCGTTGAAGACGAACCGACGCTTGGCCAGCAACTGAAATCGACACTGGAGGGCGCAGGATATGCAGTCGACCTGTCGGTGGACGGCGAAGATGGCCATTATATGGGTTCGACCGAGAATTACGATGCCGTCATCCTCGACCTTGGATTGCCCGAAATCGATGGCCTGACCGTATTGGATCGCTGGCGCAAGGAAGGCCGGAAGTTCCCGGTCCTCGTTTTAACGGCGCGGGACAGCTGGTCGGACAAAGTGGCGGGCCTTGATGCAGGCGCAGACGATTATCTTGCCAAGCCGTTCCAGACCGAAGAACTTATTGCACGCCTGCGGGCGCTGATCCGTCGTGCATCGGGCAACGCGTCGAGCGAGCTGAACGTTGGTGATGTTCGTTTGGATACCCGGTCAGGCCGCGTGACGCTCGATGGTCAGCCAGTCAAGCTGACGGCGCAGGAATACAAGCTTTTGTCCTATCTGATGCATCACAAGGGCAAGGTCGTGTCACGCACCGAACTGATCGAGCATATATATGATCAGGATTTCGACCGCGACTCCAACACCATCGAAGTGTTCGTCACCCGGATCCGCAAAAAGCTTGGCCAGGATGTCATCTCGACGATCCGTGGCCTTGGCTACAGCCTTGAGGAACCCGCCAACTGAATCCGCCTCCCGTCATACATTCGGCCGTTATAGCGCCGTCGTGGCGGACTCAGTTTCAGAGCACAGGTTCGCTCACCCGCCGCATGATCCTGACAGCGGCGGCGTGGATTATGATATTGTTGTTCGGCGGCGGTGCGGCGCTTGACCGCGTATTGACCAGTTCGGTCGAACAGAATTTCGATAACCAGCTTGAATATGTGCTGACCGCGATGATTGCGTCGTCAGAGATTGGTCCTGACGGGGAGGTGCGGAATAACCGTCCGCTGGGTGATCAGCGTTTTCTGGAACCCAATAGTGGGCTGTATTGGCAGATCACTTCGCCAGGAGCGATACCTTATGCCTCGCGCTCGCTTTGGGATCGTGCACTTCGGGTGCCAACCGACCACGCGGATGAGGCGGTCCATTTTCGGAATAGCAGCGAATTTCGCGATGAACCGTTACGCGTTGCCGAACGTCACATATTCCTTCCCGATTCAGAACGGCGCTGGACCTTCATGGTCGCGCAAAGTCGGGACAGCCTTGATGCTCAGGTGACCGAATTGCGGTCCGTACTGGTCATCAGTTTCCTGTTGCTGGCACTTGGCCTCATCATCCTTGCGGCATTGCAGACTTTTTATGGGCTATGGCCGCTGCGGGCCGTCCGGCAGGCAATCGCGCAAATGCGGAGTGGTAAGGAGAGCCGGGTCACCGACGCATTGCCAGACGAAGTTATGCCGATGGTCAACGAACTGAATGCGTTGCTGGATCATAATGAAAAACAGGCAGAGGAATCACGGCGGCATGCGGGCAATCTGGCCCATGCGCTGAAAACTCCGCTGACCGTCATCATGAACAGTGCCACGGCACAAGCCACGGATTTGGCCGAAACAGTGATTCGCGAGGCAACGACCATGCGGCGGCAGGTGGATCACCATCTCGCCCGCGCGCGCGCCGTCGGAAGGCGTGGCCATAGCCACAGCCGGGCCAATGTCTGGGATTCCCTGGAATCGGTCGAACGGGCGGTCAGTCGCCTCTATTCGCATGTCCGGCTGGACATGGCCGGTGACAAGACGCTGGCGGCGCGGGTCGAACGGCAGGACCTGGATGAGATGCTTGGCAATCTAATCGAAAATGCCGCTAAATATGGCGGTGGCAGCGTGTTTGTAACGGTCGAGGATGCTGGCAATTTTGTTGAAATGCTGGTCGAGGATGACGGTCAGGGAATTCCTGCAAGCGAGCGCGACCGCCTGTTCGATCGCGGTGCCCGCCTTGACACTGGCAAACCTGGAACAGGATTGGGCCTCGCCATTGTGCGTGACGTAGTCGAAATATATGGCGGCGCAGTCAACCTTGAGGAAAGCGAAGACCTGGGCGGGCTGCTCGTTCGACTAAGGCTGCCCAAAGCCGCTTCGTGAGTTATGTGTTATCCCTGATCTGCTGATGATGACGGATAACCTCATTGATGATGAACCGGAGAAATTTCTCGGTAAAATCGGGGTCGAGTTTGGCATCGCGCGCCAGCTGTCGCAGCCGTTCGATCTGGCGTTCTTCGCGCGCAGGGTCGGCCGGTGGCAGCGCCGATTGCGCCTTGTGCTGCCCGACCGCTTGCGTGATTTTGAAGCGTTCGGCGAGCATGAAGACAAGCGCTGCGTCGATATTGTCGATGCTGTTGCGATAACCCGCCAATATCGTGTCGTCGTTCATTCGGTCTCCTCTGCCGATAATGTGTTGCGGCGACAAGCGGAAATGCGCCATTTGCACTTGCCATTATTCCTGTCGCTTGCCACAGCATGACCATTATGACAGCCAGCATTCATCAGTTAAGCGGACACCGCGCGCCCTCGCTCGAACCCATGCTCAAGCTTGTCGCGCCTGAAATGAACAAGGTGAACGCGGTCATTCTTGACCGAATGCAGTCAGAAATCCCGCTTATTCCCGAACTGGCAGGACATTTGATTGCCGGCGGTGGAAAGCGAATGCGGCCGATGCTGACGCTCGCATGTGCCAGGTTGCTCGATTATCCGGGTAATCGGCACCATAAACTCGCCGCAGCAGTGGAATTCATCCACACGGCAACATTGCTTCACGACGACGTGGTCGACGGCAGCGATATGCGGCGAGGAAAAACTGCCGCTAACCTTATCTTCGGGAACCCTGCCGCTGTGCTGGTCGGTGATTTTCTGTTCAGTCGATCCTTTGAACTGATGGTCGAGGATGGGTCACTGAAAGTTTTGAAGATTTTGTCGAACGCGTCGGCGGTGATTGCCGAGGGTGAAGTCAACCAGTTGACCGCGCAGCGGCAAATCGCGACTTCCGAAGAAAAATATCTCGAGATTATCGGCGCAAAAACTGCAGCATTATTTGCTGCGGCGTGTCGCATTGCTGCTGTCGTGGCGGAGCGTGGGGAAGCTCAAGAACTGGCGCTTGACTCATATGGCCGCAATCTCGGCATTGCGTTCCAGCTTGTCGACGACGCGATCGATTATGTTTCCGACGGAATTACGATGGGCAAAGACAGCGGCGATGATTTTCGCGATGGCAAGGTAACGCTGCCCGTCATTCTCGCCTATAGTCGTGGCGACGCCGAGGAGCGTAAATTCTGGCATGAGGCAATGTTGGGTAACCGGGTATCAACGCAAGATCTGGAACATGCGACGGTGTTGCTTCGGCATCATGGCGCAATCGATGACACCATCGAGCGCGCCCGCCATTACGGTCAGCGCGCCATTGATTCCATCGCGCATTTCGCCGGTGGTGAGGCAAAGTCGGCGCTCACCGAAGCGGTCGAATTCGCCGTGTCGCGCGCATATTGAATGATACCGGACGGTCCGATATTACCTGATGGTCTGGATCGCATCGGTCCTTTCCATCCCTATATTGTCGTGGGCGGCATACTGTTGGTCGACCTCTTCATCATTCTGCTAGTGTTTAGTGCCCTGACGCTGATCGGAGACAAGGTCGAAGATGTCATTTGGCCGGGTGGCAAGGAATGGGTCGATCTTTGACCGCCAGCGCGGTGCTTCCAATAGAACTGGTTTTGCCTGACGTGCGCGCGGTACTGCGGAACGCATCGAATTGTGTCCTGATTGCCCCGCCAGGTGCAGGTAAAACGACGATGGTGGCATCTGCGCTTCTCCATGACAATTGGTGCGATGGGAAGATCCTGCTGCTTTCACCGCGGCGGCTGGCCGCACGAATGGCGGCGGAACGGATAGCCGAATTGCTGGGTGAACAGGTCGGCGGCCTGATTGGATACGCAACGCGAATGGACAGCAAGCAATCGGCTTCCACGCGAATATTGGTGCTGACCGAAGGCATATTCCGCAAACGGATTATTGCCGATCCCGAACTGGACGGCGTCTCCGCCGTGCTGTTTGACGAAGTTCATGAACGCAGCCTCGACGGTGATTTTGGGCTTGCGCTGGCGCTTGAGACGCAGGCTGCGTTTCGCAATGATCTGCGTCTGCTCGCGATGTCGGCCACGCTTGATGGCGCGCGTTTTTCCAAGTTGATGGGCGATGCGCCAGTCATCGAAAGTCAGGGTAAAAGCTGGCCATTGGCGTTGCGATACTCGGGGCGACGACCTGACAAGGCGATTGAGGCTGACGTCTCCCGCGTTATCCGCACAGCCTTGGCCGAACAAGCGGGCGATGTTCTCGCATTCCTGCCTGGAAGCAGGGAAATCGACCGGACCGCAGAGGCACTGGCGGGCCTGGACAGCCGATATGTCGTTCACAAGCTTCACGGACAAATCGATCCGATAGCACAGCGACTTGCGGTTCGTTGCGATCGGGAGGGTCGCCGTAAAGTCATCTTGTCAACCAACATCGCCGAGACGAGCCTGACGATCGATGGCGTGCGGATTGTGGTCGACAGCGGCCTGGCCCGCCGCGCGCGGTTTGACCAGGCCGCCGGCGTGACGCGGCTGGTGACGGAGCGGGCCAGCCTGTCGGCGGCAGTTCAACGGTCCGGGCGGGCGGCCAGACAGGGACCGGGGGTCGCCTACCGGATGTGGGAAGAGGCAGGCAATGGCGGCCTGCCGCCGTTTGATCCACCGGAAATACTGGAAAGCGATCTGGCGCCGATGGTACTCGATTGTGCGTTATGGGGGGAGAGCGACCCCCAAAATCTCCGCTGGCTGGATCAGCCTCCCGCAGCCGCGCTGATCGAAGCTCGCAAGTCGTTGGCGCTGATTGGGGCGATCGATGCCAGCGGTCATATCACGGCCCATGGCCGCACGCTCGCCAGCCTGCCGCTGCCGCCCAGTCTGGCGCATATGGTAGTTACTGCCGCCGCAAGCGGCCAGGCCGGGCAAGCAGCCACGCTCGCACTGTTGTTGCAAGAGCGCGGTTTGGGTGGGCAGGGAGATGACATCGAAACGCGGCTGGAACGGTTCTCACGCGAACGCGGCGGCAGGGCGGACGCCGCCAGATCGCTGGCGAAACGTTTCGGGCAAATGGCTCCACCCAAGGGAAGCATGCCGACGAAGTCGGTCGGCCAGTTAGTCGCAAGCGCGTTTCCCGAGCGAATTGCAAAGCGCCGCGATGCGAAAGGCGAGAACTGGATCAGTTACATCGGTCGTGGGTTGCGGCTGGATCCGGCATCTTCACTGGCCAATGCCGAATGGCTGGCGGTCGCCGATCTGCAGGGTGCGGCGTCGGGTGCCCGCATCATGTCGGCGGCGGCATTGACGGAGAACGAAGTGCTTGCGGATTTCGATGCCCGGATAGAAATCGCCACAGACGTGACATATGACAGGGCGTCCGACCGCGTCGAAGTGCGTCAGCGTCGCCGCCTTGGTGCCATCACATTGAGCGAGGGGACGATCGCCAGCCCCGATTCCGGTGCGGTGGCACACACGCTGCTGGCTGCGGTCGCCGATGCGGGGCTTGCGGTGCTGCCGTGGTCCGAAGCTGCGATCGCGCTGCGCCAGCGCGCAACGTTTGCGGGCTTTGCAGCCCTGTCCGACGATGCCCTGTCCGCTTCGCTAGAGATATGGCTGGCACCCATGCTGCCGGGCGTCAGCCGGTGCCGTGATGTTTCGCGGTCGGCATTATCGAACGCGCTGGACAATATTCTTGGCTGGGACGGCAAGCAGCGTATCGATCAGGTCGCGCCCGGTTCATTCACCAGCCCAGCCGGAACCGTCCATGCCATCGACTATGCGGCGGCTGCGGGTCCGACGGTCGAGCTTCGCGTTCAGGCGCTGTTCGGGCTTGACCGGCATCCAGTCGTCGGTGTCGATCATGTGCCGTTGGTGCTAAGCCTGACATCGCCTGCCGGTCGCCCGATTCAGACGACGCGAAACCTTCCTGAATTCTGGCGGGGAAGCTGGCGTGACGTCGCCAAGGAAATGCGAGGGCGCTATCCCAAACATAACTGGCCCGATGCGCCGTGGGATAGCATCGCCAGCATCAGGACCAAAAAAGCGCAGTCGCGCGGCCCGGCACGTGGCGCTTGACGAGCCTGCGGCTTTTGGCGCAAAGCGCCGACAGTTCAGATATCAGGAAAAACCATGTCCGCCCGTATTTTTCAACGCCCTAAAAATGCCATGCAGTCGGGCAAGGCAAACACCAGCGAATGGGTGCTGGAATTTGCGCCTGCCGAACGACGCAAGGCCGACCCGTTAATGGGCTGGGCCGGATCGGGTGATACCCAAGCGCAGGTCGAGCTGAAATTTCCGACGCTGGCTGCGGCGCAAGCATATGCTGCAAGCAAAGGGATATCGGCAACCGTCATTCCGACACCGCCAAAGACCCTAAAACTACAGGCTTACGCCGACAATTTCCGCTAGATTGCGATCATCCCCGGCAGCATCAGCAGCTTGGCGTCGATAACGCAGCCTCTATCGCGTTTCGCCTGTACAAACGACGGCATATCGGTCAGCGCCACCCGGTGAACGACGATGTTTTCGCCGTCGACCCCGCCGCCATCGCCGATTTTGGTCAGGCCAGTCGCGCGGACCAGGGTAAAGCTTTCGCTGACCATGCCCGGTGACGAGAAAAACTGTCCCATGATTTCGAGTTTTGCCGCGCGGTAGCCGGTTTCCTCTTCCAACTCGCGCGCCGCCGATGTCAGCGTATCTTCGCCTTCGTCATGATCACCGATGAGGCCGGCTGGCAATTCGAGGCAATCGGCTTCGAGCGGCACGCGATATTGTTCCACCAGTAGAACATGACCATCTTCGATCGCCAGTATCACGGCGGCTTTGATGCCACGTGCACGGCTGACATATTCCCATTTACCGCGTCGCTTTGCCGTTACAAAACGGCCTTGCCACATGATTTCTTCGGGCTCATCCATGCCGACTGCCCCGCGCTCGTTTGGGAATCACAGTTCAATCAACCTGTCCGGCAATTCATTGGGGTCCTCGCTGCCCCTGGGGAAATGTTCGGCAAGCACTTTTGCCATTTGCCTGACCGCTTCGGCCATGCCCTCGCCGGGTTGCCCCGCCTTGACCCGTTCGATTAATGCGACCATCGCGTCGCCCCATATTTCGGGCGGCACTTTTGTCGCGATCGCTTCGTCGGCAACGATTTCGGCCCGGTGTTCCTTCAACGATAAATACAGCAATATGCCGGTTCGGCCGACCGTTTTTGACTCGGTACCCACCTTGAACAAACTCACCGCACGCGTTCGCACGCGTCCCAGCTTGATATGTTTCGGCGTCAGCGCGAGGCGAAGCGGCATCCATTTCATCAATAGCCAGACGCCGAACCATTTCAGTCCAATTGCGCCCGATAACAATCCGAGATATTCGCTCGTGCTGTAGTCATACTGCCATCCGCCCGAAACCTGGTCGATGATGCCAAGATAGAAATCGGGAAAAACGGCATAGACGAGCAACGCAAGGAATGCGGTGGCGCTCGCCCACGCAAGGCCGATATCGTCATAATGGTCGGACAGGTCGGTTACGATGGTCACGATTTCACCGCTGGTGTGGCTTTCGCCTTGCGCCACTGCGGCAGTGACCAGCGCGTGATCGGCGGCCGTTACCTGACTGACTTTGTGTAAGGTCATATCGATTTCCTACCAGCCACCCGATGCACCGCCGCCACCAAAGCTGCCGCCACCACCTGAAAAACCACCCCCGCCGCCAAAGCCGCCGCCACCGCCCCAGGATGAACCGCCGCCCCCGCCACCCCAGTCGTTACCGCCCCAGATGATGACTGGCCCGACCCCGCGACCCCGGTGTTTGCGGCCGCCGCCGTTCACCGACCGGATGATCGGCAAGACAACGAAGAAAATGATAAACAGCATGAATATGACGGCGCCAAGCGGGAAGCCCTCATCCGATGGCCTGCTTTGTTGAGCCCTGGCAGCTATTTTTGCCGCTTCATCGGCAGGCAGCTCAAGCTGGGTGACGATCCGGTCGACGCCTGCGTTGATCCCGCCAGCAAAATCGCCATCTTTGAAACGCGGGGTGATGTCGTTGCGGATGATCGTCGATGACAGGCCGTCGGTCAGGAAAGGCTCAAGCCCGTAACCGACCTCGATACGCATCTTTCGCTCGTTCGGCGCGACAATCAGGATTGCGCCATTGTCTTTCTCGCCATCGCTGTCGCTGGTGCCTTCGCCCTTGCCGTCCTGCCCGATCGCCCAATTGCGGCCAAGCCGGTAGCCATAATCGGAAATCTCGTAGCCCTCGAGGCTATTGAGCGTGACCACTACCAGCTGCCGGTCGGTCCGCGTTTCAAGGCCTGTAAGCTTGGCAGTCAACGATGATTCCTGAGCCGGATCGAGCAAATTTGCCTGATCGACGACGCGTCCGGACAGCTTGGGAAAGGTCTGTGCAGCAGCCGATGTTGCCAACAGGGTCCAGCACGCCAGCGTCAGGGTCAAAAATCGTATCATGCTGCCATCCAAGTATTTGCACCGATGCGATTGTCGTTCGATGCCTGGGGTTTTGAAACCCGCATTCTGTCCAGAATGCGGTCTACGCCATCATTGATTCCCTGCGGCATGTTTCCATCCTTAAAATGAGGCAAAATCGCTTCGTCGATAATGGACTGGCAGATGGCATCGGGAAACATGCCTTCCAATCCATATCCTACTTCGATGCGTACGCGCCTTTCATTCGGGGCAACGAGCAAAATCATGCCATCGTCGCGTTCGGCGTCGCCAATGCCCCATGCATTGCCAAGGCCCAGCGTAAAATCTTCGATGGATTGCCCACCCAGCGATGGCACCGTAACCACCACAAATTGCGCCCCGAAAAGACGTTCGGCGTTGGCAAGTTTGCTGCTTAAAGCTGCTTCGTTTTTGGCATCGAGCAAATCCGCGTCATCGACCACCCGTCCAGCGAGCGCAGGCAATTTTTCTGACACAGCACTGCAGCCTGTAACAAATAACAGCGTCGCGATCAGCAGGCCCACGGCCTTGGTCATTGCATTTTCCCGGGGAACGGCGGTTATGCGGCCGGCGCCATATCGAGTGTCGGCGCGGCTTCGGCGCCGGGCGTCGTCGCCTGATAGGGAACCATCGGCTTCGCGCCATGAATCACTTTGGCACCGATAATGTCGGGGAAGGTACGAATTGTGGTGTTATAGCCACGCACCGCTTCGTTATAATCGCGTAGCGTAATGCGAACGCGGTTTTCCTGGCCTTCAAGCTGGTCTTGCAACTTCAGATAGCCTTCCTGGCTTTTCAGTTGGGGATATGCCTCGACCGAAACCAAAAGCCGCGCAAGGCTGCCCGAGAGTTGGTTCTGTGCCCCCTGGAAAGCCGCCATTTTGGCCGGATCGCTCAAGTCGTCGGGATTGACCTGAATGTTCGGGGCGGTTGCCCGGGCGCGCGCTTCGATAACTTCGGTCAGGGTTTTGTTTTCCTGAGCGGCCGCGCCTTTTACGACATTGGCAAGGTTGGGAATAAGGTTGGCGCGTTCCTGAAACGCGGCTTGCACGTCAGCCCATTTTGCTTTCGCATTTTCTTCGGCGGTGGGGACGCTATTGATACCGCACCCGGCCAGTGAAACTACCGCAACAGGGACCATCAGAAATTTTGCAAAATCGCTACGCATGGAATTTACTCCTCCGCCCAGGCGATATGCCCGCGTGTGTTATACATATAAGGCGCACAAAGTTCTTACGCAATCACTGCTATCGTTTGTCATGAAAATATGACATGTAATCAAGGGTATTAAAAAGTGGGAGTGTATTATGTTGGGTGAATTCAAAGCGTTCATCGCGCGTGGTAGCGTGCTGGATCTTGCGGTCGGTGTCCTCATCGGTGCCGCGTTCGGTAAAATTATCACGTCAATGACGGACGATATCATCATGCCGTTTATTTCACTGATTACCGGCGGCGGCGTCGATTTCAGCAGCAAATATGTCGTGCTTGGCGGCGCCGAAAAGGTAACGGCAGGAATGTCGCTTGTGGCGGCAAAGGCGGCTGGAGCCAATGTGCTGGCGTGGGGTAGCTTCATCACAGCCGCAATCAACTTCCTGATTCTGGCGTTTGTGATTTTCATGATCGTGCGTCAGGCGAACAAGATCATGCCGCCTGCTGCGGCTGGCCCAAGCGATGTCGATTTGCTGACCGAGATCAGGGACGAACTTCGTAAAAAGTAAGCGTGCGCCCTCGGGCAATTGCAAAGCGGGCGAGCGTGTAGCATAGGCGCTTGCCATGAATGCTCCCGATGCGAAAAGAGGCCGCCATCTGACTCGCGCAACCGGTTTGCGCGCTTTGACTGGCGGCCTTTTTTCGCGCGGATTCTACGCTATACTGGACCGGATCGACCGGGGTCTGGAATGGGGAAGTATCGAATGTACGATACCCGATGGCTCCGTCCGCTTGCTCGGCGGACGTGGTCCGGGGCCTGTGGCGACGGGAACGCTGCACAGCTGGAGGGCTTTGCTCCGGCTGGT
>JANOPT010000193.1:0-10178 GCA_031421975.1 Sphingomonadales bacterium | reverse complement strand
GTATGCGCGCCGGTTTTTACAACCAGCGGGCCATGTTTCGCCAGCATCCCCTCGCCATTCGCCAACGCCGCCTCGACCAGCGGAGCGGTCCCTAAGTTACAATGCAGAACGGCGCTGGTATCGATCCCTTGCTGCTTTAGTGAAATATTGAGTGGCGATGACATCTGTTACTCCGCAGCTAGGGTTAGCGAATCCAGGGCATACGTATGCATCGAATTCATGCGCGCCGCTACCCGACGAACAGCGCTACGTCAAATGCTATGGATTGAACCTGCGCCGCAGCTTTACTATAGGCGATAGCATGAGTGCTTCCATTGCCCTGGTCGACGACGACCGCAATATACTGACATCGGTATCAATCGCGATGCAGGCCGAAGGATATGTGACGCGGCTTTATCCCGACGGCGAAAGCGCACTGAAGGCGCTTTTGGACAATCCTGCCGATCTGGGCATATTCGACATAAAAATGCCACGCATGGACGGTCTGGAACTGCTGCGCCGGTTGCGTGAGAAAACGGCTATGCCGGTGATTTTTCTGACGTCCAAGGATGAAGAACTCGACGAGGCGCTTGGGCTGGCGATGGGTGCCGACGATTATATCACCAAACCATTTTCGCAGCGGCTATTGATCGCGCGCGTTAAAGCGATCTTGCGGCGTGCAACCTACGACAAAGCACCGGTCAATGGGGAGGCCGCTGAAGAGCCTGAGCCGATGATCAGGGGCAAGCTTCAAATGGACCCCGCCAGGCATCATGTGAAATGGAACGACAGGGCCCTCACCCTGACGGTCACTGAATTCATGATATTGGAGGCATTGGCCAGTCGACCCGGCGTCGTGCGGACTCGCGATCAGTTGATGGATGCTGCGTATCAGGACGACGTATATGTCGACGACCGGACCATCGACAGCCATATCAAGCGGCTCCGGCGAAAATTCCGCGAAATCGACCCTGAATTTACCGCCATCGATACGCTTTATGGAGCCGGATATCGCTTCGCCGACAGCTGAACCTGCTGAATTGCAGCTGAGTTGGAGCCGGGGGTTATCGTTGACCGCCCGCATCCTTGCGGTGAACCTTTTCGTGCTCGCCCTGCTTGGCGCAGGGTTGTTCTTTCTCGACAGCTACCGCGTCCGCCTGATCGAGGAACGCGAGTCGGCTGCGCGCGCGCAGGCCGAGTTTTTGATACACAGCCTACCGATGGTCGATGCCGATGCAAAAGGCGCGTATATCGCTGCATTCGGACGGCAATATCGATCGCGCATCCGGCTGTATGACGACAATGGCAGCAAGCTCTTCGACAGCTTTGCGCTGGGCAAACCATCTTATATATTCCGGGATCCCGACCGTGAGGCTTGGCGGAAAATCGCGGCAAGAGGCATCGACAAGGTTTTCGATTTCCTGGTCGGCGCACCGGCGTTGCGCTCTTTCGTCGAGCCCGAAAACGATACCGCAGCGGCGTGGCCCGAGCTTGCCAACGCCCGTCCGGGCAGGCCCGTATCTTTGGTCCGATTTGCGCCTGATTTAACACATGTGATCAGCGCAGGGGCAGCGTCGCCAGCCAGTACCTATTCAGTGCTGACGACTGCCAATGAACGCGACATCCGGCTATTTGTTCGTGCCGAACGATTTAACGTCGGCATGTTTTTCCTGCTCGCGCTGGGCATCGGCGTTCTGTTGTCGGTATTCCTGGCCCGGACAATTGTACGACCGCTGCGGCATCTGGCAAGAGCTGCGGTAAAGGTCCGGCTGGGACGGGCGCAGGAAGTAAACGTCCCTCGCCTGCCATCGCGCCGTGACGAAATCGGAATGCTGGCGCGCGCACTATCGGACATGAGTATTGCCCTGCGGCAGCGCATCGATGCAACCGAGGCATTTGCAGCGGACGTGGCGCACGAAATCAAGAACCCGCTGGCGTCGTTGCGGTCAGCTCTGGACGGTGCAGAGCGGATCGAAAATCCGGATTTGCGAAAGCAATTGATGGATGTTGCGAAGGCCGATGTGCACCGGATGGACCGATTGATTAGCGACATTTCAGATGCCAGCCGAGTCGACTCGCAACTTGCCAAGGCAAAATTCGAGCCCATCGATCTGGGTGACATGATTGAACAGCTGCTTCAGGCCCGCGAAGATCGTGGGGGCGACAATGATATTACGATCGCGTTCGCTCGTCCCCGCCGTAACATCGCCACCGTGCTCGGCGAGGACGTAAGGCTTGAACGGATGCTCACTAATTTGATCGACAATGCCGTTTCATTTTCGCCGCCCGGCGCGGTCGTCGAAATTGCCGCGACGCTGGCCGACGACGAAGTCATCATTCGCGTGAGCGACGAAGGACCGGGCGTACCTCCGCAAGATCGCGAAGCCATTTTCCGCAGATTTCACAGCGAGCGGCCTGAATCGGAAAACTTTGGAAAGCATAGCGGCCTTGGCCTGGCGATTGCGCGTACCATCGTCGAGGGCCACCATGGCCGGATATCTGTTCGTGACAGGGTCGATGGCAAGCAAGGTGCCTGTTTCGAAATTGCGCTTCCGTGCGCTGCGGCCTCAAGCCAGTGATCGACAATCTTGTTCATGCCACCGCAATTGCCATCGACGGCCACGGGGTCCTGCTGGTCGGCCCGAGTGGTTGCGGAAAATCGGATCTGGCACTTCGCCTTATCGACCGGGGGGCAATGTTGGTGAGCGATGATGCTGTTCCGGTGAACACCAATGGCGATTGCCCGACAATATCGGCAGCACCAAATATTGAAGGCAGGCTGGAGGTCCGCAATGTGGGGATAATAAAGCTTTCCTATGTTCAAACTGCCCCTCTCCGCCTTGTCGTCGATTTGATGAATAATAATGATGATCGACTGCCTAATGGCGCGCTTGCAACCATTGTGGCAGGCTACTCCATTCCGCTGGCCCGCTTATGTCCGTTTGAGATAAGCGCCGCGATCAAGGTCGAGTTTGCGTTGCGCGAAATTGTTGATGCGGGACAATGGCCGGTCGAGGCCACGGATATCGACCGACAGGAGCGAAGGGCGAATTGATGCCAGAATCACCATCATCGTCCCAGACGATCCTGCTGGTGACCGGACTTTCGGGGGCCGGTAAGACGACCGTACTCAAAACGCTCGAGGATATGGGATGGGAGGCGGTCGACAATTTTCCAATCCGCCTGGCCGCGCCATTGCTGGATATTCCGGCGGCGGGTGACCGTGCTGGCGTTATGGTGCCGCTTGCCCTCGGCTTCGATAGCCGGACGCGGGGTTTCAAGGCCGAGGCGCTCATCCAGCAAATCAAGCAGTTGCAGCAAAGGACCGATCTCAACATCATGACATTGTTTCTGGATTGCGCGGGCACGGAAATCGAGCGGCGCTATGCAGAAACCCGTCGCCGTCATCCGATGGCACAGGACCGGCCTGCCATGGACGGCATCGCTCAGGAACGGATGATGATGGAACCGCTCCGGCGTTGGGCAGAAACAGTTGTCGATACCAGCAAAATGTCAGCGCACGACCTGCAGCACGATATTCGCGAACGTTTCAGTAACGAGGCTACGCCGCATTCCATCGTCAGTATTACCAGTTTCGGCTTTTCACGGGGCGTTCCGCACAATGTGGATCTCGTTTTCGACTTGCGCTTTTTGCGAAACCCGCATTGGGACAATGGTCTGCGGCCATTAACCGGACTGGACGCCGAAGTTTCCGCTTATGTCGAAGGGGACCCGGCATATCCCGACGCAATGGCCAAGATACGCGATCTGCTCAAATTCCTTCTGCCGCTGTACGACGCCCAAGGTAAGGCTTATGTCAATATCGCCTTTGGCTGCACAGGCGGGCGTCACCGGTCGGTGCATGTCGCCGAACAATTTGGCAAATGGTTGCGCGAGGATGGATTTTCGCCCACGGTTGCACATCGCAATTTGACGTCAAGACCGATTGACGGACTGGAAGGGCCTGCTAACGGCGCGGACACGAAAAAGACATAATGGGGTAGTGAGCGCAAATGATCGGGTTGATACTGGTAACGCATGGAAGGCTCGCCGAGGAATTCCTCGTCGCGCTTGAACATGTCGTGGGACCGCAAAAAAACATTGCGACCGTCTGCATTGGCCCGCGCGATGATATGGAAGGCCGACGCAAGGAAATAGCGGCTGCAATCAAGAACGTCGACGTCGGTAGCGGCGTGATTATCCTGACGGACCTGTTCGGTGGCACGCCATCGAACCTGTCGATCTCGCTTCTCGATGCCGGGCATGTCGAGGTGATCGCGGGTGTGAACTTGCCGATGCTAATCCGTCTCGACAGTGCCCGCAAGAATATGGACGTACGCGACGCAGTCGCCGCAGCGCGCGAAGCCGGCCGCAAATATATCAGTGTAGCGTCCGAAGTTCTGGAAGCGTCGAAATGACCCGCCTCAGCCGGCAGGTGACAATCGTCAACCAGAAAGGGCTGCACGCGCGCGCCAGCGCGAAATTCGTTACATTCGTCAGTCGCCTGCCCGATGGATTGCATGTCGAAGTCGAAAAAGACGGCCATTGTGTAACCGGAACATCGATCATGGGGTTGATGATGCTGGGCGCGGCAAAGGGTAGCGAAATCACTGTCCATGTTCAGGGTGACGAGTCCGACAAAGCGCTTGAAAAGCTTGTAGGGCTAGTGATGGATGGCTTTGGCGAAGACTGATGCGGCGCGAAATAACTGGCTTTTCAAATCCGCTTTTGAAAGAAGTCAGGGCCTTGCGCGAAAAAAAACTGCGTAAACGCGCTGGCCGTTTTCTCGCCGAAGGTCTGCGGATCATGACGGAGGCGCGCGACGCCGGTTTCCTGCCCGAGATGGTGTTTCGCGTTAAGGACCGGGAGGTTCATTCGCTTGAAATCGCTCTGGAGACCGATGTTTTGGCGGCCGGCGGCGACGTCGTCGAAACCAGCGCTGACATCATGTCAAAGCTGTCGGGCAAGGATAACGCCCAGGCATTGGTCGGCGTGTATCGCGACCACGCGACTGAATTGGCAGACATCGACCGCGCTGCATCCCCGATCTGGCTGGTTGCACAGGCGATGCGGGACCCGGGTAATCTGGGGACGATGCTGCGAACCGGCGATGCGATTGGCGCGGGCGGTCTGATCCTGGTCGATGACTGCACCGATCCATTTTCGGTCGAGGCTGTACGCGCCAGCATGGGTGCCATTTTTACGCAAAAAATCGTGCAGTGCCGGTGGGAGGAATTCTTGCTTTGGCTCCGCGGCGGCGCTGGCCAATTGGTCGGCACCAGCCTTCAAACAGACGTCGATTATCAAGCAGCAGCATATGATGCACCCTGTTTCATCCTGACCGGGAATGAGGCGCAGGGCCTTCCGGACGCCTATGAGGCGCAATGCGACCTGCTGGTCAAAATGCCCATGCGTGGCAAGGCGGACAGCCTGAATGCGTCGGTGGCAACCGCTGTTATGGGATATGAGGTATTGAACCAGTTTCGGCATGCCGACGCGGCATAAAAATGTTAGCATGACCCCAAAAGCCAAGGAGCAGGCGCGATGACATTGAAGGCTAAGTGCCTGTTTTTTATTAGCAGTGCGTTTGTCATGATAATGCTATCTTCGTGTCAAACGACAGCGCCTGGTCCCGATCCCGCCGCGAGCGAAGATATCTACACCGCGCGCGGCAATGAGCCCGGATGGTTATTGAAGATGGACGGCAAGACGCTGGATTATCAAGGTGACTATGGCGAAACAAAAATTCGTGTCCCCGCCCCCGAACCTCGCCCTTCGTTCAACGGAATGCGGCACGTTACCGACCGTCTGACAGTCGATATCACATATTCGGCATGCACAGATGGCATGTCGGGGAAACGGTTTACCGACACGGTAACAGTCGTCGCCGACGGTAAGCAGGTGTCGGGATGTGGAGGCCGGCCGTTACCGCCGGAATCGCTTGATGACACGGTCTGGACGATCATCATGCTTGACCAGATGCCAGTGCTTTCCGACGTCCAAACCGAAATTCGTTTTGCTGGCGGCAGGATTAGCGGAACCGCGGGATGCAACCGTTTGAGCGGCAGCTATAGCCAGAGCAGCAACATACTGACTTTCAGCGCAATCGCGGCCACAAGGATGATGTGCCCGGAAAAACAAACGGCGCAGGAGGCCTTTTTTCTCACCCTGTTGCAACGCAAGGTTACCAAGCGCTATACCGTCGATGGCAATCTGATCCTGTCGAACGACGCCGGTCAGCGGGTCACGCTCAAGCAGAAAATCTAGTCATTCAGCCGCCTCGCGGTCGTCGGTGATCATCGGCGCCACAGGTTCGTCGCCATAACGCGGTAATGCTTCGACCAGCGGAACATCGTCCAGCGAACGGCTGCCAGTTTCAATATTCAACTCGGCAAATTTCCGGCCGGTTGACATCACGTTCCTTTCAAAACTACCGACGAATTTGTTGTAATTGTTGACCGCAGAGTTGAGCCCCGAGCCAACCGATTTCAGATGTTGCGCCGCCACCGCGATCCGGTCGTACATATCCTTGCCAAGCTGCCCGATCTGCTTGGCCTCACGCGCCAGACCTTCCTGCCGCCAGACCCCAGCGACCGTTCGCGCAATCGCAACCAAATTGGTCGGTGTTGCCAGCAAAACGCGTTTTTCAAAGGCGAAATCCCAAAGATGCGGCTCATGCTCGAGCGCGGCGGCAAGGAAATGCTCACCGGGCACGAACATGATCACATAATCGGGCGCGTCGTCGAACTGGTCCCAATAAGCTTTGCGCGAAAGCCCGTCGATGTGGTTCTTCATCGATGCACAATGCCGCGCCATAGAGACATCACGCGTGGTTTCATCCGCCGCATCGAACGCATCCTGATAATCGTTTAACGACACCTTGGCATCGATCACGAGGCTCCGTCCGCCCGGGATTTTCACGACGGCGTCGGGACGCAACCGCCCGTCATCGGTGTTGACGCTGGCTTCGGTTACGAAATCGACATGCTCGGACAACCCGCAGCTTTCGAGTACATTCTTCAACTGCTGCTCGCCCCAGCGACCCCGCGCCTTCGGGGCGTTGCGTAGGCTACTTACCAGCTTAGCTGTTTCAGTGGAAACGCGCTCCTGCCCGGTCCGCATCTGGTCGATCAGACTAGTCAGGGTACCATAGGCTTCCGATCGTTCTTTTTCGATTCTGCCGACCTGCTCTTCATAAGCCTTCAGCCGGTCGCCGACTGGCGCGAGCAGAGATTTCAATCTCTCTTCATTCTTGTCGCCTGCCTGATTGAACCGCTCGTCAGCGCGCTGCAGAAAAGCCGCCTGCGCCTTATCAAGCATTACCTGCCCGATCTCCCCGAACTGTGCAGACAATAATTCCTTGGCCTCCGCCAGTGCGGCCTTTTGGTCGTCAACCGACTGTTCTCGCGCCGCAAGTGTTGCCTCTATCTCCACCAGCCGCAACCGCGCTTCGTCGCGCTCTTGAGTTACTCCATTCAGCGAGAGACGAAGGCTTGAGACGGTCTCCGCACCCGCAGCTCCACTCTTGCCGCCCATGAACCAGCCAATGGCAAGCCCGGTGAGCAACGCAAAAACCACGACGATAACGACAATCAACGGCTCCAAGACCACCCTCCGATATCAAGAACGAATATGGAACATAGGCCCGTCGGGGCTCTGGTCAAGCCGCTTTCGGTGTTGCCCGTCGTGCGCGCTTTACTTTGGCATAGCTTATCATGCTGAACGGCAACAGGCCCGCATAAACGACGCTGGCACCAATCAGCGCGACCCAGGGAGCCGCGATCAGCGTCGCCCCGAACAGCCCGACGCCGGCAAGCGCCATGAAGCGGAAACTCGGACGGACCTTGAGCGACGACCAGCTGAAGGTTGCTACGTTGGAAATCATCAAAACGGCCACAATCAGCAGCCATGGCGCGACGATGCGATAATCGCGCACCCAGGCGGCGCCAGTTTCGAACCAGATCATCATCGGCAATAACGCCAGGCCTGCCCCCGGCGGCGATGGGACACCGGTATTGAACCCGGCGGACTTATGCGGCTGATGCTCGGTATCGATGCGCGCGTTGAAGCGAGCCAGGCGCAGCGCGGCGCACAGCACGAAGAAAACCGAAATTGTCCAGCCGAAGCGAGGCATATCCTGCATCACCCAGCTGTAAATAACCAGCGCGGGCGTTGCGCCAAAGGCGATGACGTCGGACAGCGAATCGAGTTCGGCACCAAACCGGCTTTCGCCTTTCAACATTCTGGCAATGCGGCCGTCCATGGCGTCCAGAATGCCAGCCACGACGATTGCTGCGACCGCGTTTTCCCAACGACCCTGCATCGCAAACCACGCGCCAGAAAGGCCGGTACACAGCGCAAGCGCGGTGACGGCGTTAGGTGCTAACGCGCGAAGCGAAATTCCTGGCCGGGTCGGCTTTTCGTCCATTAGTGCGCGACGGCGATGAGGTCTTGGTCAACACCAAGCTCGGCGAGCACGGTTTCTCCGGCGATACAGCGCTGCCCCTTGATAACACGCGAGGACGTCCCTTGCGGCAAGTAAACGTCGACCCGGCTGCCAAAGCGGATCAGACCAACACGTTGCCCATTGGCAACGCTGTCGCCTTCTTTTACGAAAGCCACAATCCGGCGAGCCACCAGACCGGCAATCTGGGTAAAACCGATCCTTACGCCATCGCTGCGTTCCACCAGAAAATGTTGGCGCTCGTTTTCTTCGCTGGCTTTGTCGAGGTCAGCGTTCAGGAATTTGCCCGCTACGTAAACCACGCGCTTGACCGTTCCACGAATAGGGGTGCGGTTGATGTGCACGTCGAAAACGCTCATGAAAATCGATACCCGGGTCATCGGCTGATCGCCCAGTGCATCTGCCCCGCGCAATTCAGGCGGCGGGGCCACGCGTTCGATCAGCGTGACGAGCCCGTCCGCCGGTGCGATGACGAAACGATCGTCGGTTGGCGTCGCCCGCGCTGGATCGCGGAAAAAAGCCAATGTCCATGCTGTGACAGCCAGCATAGGCCACGCCAGCGTCTCCCACGCCATGAAGGCAAAGAATAAAGTTATACCTCCGGCAATCAGGCCGAACTTGCGACCTTCTGGGTGGACTGGCGGAAACGACCATTTTGCGACCCCGGTGCCCCGGTTCGTGAGTTCTTGTCTGCTCATCTGCCCTAGCTAGGCGATGAGCCACCATGTTACAACCGCTAGATGGCCTTTTCAGCCGCACTCCGGCAATTTCGGGCAGACAGTTGAACATATGACAGACTTTGCTATGGCACCGGCAATCGAACAAGACTCCCTTTTGGAAAGCGCTTCCTGACATGGCAAAAATCAAGGTGAAGAACCCCGTCGTCGAGCTTGATGGCGACGAAATGACTCGCATCATCTGGGAATGGATTCGCGAACGACTAATTCTGCCCTATCTTGATATTGACCTGAAATATTATGACCTTGGTATGGAATATCGTGACCAGACCGACGATAAGGTCACCGTCGAATCCGCCAATGCCATCCGCGAACATGGCGTCGGTGTAAAGTGTGCGACGATCACGCCGGACGAAGCGCGCGTTGAGGAATTCGGCCTTAAAAAAATGTGGAAATCGCCGAACGGCACGATCCGCAATATTCTGGGCGGCGTGGTTTTTCGCGAACCTATCGTTATCCAGAATGTCCCCCGGCTGATCCCGGGCTGGACGGACCCGATCGTCATTGGACGCCACGCGTTCGGTGACCAGTATCGCGCCACAGATTTCCTGGTCCCAGGCCCCGGCACGTTACGTCTGGTGTGGGAGGGCGACGATGGCCGCACCATCGATGAAGAGGTGTTCCGCTATCCTTCGCCCGGCGTCGCACTCGCGATGTACAACCTCGATGATTCGATCCGGGACTTTGCCCGGGCATCGCTGAACTATGGTGTTACCCGCGAATGGCCCGTCTATCTATCGACGAAGAACACGATCCTCAAATATTATGACGGCCGCTTCAAGGACCTGTTTCAGGAGGTTTTTGAAACCGAGTTCGAGGCCAAGTTCAAGGAACTGGGCATCGTTTACGAGCATCGTCTGATCGACGACATGGTCGCCTCCGCGCTCAAATGGTCGGGTAAGTTTATCTGGGCTTGCAAGAATTACGACGGCGATGTGCAGTCGGATCAAGTGGCGCAGGGCTTTGGCTCGCTTGGCCTGATGACGTCGATCCTGATG
>JANOPT010000192.1:0-8034 GCA_031421975.1 Sphingomonadales bacterium | reverse complement strand
AGCACACGGAACCCCACCGCCCCGCACGCGTTTGCTATACTCCCCTTCCCCTAAGGAGCACCCACATGGCTTATGCAGAAACCCGCGATGGCACGAAAATCTATTACAAGGATTGGGGCGCTGGTGATCCTGTTATCCTGATTCACGGCTGGCCATTGTCCGCCGACAGCTGGGATCCGATTACCGATGCCCTCGCCCATGCCGGGCACCGGGTTATTGCCTATGACCGGCGCGGGTTCGGGCGGTCGGATCAGCCGTGGAGCGGCTATGATTACGACACGTTTGCCGATGATTTGGCCGATGTGATGACGGCATCGGGTGCCACCGAAAATGTTTCACTCATCGGCTTTTCGATGGGTGGCGGAGAAATTGCGCGCTATATGTCTCGGCATCAGGGCAAAGGCATAAGCCGCGCGGCGCTGGTTGCCTCGGTCGTGCCCTATATGTTGCAAACCGACGATAATCCCGATGGTGTGCCGCAAGCGACCTTTGACCAGATGACTCAAGATATGCTTTCTGACCGACCAGCATTCATGCGCGGATTTTTGAAAACATTTTTTGGCATAGGCTTCATCAGCCATCCCGTCAGTGACGAGGTGCTCGACGCCTGCTGGAGCATGACGATGCAATCGGGCCTTCATCCGACGTTAAAGGCAGCCAAGGCCTTTGCCTCGACTGATTTCCGCCGCGACCTACCCGCGTTCACGGTCCCAACGCTCATCATCCACGGTACCGCCGACAAAACCGTGCCGATCGATCCGACAGCTCGAATGGCGGCGGCACAGATCGAAGATGTGCAACTGGTCGAATATGACGGCGCGCCGCACGGCCTTTTCGAAACCCACCGCGACCGCCTTATCCGCGATTTGATGGCATTCTTGAACGGGGAACGGGTATCAGCCGACGCTCCTGATCGCGGCTTTGAACCAGCCATTCCGATGGTCACTATGTAGGCGCATCAGCCGCTATGACGCAAACCGCGACATAGCGGCTACCCCCGCGCCGCCACGCGATTTATTGTGCAGGTAACATGATGGTGGATTGCCGCCACCATCGCGACGCGTTAGGCCACGGCCCACATGAACGGCCCGCATCCTTTTTCCTTTCCCGCGTTTCGCGCCTATTGGATATCCCGATTTGTCGCGGTCATCGCAACCATGTCGATGGTCGTCATCATTGGCTGGCAGGTATATGACATTGCCCGCACTGATTATGGCATGTCGCCCAAAGCCGCGGCGTTTCAACTCGGGTTGCTGGGCCTGGCACAGTTTGTGCCGTTGTTTGTGCTCACCCCGGTTGCCGGATGGGCGGCGGACCGGTTTGAACGGCGCAATGTGGCACGGCTTGCCAATGTCATCGATCTGGGCGTTGCCCTCTTCATGGGGCTGCTGACCTATTACGATGCGCTCAACCTGCCCGTCCTGTTCGGCATGGCCGCGCTTCATGGCATGGCCCGGGTGTTCGTTGGACCCGCGATGAGCGCGATTGCGCCTAATCTGGTGCCGCCGGAATCGCTGCCGCGCGCAATTGCGTTAAGCTCGATCGCTTGGCAATCGGCGTCGGTCATCGGTCCGGCCGCTGCCGGATTTATGTATGCCGAAAATGCTGCGTCGCCTTACTGGTTGTCGGTCGGATTGCTCGGTATGGCGATCATCGCGCTGTCATTCATTCCGCCGGTTCATCCGCCAGCCGACGAAAACCGGCGGCGACCGGTGCATCAGATGATCGAGGGGTTGCGCTACACATGGTCGGAACGGTTCCTGCTAGGCGCGATCACGCTTGATTTGTTTGCGGTGTTGCTGGCGGGTGCCACAGCTTTGCTGCCGGTATATGCCCGCGACATTTTGCACGTCGGCCCCGAAGGCCTGGGGCAGTTGCGCGCGGCGCCGGCGTTAGGCGCGGCGGTGGTCGCGCTGTATCTCGCATTCAAACCATTGCGCCATAATGTCGGCGCAAAAATGCTGTGGGCTGTCGTCGTGTTCGGCGTTGCCACCATTGGCTTTGGCTGGTCACATGAAATCGGCGAACGGGTATTTGGCAATGCGCGGATCGAGATGTTCGATGTGACCGCGTCGATGCTGATCGCCCTCTCCATGCTCGCCATCCTCGGCGCCTCAGACATGCTTTCGGTCTTTGTCCGATCATCACTGGTGCAATTAAACACGCCTGACGACAAACGCGGCCGCGTAAGTTCGATCTCCGGCCTTGCGATTTCCGCGTCGAATGAGCTTGGCGAGTTACAATCCGGATTTGCCGCCGCTTTGCTTGGCCCGGTTGGCGCGGTTGTTTTTGGCGGCGTTGGTGCCATAATGGTTACAGGCATTTGGTGGCGGATATTCCCCGAACTCAAAAACGCCCGGACATTCGAACCGCAATTCAAGGAAACGAAAAAATGAAAGCCCAATCGATCCTCGAAACCATCGGCAACACGCCGCATATCCGGCTCAACCGGATGTTTCCTGACGCCGAAGTCTGGATAAAATCGGAACGGTCGAACCCGGGCGGGTCGATCAAGGACCGCATTGGCCTCGCGATGATCGAAACCGCCGAAAAGGATGGCAGCCTGAAGCCGGGCGGCGTTATCATCGAGCCGACATCGGGCAACACCGGTGTCGGCCTCGCGATGGTTGCGGCGGTAAAGGGTTACAAGCTGGTGCTGGTCATGCCCGAATCGATGTCGCTCGAACGGCGACGGTTGATGCTGGCTTATGGCGCAAGTTTCGACCTGACGCCGCGGGAAAAAGGCATGAAAGGCGCAATCGAGCGCGCGATGGAACTGGTCGCCGCGACGCCCAATTCCTGGATGCCGCAGCAATTTGAAAATCCCGCCAATATCGACGTTCATGTCCGGACGACCGCACAAGAAATACTCGCCGACTTTGCGGACTCGCCGATCGACGCGATGATTACCGGCGTCGGCACTGGTGGCCACATCACAGGATGCGCCGAAGTCCTGAAAAAAGCGTGGCCGAATATGAAGGTGTTTGCAGTCGAGCCGACATTGTCACCAGTTATCAGCGGCGGCCAGCCGGGCCCGCATGCCATTCAGGGCATCGGTGCCGGGTTCATACCGGCCAATTTGCACACCGCGTTGCTTGATGGCGTCATCCAGGTCGATCCGGAAACGGCCAAAGACGCTGCCCGACGCGCCGCAAGTGAGGAAGGCATGCTGGTTGGCATATCGTCGGGCGCGACGCTTGCGGCAATCGCGCAAAAGCTTCCCGATTTGCCGGCCGGAAGCCGCGTATTGGGGTTCAACTACGACACCGGCGAACGATATCTGTCGGTGCCTGACTTCCTTCCGGTAGAATAAGGAAAAGTGCCGGGCTGACCAGAGTCCCGGCACTTTCCACGCCCCAAAAATCGAGGCTAAACCGCACTTTAACCCGTAACCGGGTTACCTGTCTTTGGCTGGCTTGTCGTCGGGCTTGCCATCGCCATTGTCGTCGAACGTGTCGGGCTTGCCGTCGCTGTTGACGTCCCATGCATCGGGCGCTCCGTTGCCATCACGATCCCATGCATCGGCCTTGCCATCTTCGTTGGAATCAATTGTCGGCGGTGGCACCGTCCCTTCGGGAGCTGGTGCAGTGGTCGGTTCCGCCGGGGCTGGAGCGTTCTGGGCGTTAGCCAGCCCTCCTATCGATAATGCTACGATCGCTGTCGCCACGGACATTGCGACCCGGTTGTTATATTTGGACATCGGTTGCTCCTATAAGCCAACCCCCTGTCGTTTCAGATCTTCCGTTTTTTTCCCGTGGTAAGCCAGTCGCTTGCGTCAGCCAGAGCCACGCGAGAGGCTGATAGAAATCCAGCCTCTCCCTGCCGCAATCAACGCTCGATTGGCCGTTACGCGACTGCGAACATCTTCGGCTCAAGCGCCATGATGGCCTCGCTGCCCGCCTCGATCTTGCGGCGTAGCGCACCGCAATCGGGCATGAAGCGCTCGGCAAAGTAGCGTGCTGTCACCAGCTTGGTTTCGTAAAACCCTGCGTTGCCGGTCCCCGCATCCAGCGCCCGCTGCGCCGCCTCGGCCATCCGCAACCATTGCAGGCCGAGCGCAACAATCCCCATGATATGCATATAATGATGCGCGCCAGCACCGACATTATCCGGGTTCGCCATGCCGTTCTGCATGAACCACATCGTCGCGGCCTTTAGCTCGCCATTGGCCTTCTCAAGCCGTCCGGCCAAGTCTGCCAGCGGCCCCGATTTTGCCGAGGCACATTCCTCGTCGACTACCTTGAAGAACGCCTGCACTGCGCGCCCGCCATTTTGCGCGAGCTTGCGGCCGACCAGGTCCATCGCCTGCACGCCATTGGTGCCTTCGTAAATCATCGCGATCCGGGCATCGCGGACATATTGCTCCATACCCCATTCGCCGATGTAGCCGTGGCCGCCATAGACCTGTTGCGCGTTGGTCGCGACGTCAAAGCCCTTGTCGGTGCCATAGCCCTTGATCACCGGCGTCAGCAGCGACAGCAGGTCGTCCGCCATCAGCCGCTCTTCCTCGGTCTGCGCGTGGTGCAGCAGATCGGCCTGCAAGGCGCCCCACAGGCACAATGCGCGCATGCCTTCGGTGAACGCCTTGGCATCCATCAGCATCCGGCGGACGTCAGGATGCACGAACAACGTATCGGCTTTCTGGTCCAGATCTTTCGGTCCCGTCAGCGCGCGGCCCTGACGCCGGTCATGCGCGTAACGCACGGCGTTCTGGTACGCGACCTCGGCAATGCCAAGCCCTTGCTGGCCCACACCCAGCCGCGCAATATTCATCATGATAAACATAGCAGCGAGGCCTTTATTCTCCTCACCCACCAGATATCCGGTCGCGCCGTCATAATTCATCACGCAGGTCGAATTGCCGTGAATGCCCATCTTGTGCTCGATCGAGCCGCAGGAAACGGCGTTGCGCTCACCCAGCGAGCCATCGTCATTGACGTGGAACTTCGGCACGATGAACAGCGATATGCCTTTGACGCTGTCGGGCGCGTCCGGGGTCTTCGCCAGCACCAGATGGATGATATTCTCGGTCAGGTCGTGTTCGCCCGACGAGATAAAAATCTTCATGCCGGTAATCGAATAAGACTCCGTATGCCCTGAGCCTGTCGAAGGGTCGCCGTTCGGCACAGCCTTGGTACGGATCAGACCCAGATCGGTGCCGCAATGCGGCTCGGTCAGGTTCATTGTACCGCCCCATTTACCCGAAATCATGTTCGGCGCGTATTTCGCTTTCAGCTCGTCGCTGCCCTTGACCAAAATCGCCGAAACCGCGCCGTGCGTGAGGCCGGGATACATCGCAAACGCCATGTTGCTGCTCGCCATATATTCTTCGAATGCCATTGAGACGATGTGCGGCATCCCCTGCCCACCAAATTCCTCTGGCGCCGACAATGTGCCCCAACCGGCGGCGGTATATTGGTCATAAGCTTCCTTAAAGCCCTCTGGCGTGGTGACGCTGCCATCGGCGTGGCGGGTGCAGCCCTGCAAGTCGCCGATCTGGTTCAGCGGAAACAACACGCCTTCGACAAACTTCGCGCCTTCACCAAGGATCGCCTCGATCATGTCCGCGCTGGCATTTTCAAAGCCAGGCAAGTTGGCATAACGCTCAATGCCGAGCACTTCATTGATGACAAATTGGGTATCACGGACGGGGGCTTGATAACTTGGCATGATAAATCCTTCAACGGATGAGGGTATTTGGTTTCAGGCCGCGGCCTTCTTTTCCGATTCTTCGACTTTTTCGACCATTGCGACAAAGTCGGTCAGTTCCGTGATCGCGCTCTCGATATCGTCGCGTTGCGCCTTCAACAGGTCGATCCGGTTGCGGCATTTCTCGATCGTGACGCGCCGCTGGATATTGCGCCCGTCGTTCAGATCGTACAAATCGATCATCTCGCGAATTTCGGACAGGCTGAAGCCCACCCGTTTCGCCCGTAATATCCACGCCAGCCGCGCGCGGTCGCGCGTGGAATAGATCCGGGCAAGTCCCATCCGCTCAGGCGAAATAAGGCCCTGATCTTCATAAAATCGAAGCGCGCGTGCCGTCACATCGAACTCATTCGACAAGTCCGAGATTGTAAAAGAATCACGATTATGCACATCGGGTGTGTCGATGGTGGCATCTGCCCTGCCATCATGTCGGGTCATATTATCCATAGCGACGCTATCCCTCATCGTTGCACATACGCTATTACTTTACGTTAGCGTAAACGTCAACCCGCGAAATCGCCGTGCAACTGCTTAACCGATCGGTTTAGGTGGCGAGGCCGGTGGGATAATCAACGGATCGATCACCGGCTCCGCAGAAATAACGGGCGGTTCGACAACCGGCACAGGTTTCGGCTCAGGCCGTTTTACCGGCGTGGCGGCGTCTTGCAGGACAACGACCTCCTGATCCATCAGCGTCACAGCAAACAGGGCCTTTGCAAATGCATGCGGCAACCGGATACAGCCATGCGACGCGGGATATCCGGGAAGCTGCCCGCCATGCATCGCGATGCCATCCCAAGTCAGCCTTTGCATGAACGGCATCGGCGCATTGCTGTAAAGGTTCGATTTGTGATCGACATTTTTTTGCAAGATGTTGAATACCCCCGTCGGTGTTTCCTTGCCCTTCTTGCCCGATGAGATGGTTGTAAAGCCGATCAGCTTGTCATTCTGGAAAACATACATGCGCTGGATATCCAACACTGCGACGATTTTCATCGGCCCTTCATAGGCGTCGTGTTGTTCCCAAACAAACTGCCCTGGCTTAAGCGCATCGACCGGCCCTTTTCTTTTAACCGGCTTGGTCGCGACTGCCGGTGGAGGCGTGACGGTGGGGACTTCGGCCTGTTGTTCGGCACGCGGCACATTGCGGCTCGCCGGTGGCATGTCGGGCGCACGCATTTCGGGAACCAGAACCGGCGACGCGGGCTTTGGTAACGTCGATTGTGCACGGGGCGGAGCGTTTTGCTGCGCCGCTACCGACGGACACAACGCCAAAATTATACACGCCCGCAGATATGTCCTGCTTATGCTGAACTTCATGAAAAAAATGCCCCATAGGATAACGCACCGGTTACGCCCGGCTTTGGATGTTCGTATAACAAGCATCAGACGTGCTTTCGACTGCAATTTTCGCAAATGATCGGTAATCGCGACGAAATACACGCCTAACTGTCCGCCATTTACGTCGAAACGCCGATTCTAAGGCTTTTGGCAACGACTCATAGCCATTATCTCTAAGGTAATGAACATGGGGCGCAGACAGTTTTTCCAATCGGCCGTCGTCGGCGCAGCTATGTTGACTGCGCCGTCTACTGCGGCGGACATTATCTTCGTTCCCGGCACGGGCACGGGCAATGGAATGTCGCCTCCCCCGCTGTTGCTAACCCGCGCGAAAGCGGCGCTCGAAATGCATTCGTCTATGGTCCGCAACCGCACGATGCTCGCCATTGCCGATTTCTCCAAACCCTCGCGTGATCCCCGCTTTTATCTTGTCAATTTGCAAAGCGGCCAATCGACCACATTCCTTGTTGCCCATGGCAAAGGGTCCGACCCCGATCACAGCGGCTGGGTTCAGCATTTTTCGAATATGCCCGGGTCAGAGGCAACGTCATCAGGCAGCTATCTGGTCGGCGCGCAATATGTCGGCGAACATGGCGTATCGCGCAGACTGACGGGGCTGGATGCACAAAATGACCAGGCCGAAGCACGGGCAATCGTCATTCACCCCGCCTGGTATGTCAGCCAGGCGCTAATTGCGGAACAGGGAAAGCTGGGCAGAAGCCAGGGTTGCTTTGCGTTTTCGCAAAGCGACATTGGACAGATATTGCAGCGGCTTGAACCCGGCACGCTGATTTATGCAGATAAAATATAGATGGGCGCGAATGTGCCGGTGCACTTTACCGGTTAACTGCGATTGCCCGATTTGAAGACGCCGCAAATGATGCGTTTCCCGCTGTTGCCGCTTGGATCGGTCAGATAATCATCCGCTTTTTCGTGGATAATCAGGGCAGCGCCGTCTTTGTCCAGCATCCCGCCGTCACCTTC
>JANOPT010000191.1:0-2294 GCA_031421975.1 Sphingomonadales bacterium | reverse complement strand
GGCGGTGCCGCCTACCGCGTTTTGGCGCGCAAATACCGGCCGCAGACCTTTGCCGAATTGATCGGTCAGGACGCGATGGTGCAAACGCTGGGTAACGCGATCAAGCGCGACCGGCTGGCCCATGCTTTCCTGATGACCGGTGTGCGCGGCGTCGGCAAGACCTCGACCGCGCGGTTAATTGCCAAGGCGCTGAATTGTATCGGCGCCGACGGACAGTCTGGGCCGACCATCGACCCGTGCGGCGTATGCGAACCGTGTGTGGCGATTGCCGAAGGACGGCATATCGACGTCATCGAAATGGATGCAGCCAGCCATACCGGCGTGGACGATGTCCGCGAGATTATCGAGGCAGTGCGCTATTCTGCGGTATCGGCGCGCTACAAGATTTACATTATCGACGAAGTCCACATGCTGTCGAAAAACGCGTTCAACGCGTTGCTCAAGACACTCGAAGAGCCGCCGGGACATGTGAAATTCCTGTTCGCCACGACCGAGGTGAACAAAGTGCCGATTACCGTGCTGTCGCGGTGCCAGCGGTTCGATTTGAAACGGATCCCGACGGAAAAACTGGTCAGCCATTTCGCAGAAATCGCCTTAAAAGAATCCGTCATGGCGGAACCCGAAGCACTGGCGCTGGTCGCGCAGGCCGCCGAAGGGTCGGTGCGTGACGGCCTTTCCATCCTCGATCAGGCCATTGCCCATGCCGACATGGAAGGCGACGGCAAAGTTACGGCGGCGCAGGTTCGCGAGATGCTTGGACTTTCGGATCGCGGCGCCATACGCCGCCTGTTCGGGTTGATATTGAACGGCGACGCGCAGGCGATGCTCGCCGAGGCAAAGGGCCAGTATGTTCTGGGCGTTGAACCGCTGGCCATGTTTGCCGGGCTATTGTCGGAAGTCCATCGTCTGACGCTGGCCAAGGTCGGCGCACCACGCGACGGCGCGCTGGATGCAGAGGCTGTTGCCGTGGTTGAGGACTATGCCGACCGGCTGTCTTTTCCGATCCTGCACCGTCTGTGGCAATTGCTGCTGAAAGGGCAGGAAGAAGTATCGCGGGCTACGGTACCGCTCGATGCCGCCGATATGGCGCTGCTGCGCGTTATCCACGCTGCCACATTGCCAGACCCCGGCGAATTGGCAAAGATGATCGGGCAGGGCGGTTTTGCTGCGCCGCCGGCAGCATCGGCACCGACGGCGCTCGACATTCCGGCCCCGGCCAATGTTCAAACGTTGATGCCTGCGGATTTTGATGCGTTGCTCGAACGGTTGGCGCGCGATGGATATGTCAGCCTTGAAATGACGCTGCGCGATGTCGTTCGGTTGGTGGAATATGCACCGCCGGTGCTTGCGTACCAGCTGGCAGGGCCGGTTGCACCGGGCTTTGCGGCGGAGTTGCGCGACGCGCTGGCCAAAGTCACCGGAACGCGCTGGGACCTTGAAGAACGCGAAGGCGCGGCGCAGCCCAGCCTGTTGGAACAGGAGCGCGCCATTGCCGAGGCGGACCGCCGTGCAATTATGGAATCGCCGTTGGTGAAGGCAGCATTTGCCGCATTTCCCGAAGCCGAGTTGCTTGACAGCGACGAGAATGAAACCCCCTGGAGTAAACGTGCATGAAAAGCATGGAAGACATGATTAAAGCAGCGCAGGAAGCCGCGCAAAATATTCAGCAGCAGATGGAGCAGGCACAGGTTACGCTCGATCTGATCCATGTCGAAGGCGTCTCGGGCGGCGGCCTTGTCAAGGTGCGTGCCACCGCAAAAGGGCGCATTCTGGGCGTCGCCATCGACGACAGCCTGATCGTGCCGTCGGACAAGGGGATGCTCGAAGACCTGATCACCGCCGCGTTCAACGACGCGCGTGACAAAGCCGACGCCGCCAGCAATGCCGAAATGAGCAAGATGTCCAGCGGATTGCCGTTGCCAGCGGGTTTCAAGCTGCCGTTTTGATTTAAGCCCCCCTCTCTCCTTTAGGGGAGAGGTGCGAGACTTGGCAGCTTGCTGCCTAGTCGCAGCGGAGAGGGGGTGCGGCGCGGATAACGTGCAGCCCCTCTCCAACTTCGCCTAAGCGCAAGCGCTAAGGATTCGTATCCTCTCCTCTAAAGGAGAGAGGGTCCGGCCGTTTTCCCCAACTAATCGCGCAGGTTCAACGTAAATTCATTGAAAGCGCTGCAAAAGCGCACATATTGTAACCCGACAAGGCCGGTTGCCGCTTCAGGGACCGCCAATTGGAGTATCTATGGAACTGAACCTTCCTTTATTGCCGTTGCGCGATATCGTTGTTTTTCCGGGCATGAT
>JANOPT010000190.1:0-2347 GCA_031421975.1 Sphingomonadales bacterium | reverse complement strand
GTGCGTGATGTTATTACCGCAATCGAGCCGCATGACAGCGTTGAGCGGTTCACGGGACTGGGTGTAGATTGTGTCAAGGGATACGCGCGCTTCATCGATCCGTGGACGGTCGAAATTGACGGCGCACGCCAATTGACCGCCAAGTCATTTATCATTGCAACCGGTGCTGCGCCGGTCATTCCGCCACTGCCCGGGGTCGAGGAATGCGGATATCTCACCAGCGAAACCTTGTGGGACGCGATGGCGACGCGAAATGCAGCGCCACAGCGCCTCGTGATAATGGGCGGTGGCCCGATCGGGTGCGAACTGGCGCAGGCATTCCAGCGGCTGGGCAGTCAAGTGACGGTCATCGAAATGGCCGAACGGTTGTTGCTGAAGGAAGATGCGGAGGCAGCGGAATTGGTCACTGCCCAGTTGCAGACCGATGGTGTGTCGGTTCTGGTCGGGCACAAGGCGCTAAGGTTTGAGGGCAAAGCCGTGACTGTTGAGGGTCCGGATGGCGAACTGCAGATCGGCTTTGACGACATCATCATCGCCGTCGGGCGCAAACCACGCGTGTCTGGATTTGGCCTTGAACAGCTTGGCCTGATTATCGACGGCCGCCTTGAAAATGACGATTTCTTGCGAACCAGTCTGCCACATATCCTGTGCGCGGGCGACGTCGCGGGACGACAGCAACTAACCCATGGTGGCAGTCACGAGGCATGGTATGCCAGCGTCAACGCGCTGGCTCGCCCGTTCAAAAAATACCGCACAGATTACCGCGTACTGCCGCGCGTCACCTATACCGAGCCCGAACTGGCGGCGGTGGGCTTGACCGAAGCACAGGCAATGGAGCAGGGCCTCACGTTCGACGTCACCCGTTACGACCTCGATGATCTCGACCGCGCAATTGCCGAAGGTGAAGCCAAGGGCTTCGTTAAAATCCTGACCGCAAAGGGAGGCGACCGGATATTGGGGGCAACAATCGTGGGTCAGCACGCCGGCGAGATCTTGGCTGAGGTCGTTTTTGCGATGAAACACAAGATGGGGCTGCGGACCATATTGCAGACCATCCACCCCTATCCGACCTGGGCCGAAGCCAACAAATATGCCGCCGGACAATTCGGACTGGCACGCAAACCCGAAGCGTTGCTGAAATGGGCCGAACGCTGGTTCCGATGGCAGCGGGGTTAGGCGAACGTTTTTGCCGCGCGCACAATGCGCTGTATGACGGTCAATATGCAGAGCGCCGAAAAGATCAGGGCCAGCATCGGGAAATGCTGCGGGAACAGGCAGAATAGAACGAAAAACGCGATAGTCTCGCCGCCTTCCATCAGTCCGGTGGAGTAGACAAATGCCTTGGGTCCATGCGTCCCATCCTTGCTACCGCGCCGTGCGGCGATAGCGGCAAAGGCGAGGAAGCTGACCGCGGTAAGGGTGAAGCTGGCGACGAGGGCCAATGCAGGCAATGGGTTTGCCGCAGCTACCCAGCCAAAACCGACCGGGACCGAGACGTAAAACAGGTAATCCGCAATCGTATCGAGATAGCCGCCAAATTCGGTTGCGCCATCTATCCGTGCAATGGCGCCATCAATGCCATCCATGATGCGGTTGGCCAGAACCAGAAACAAAGCTGCCCAGAACTGCTGCTGGCTGATGGCGACCGCAGCGGCGATGCCGATGACCGCCCCGGATATGGTCAGCGTGTTGGCCGACACGCCTGCTCGTGCTAATCCACGCGCACAAGCGTTCAGCGGCGCATCGCCGAAGCGGCGTAGCCTTGCATCAAACATACCGCAGAGCGCTCATTTCTTTGCCAGCAAATCCTTGAGCGAGGCCAGCGCACCTAATGGCGCGACTTCGTCTTCGGATTTGACGCCGGCAGATGTCAAAATCTTTCCAGCGTCGGGGCTGCGCGGATAGGGATCGAGCGCCAGCAAAAGCGACTGCGCCACCGCTTCGCCCAGATCGATGATCTGCCCGTCGTGGAACATCGTTTCGCAGTCGTCGGCCTCAAGCTCGATTTCACCTCCCGCTTCGGGTTCTGGAATGAAACGAATATGGACAGGCTCATCCAGAGCGGCAGGGACGGGGTCGTTGCTGGCAATACAGTATTGGGCGAGGCTGGCTGTAAACCGCCCGGTCGCCACTATTTCCGTTCCCTGCGGTTCGAGGGAAACTTTGGCCTCCAGCGAATCGAGTGCGGCCAGATCGAACCGCCTTATCAGCCCGGCGCGCGCGGTATCACTGGCGACCAGGTGGATATCATGGCTATGGCTGCCAATTTCGGACAGTTTGACGATATGGCTGAATTCATTGGCACTCACCATTTCGCGGTGCCATCGACGATCATGTCGGGCAGTTG
>JANOPT010000189.1:0-2896 GCA_031421975.1 Sphingomonadales bacterium | reverse complement strand
GCGCGCGACGGGTTGGCTATCGGGCCTTTGGGCAGGCCGACCATCGCATAGGTATTGTAATCATTGACATCGGCAATTTCGGATTGGCGGATGCGGCGGCCTAGCGGTTTGCCTTTGGTGATCGGATAGATAATTGTCGGGTCGGCCTGCAACATCATGCCCTGCCTGATCCGGTTCGAATAGACGCCCGCGACCTTACGCAGTTCAGATTTAAGCGCGGTTTCTTTTTCGACAATCGAGGCGAGGGTAACTGCTTCTTGCGGGGTTCTGGCAACAGTATTTTTGCTGCGTTTCGGCCATAGTTCGTCAATGGTTTTCGTCATCGCATTCTGCATCCGCAGCAACACCGCAGCGCGGCTTTCGTTCTTGTCGAAGGCATAGCTGTCGGGCAGCACCGAGCCTTCGGCAGGCACGGGAACGCTGCCGATTAGCCGGTCATTCGCCATCAACCGCTCCTGCACCATGATCGACGGCCAGCCTTCTGGGATGGTCACCATGCGCTGCACGGTCTTGCCGCCGGTCAGGATCGACAGCACGTCAGAATTGGATGCGCGGGGCGGGATGACAAATTCACCAGCCTTTATTGTGCTGGTCGTGCCGAAAATCTTGGCGCGGTTGACGAAGGCGTCTGCAGATTTGATCACACCGCCTTTTTCGAGTTGCTCGGCAGCGAGTGTGATGCTTGATCCTGGCTTGATGACGACTGTCACTTCGCGGGTTAGCGGTCCCGGTGCGGTCCAGCCATAGACGAAATTACCCGCAATGAGTGCGAGCAGCAGCGCAGCGGCGATAATCGCCCATTTGGCGATACCGCGCATATTTTAGATAGCCTTCATAATCAGGCTGGCATTGGTGCCGCCAAAACCAAAGCTGTTATTCAGTACCGCTTTGACCTTGCGTTTTTTCGCCACATGCGGGACGAGATCGACGCCCTCAGTGCCTTCATCGGGATTGTCGAGGTTGAGCGTCGGTGGGACGATCTGGTCGCGGATGGCGAGGATGCAGAAAATGCTTTCGACCGCACCCGCACCGCCGAGCAAATGCCCGATGGCGGATTTGGTAGAGCTCATCGACACAGTCGAAATTGCATCGCCGAACAGCCGTTTTACCGCGCCAAGCTCGATAGTGTCGGCCATCGTCGAAGTACCATGGGCGTTGATATAATCGATGTCCGAAGGCGTCATCCCGGCCTTTTTGAGCGCCATCTGCATCGAGCGGAACGCACCATCGCCATCGGGATGCGGTGCGGTGACATGATAGGCATCGCCCGACAGGCCGTAGCCGACGACTTCGGCATAAATTTTTGCGCCGCGCGCCTTGGCATGTTCATATTCTTCGAGCACGACCACGCCGGCGCCTTCGCCCATGACAAAGCCGTCGCGGTCTTTGTCATAGGGGCGGCTGGCGGCTTCGGGGCGGTCGTTGTATGTCATGTTGAGTGCGCGTGCTTGCGCGAAGCCCGCGATACCCAGCGGATTGATCGTGCCTTCCGCGCCGCCCGCAAGCATGACATCGGCATCATCGTCGCGGATCATTCGCGCTGCATCGCCAATCGAGTGTGCGCCGGTCGAACAAGCGGTGACGACGGCGTGGTTGGGGCCTTTCAGGCCATATTTGATACTGACTTGGCCGGAAATCAGGTTGATCAGGCGGCCATGAACGAAGTGCGGGGAAACGCGGCCAGGGCCTTTTTCGGCAAGCAATAATGCCTCGCTCTCGATTCCGGGAAGGCCGCCGATGCCCGAACCGATCGAACAGCCTGCACGAACCTTTTGCTCTTCGGTCATTTCGGTGAGGCCGGCGTCTTCCAGTGCCTGTCCTGCCGCATCGATGCCGTAAATGATGAACGGGTCGACCTGCCGCTGCACCTTGTGATCGACGCGCACATCGGGGTCGAAGCCCCATGGATGGTCCTTCGGCTTCACTTCGCAGGCAATGTGGCATTTCTGGTCGCTGGTATCGAAACGGGTGATGCGCGTTGCGCCCGATTTGGCAGCAATAAGATTTGCCCATGTGGTTTCGACGTCCGCTCCCAAAGGAGTGACCAGACCCAATCCGGTAACCACGACCCTACGCATCATGCAATCTCCAACCCTTGGCATTCGATGCCCAATAAAAACAACTGGACCCAAAAAGCAAACGGCTTTCCAGCCAAGACCGGAAAGCCGCTATATTCTGTGGTTTGAGCGCGAACCAAGCCGCGCCCGCAATATCAGCTATTGCTGTTGATGAAGTCGATCGCGTCCTTGACCGTGGCGATCTTCTCGGCCGCGTCGTCAGGGATCTCGACGTTGAATTCTTCTTCGAAAGCCATGACCAGTTCGACAATATCAAGGCTGTCTGCGCCCAGATCATCAATGAAGCTGGCCGCTTCGGTCACTTTGTCGGCTTCGACACCGAGATGCTCGACTACGATTTTTTTGACCCGTTCCGCAGTATCGCTCATTTTTTTGCCCCTTATCGTTTGGGAGGATGAATTTCAGGACTCGCCCTAATGCCCTGATCGGCGGCTGGCAAGGGGCAAGCGGTGATTGGGCTTCAAAGCATTGCCATGCCGCCATTTACGTGGATTGTCTGACCCGTGATGTACCCTGCCTCCCTTGAAGCAAGATAGGCTACCGCCGCACCAACATCTGCGCCTTCGCCCATCCGGCCCATGGGGATACGCCCATTTAATGCGTCCTTTTGCGCGTCGGGCAACGTTTCTGTCATCGCGGTGGCGATAAAGCCGGGCGCCACGCAGTTGACGGTGACATTGCGGCTGGCGATTTCCTGCGCGATGGCCTTGGACATGGCGGTCAGGCCGCCTTTGGACGCCGCGTAATTGGCCTGGCCGGGGTTGCCAGTCGTGCCGACGACGCTGGTGATCGTTATGATCCGGCCGAAACGCGCCTTC
>JANOPT010000188.1:0-11884 GCA_031421975.1 Sphingomonadales bacterium | reverse complement strand
GCTGCCTTTCGCAACCCCCGCGTGCTGATGTTCGGGGCGATCGGGATTACCTGCATCGGTGCGTTCATCACGTTCACCCTGTCGGCCCCGATGATATTGGCCGAGGCTACCGGACTTGATGTGACCAATGTCGGCTATCTGGTCAGCGTGGGCGGAGTGATTGGCACGGCAGCGACGCTCTATCTCGGCAACCTCGCCGACCGCAACGGCGACCGTTTCATCCTGGGCTTTTGGTGCGCGGCGGTGATGGCTGCGTCCCTTTTCACAATCTGGCTCGCGCCATCGCCGCTGATTGTCGGCATCGCCTATCTCGCCTTTTCGACCGTAGCCTTCGCCGTTTCGATGCTGATTTCATCGGCGTGGGCAGAGGCGCTGCACGTCCGCGAGCTCGCTATCGGTGCGGCGGCGATCAATACCCTGTCGCAGATTGGCGCGTTCGTGACGCCCTTCGCTTGGGGCGCAGCCAAGGACGCGACCGGCAATTTTGACGCAGGGCTGATCGGCATCACGTTGATGATGGTCGCGAACGCCGCGCTGATCCTGCTGCTGCGCCAGCAAATCCGTGGCCGCACGCTGCGGCCTGCCACAGCTTAGAATTTTTAGGGAAGCCCCTTCAACTCGGAGGGGTAGTTAAGAGGAGTGAAGATGATGAAAATGATGAAAACACTGTTCGTTGGAGCGGCAATGATCGTTGCGACGTTAGCGACGCCGGTAATGGCGCAGGAAGTGAGCTACAAATCTGGATCGGTCTGGGAAGCCAGCCGCATCGACGTTTTGCCTGGCCAGTTTCAGAATTACATGGATTATCTAGCGACCACTTGGAAGAAAAATCAGGAGATGGCCAAGGCTGAAGGCATCGTGCTGGATTACCATGTTCTGGCCGTTAACAACGCCCGTCAGGGCGAGCCCGATCTGGTGCTGATCGTTGAATATAAGGACTATTACACAAATGCACAGCAGGAGGCCTTTAGCAAAAAGATCAACGCGATGATGGCGATGGATGAGCGCAAGCAAGCAACCGCCAACGGCGAGCGCGGCAAAATGCGCGAGCTTATGGGCTCAACCGAATATCAGGAATTGATTCTGAAATAAGCGACCCATTTCAGGATCATGGCGGGCCGCAAGCTCCCCAGCATCGCGCCCGCCAAACCTGTTCTTCAAGCCTTGTGGAGGCTATGATGGCTGCCATTGACGATGTTGCGCGCGATTATACCGCCATGTTGCGGCTCGGCCAGTTCGAGGCGGCGGGTGAGCGCTATTGGGCTGAAGGCGTGACCAGCGTCGAGCCTGCGGATCTGCCTAATGACATCCCGGCGCTTGTATCGGGCATCGACGCGGCGCGCGACAAGGCGCGGTTCCGGTTCGGCACGGGCCGTATCGATGATCTGGGCATCGACGGACCTTTCGTAACCGGTGACCAGTTCGCGCTGTTTCTCGACATGCTGATCACCGACCCGGCAAGCGGCAACACGCAGCCCTTCACCGAAATCGCCATTTTCACCGTCCGCGACGGACGCATCATCGACGAAAGATTTTTCTATGACTGACACTATGAAACAGCTTTCGCGCCGTGCCTTTGCCGGCTCCGTCATCACGCTCGGCGCGCTTGCCGCCAGCGGAGCGGCAGCGGCACCGATTGTCACAGCGGAATCGCCGATGGGGCCATTCTATCCAACGGGCTATGCAGGCGAGGATGATTTTGATCTGACTCTGCTTAAGGGCCGCCCCGGCCGCGCGATGGGGGACGTAATCGAAGTCAGCGGGCGCGTGCTTGACCGGCTGGGCAATCCGCTGCGCGGCGCGAAGATCGAACTGTGGCAGGCCAATGCCAACGGCCGCTACGCCCACAGCAATGACACAAGTGCAGGTGCGCTTGACCCGAACTTTCAGGGCGTGGCGCGGCTCGTTACTGGCCCGTCTGGTGAATGGCGCATCAAGACGGTCAGGCCCAACCTCTACGGACGGCGCACGCGGCATATCCATTTCGATGTCACCGGCCGTGCCCACCGGCTGATGTCGCAAATGTATTTTCCCGAAGATGCTGAAAAGAACGCCAGCGACGGGCTCTACAAGATGCTGGGCGAGCGTGCAGCGACGTCGCTCGCACTGCCGGAGACGCCCGATACCTATCGCTGGGACATCGTCCTTATGGATGCTGGCTGATGGTCACGATAGCATCGGCAGCTTCAGCGCCGACCTCCTTCGCGCTCAGCGAGCATCGCAATCTGCGGTTTTTAACGCTTTTCCTGCTCTATGTCGCGCAGGGCCTCCCCTTCGGGCTGATCGATTATGGCTTGCCTGCCTGGCTCGCCCAGAACGGGGCGTCGGCCGCCGCAATCGGCGGCGTGCTGGCGATGATAGTGCTGCCTTGGACATTCAAGCTGCCTTATGGTTTTATCATGGATCGCTACGCCTTTTTGGCAATGGGGCGTAGGCGGCCGTGGATCATCGTCGGTCAATTTGACCTGGTTGCCGCACTAGTGGTGATGGCGATCGCCAACCCTGGCGTGCAGCAGATCGGACTGATTGCCGCACTTGCCTTTGCGATGGGTCTGGCTTCTGCATTTCAGGATGTCGCGGTCGACGGGCTGGCGGTGGATATATTGCCAGCCGACGAAATCGAGCGCGTGAACGGCTACATGTTCGGCGGTCAGGCAATCGGCACCGCTGCCGGAGCTGCCGCCAGCGGGTATCTGATCGCCTACCACGGACTGCCAGCAGCAGCACTGACTCTTGCCACGATTATCGCTGCTATCTTGATGCTCGTGCTGATCGTGCGCGAGCGGCCAGATGAACGCCTTTTACCGTGGACAAAAGGCGCGGCGTCGCAGCGCAACCTCGATCTCCATCTGGGCGCGTTTTGGCCGATCATCCGTAATCTTTGTGCGGCGATGTTCACTCGGCAGACGCTTATCCTTATTCCGGCCTTTCTGGCGGCCTCAGCGGCGTGGGGCATATTTCTGGGACTGGCACCGCTCTTTGCCACCGACATCCTTGGCTGGGAAAAGGCGACCTATAGCCTTTGGGCTGGACAGGCCAACCTGGTTGCCGGACTTGTGTGTGTAGTTCTATTCGGGGCAGCCGCCAGCCACTGGGGGGCGCGACGCCTGTTTATCTGGTGTGCGCTCATAACCTCTGCCTGTGCTGCAACGATGGTGGCGCTGCAGAGCTTTTGGACAAACTCTGCCGTCTTTGTCGGTGCAATTTTCGTTTTCACGGCCCTCACTTTTCTCAGAAGTGTCACTGGGGGCTCCCTGGCAATGCGTCTGTGCACGCCGGCAGTCGCCGCAACGCAATTCGCTGTCTTCATGGCAATCCTCAACCTTGGGCGAGCAATAGCCTCGGCCTCATTGGGCTGGATCGAAAGCCTTGGCGGCATCCCCGCCATGTTTGTCGCGATGGCAGTATGTGCCTTTGTCACCGCCGCTTTCGCCTTTGCCGCAAAGGTGGGGCGCTGAGTCGGAGGATGAGGTCATGAACAAACAAAGGCCTAGCCGCTGCCGGTGGGGTATCGTGCCGATGGATACAGGCATATGATCGCCACTGGCGCACGAACTGACCCGGCGCTAGGGTCGGCGCGGGTCGATTTTAGGGGAGAACTGACGGTGCGCCGCTTTGCAACTTTCTGCGCCATTTCGTTGCTTCTGGGTACGGCAGCTCAGGCGGCCCCCTATCGCGCTGAAATCGTCCGCGACGATTGGGGCATTTCGCATGTCTCCGGTAAGACCGACGCCGACGCAGTGTTCGGCATGATCTATGCCCAGGCCGAGGACGACTTCAACCGCATCGAGATGAACTATCTCACCAGCCTTGGCCGCCTGGCCGAGGCGGAAGGCGAGAAGGCGCTGTGGCAGGACTTGCGCCAGCGGTTGTGGATAGATCCGAATGAACTGAAGGCTCAATATGCCAAAAGCCCGCCTTGGTTGCGAAAGCTGATGCAGGCCTGGGCTGCGGGCCTCAACCAGTATTTGACCGACCATCGGCAAGTAAAGCCGAAGGTGCTGGCCCGGTTCGAACCGTGGATGGCGTTGAGCTTTTCCGAAGGCAGCATCGGTGGCGATATCGAGAACGTCTCATTGAGCCAGTTGCAGGCATTTTATGAGCAGCGGACGATTGCCATGACCGCCGATGAGCGCGGCTTGACACCGCAGGAACCGCAAGGCTCAAACGGGTTCGTCATTGCCCCTTCGCACAGCGCCAGCGGGCACCCACTGCTGCTCATCAACCCACACACCAGCTTTTTCTTTCGCGAAGAACAGCAGGTCACCAGTGGCGAGGGCCTTAACGCCTACGGCGCGGCGACCTGGGGGCAGTTCTTCATCTATCAGGGCTTTAACCAGCACGCCGGGTGGATGCACACAACCAGCACAGTCGACAATATCGACGAATTTGCCGAGACGGTCGTTGTTGCTGCCGACAGACCTTTCTACCGGTACGGCAAACAGGATCGCCCGGTGATGGTACGCCCGATCACCCTCGACTACCGAAAGCCTGATGGTTCGATGGGGACCCGCACGATCACCACTTACGCCACGCACCACGGCCCGATTGTCCGTGCCGACGGCGAGAAATGGATTGCGACATCGCTGATGAACAAGCCTCTGGCTGCGCTGCAGCAGAGTTTCTTGCGGACCAAAGTCCGCGACATCGCGGGTTTCCGTAAAGTGGCCGCGCTCGCCGCAAACTCGACCAATAATACGCTGTTCGCCAGCAACAAAGGGGAGGCCGCGCTATTTCTGCCCCAGTTCATGCCCCGGCGCGACAACGCCTTCGACTACACCCGCCCGGTCGACGGCAGCGATCCGCGCACCGATTGGCAGGGCTTCCATCCGCTGTCCGAAATGCCGCAAGTGGTTAATCCGGCGAACGGCTGGGCATTCAACGTCAATGACGGGCCATGGTGGGCAGCGGGTGCGGACAGCCCGAAGCAAGACGCCTTCGCGCGCTATTTTGACAAGCTCGGCCGCACGCCGCGTACGCCGCACGCGCTCAAGGTGCTAGCCGCGCAGCCGAAATTCACACTCGATGGCCTGATCGCCGCTGCTTATGATCCGTGGCTACCGCTGTTCGCCGAGCAGCTCCCCGGCCTGATCGCAGCGCACGCCAAGGCCCCTGATCCGGCACGCGCTGATCCAGACAAGGCCGCAGCCATCGCGCTGCTCGCCAAGTGGGACCACCGTGCCAGCCTAAGCTCGACGGAAACCAGCCTCGCGGTATTCTGGGCCGATGCGTTATGGGCCAAGGGGGCCGAGGCTGCGGCGGCGCAGCAAATCCCGGTCCCGCGCTGGATGGCTGAGCAGGCCAGCGATGCACAAAAGCGTGAAGCGCTCGACGATGCATTGGCCCGGCTCAAGGCTGATTTCGGAACATGGCAAGTCCCATGGGGCGAAATCAACCGCTTCCAGCGAAATGACGGTGCGATTATCCAGCGCTTCGACGACAGCAAACCCAGCACCCCGGTGCCGTTCGCCTCGGCCTGGTGGGGTTCGCTCCCGGCCTTCGCCGCGCAGCGCTGGCCCGGAACCAAGCGCTACTACGGCACCCGCGGCAACAGCTTTGTCGCCGTGGTCGAATTCGGACCCCGCGTCCGCGCCCGCGCGGTAACCGCAGGCGGCCTGAACGGCGACCCCGCCTCGCCGCACTTCAACGATCAAGCACAGCGTTATGCAGATGGTAATTTGCGGCCGGTGTACTTTTATCCCGAGGACCTCGCCGGGAAAGTGCGTTCACGCAAGGTCGTGCGAGGGGAATGAACCGACGAACGAACAAAATCTGTGGGTGTTGCTGGATGCCACAATGCTTTTCGTGATGCCGCAGCAGGTGTTTGCCGAACCCAAGGTTCAGCACAACACGTCCGCTGCGCGCTTTTCTGAATGCCTTGGAGGGCGCCGATGGCCGGGCAAGAAGTCCGGACCGGGCAGGGAAGACGTTCTAGCGTTGCCTGTCTGCAACTCCGACCAAATGCCTATCGTACGCGGCGGCAGGCGACGGTATCCGTCCGAAAATTCAATCCAGCAATAACGATTACCATTAATTGCACGGACCTGATTTTGGCCAAAATGTGGAAATGGTTCCCCGGTAAGGATTCGAACCTCAATAGACGGAGTCAGAGTCCGTAGTCTTACCGTTAGACGACCGGGGAACAGAGGCCGGGCGTATATGCGGCTGCATGTGCGTGGTCAAGCGGCAGAATACCGCGTTCGCGCTGCGTGTGCAAAAATCTTGATATTTTAACCCGTGCGGCGTATCACTGATGTCAGGTACCGGCGGGTTATCCGATCCGGATAGAATATAAAAGAGAGCTACGGCCATGGGCGACCATATCGCACCATCGCCGCAAAAGGGTCGCGGGCGCAAAAACAAGAAGTCGCCCCGTCGCAAAAAAGCGGCACCTATGGCGGCAAACGGGCAGCCCGCTTCGGCCAATGGCGCGAAGCGTCCGGCCTATACCGGTGGCTTGAAATCACCAACACCCGACAGTCTGCCGAAAGCCGATAACGGCGCTAAACCATCAGAGAGTACCGATTTTCGGCGCAACTGGTTCGAACGAACTGCCTATGCCGCGCTTGATCTGGGCACCAACAATTGCCGTTTGTTGATCGCCAAGGCGGGCGGCGATGACTTTACCGTTGTCGATGCGTTTTCGCGGGTGGTTCGGTTAGGCGAAGGGCTGACCACCACCGGACGGATGAGTGATGAGGCGATGGACCGCGCGGTCGAGGCATTGTCTGTCTGTGCCGAAAAACTGAAAAAGCGTAACGTTGTGCTGGCGCGGTCGGTCGCGACAGAGGCGTGCCGGCAAGCACTTAACGGCGTCGAATTCATCGAACGGGTTAAACGCGAAACGGGTATCCATCTCGATATCATCAGTCCGAAGGAAGAAGCGCGGCTCGCCGTCATGGGGTGCCATGCGCTGCTGGAACCGGGCAATGGCCCCGCGCTGATTTTCGACATCGGCGGCGGTTCGACCGAGCTTGTGCTCGTATCGACCGACAATGTAATTCCCGAAATCCTCGACTGGGTGAGCGTCCCCTGGGGCGTAGTGTCGCTTACCGAGAGCGAGCGGCAGGGCGATGATGGCGAAGAGGCGCTGGTTGCCACATACCGCATGATGCGGGACAAGGTGGATGCCAGTTTTTCGGAATTCGCCGCGCGACTGCCTCAAGACGGCGGCGACCACCGGTTGCTCGGCACGTCGGGAACGGTTACCACACTCGCCAGCGTCTATCTGAAGCTGACCAGCTATGACCGGCGTGCGGTCGACGGGCTTCATTTGCCGACCGCTGCCATGCGCGACATCAGTCAGGAACTCGCCCGCCGATCAATCAAGGGCCGTGCCGAATTTCCGACAATCGGGACCGAGCGGGCTGACCTCGTCGTCGCCGGTTGTGCGATCCTTGAATCGATTTTCGATATCTGGCCGGGAGAACGGCTTGGCGTCGCCGATCGCGGTATTCGCGAGGGCATATTGCGCGCACTGATGGCCAGCGATGCCAAGCGCCGCGGACGGAGGAGCTGACGATGGCGGACAATCTTTTTGGCGGGAAAGATTCCGGGCGAACCCTTGCGGGAAAGCAGAAGGTGAAAACGGCAAAACGGCGAACGGCAGGATCGACGCGGTGGCTTGAGCGGCAGTTGAACGATCCTTATGTCAAAAAGGCGCATGGCGAAGGCTACCGCAGCCGCGCTGCCTATAAGCTTGTTGAGCTCGATGAAAAGTTTCAGCTGTTGCGCGGCAAGCGAACCATTGTCGATCTGGGCGTAGCGCCGGGCGGATGGGCGCAGGTGGTGCGGCGGCAAGCGCCCAAGGCGGCGATTGTCGGCATCGATTTGTTACCGGTCGATGCGATCGAAGGGGTTATTTTGCTTGAGATGGATTTCATGCATGACAGCGCGCCTGACCGGCTGATCGCTGAACTGGGGGATGCTCCGGACCTGATCCTCTCCGACATGGCGGCAAATACGGTCGGGCATAAGCAGACCGACCATTTGCGGACAATGGGGTTGGTCGAAGCGGCGGTCGATTTCGCCGTTCAGGTGCTTAAGCCGGGAGGCGATTTTGTTGCCAAGGTGTTTGCAGGTGGCACCGATCCAGCCATGCTGGCTATTCTGAAAAGCAATTTCACGACGGTAAAGCATGCCAAGCCACCCGCAAGCCGCAAGGGGTCGGTTGAATGGTATGTGATAGCGCAGGGCAAAAAAGCGTGACGGCGGTAACGTAGCTGTTCGCGGCGCCACATAATTCCGATACGTGCACGTTGAGGCGCTTCCCAAGCGCCGGCATTTGGATCACAACGGAATGGAGATTTTTGGCCAGCCAGAGGCGTCCGCGACTGAATTTCATTCCGCCGCCACGGCCCGATACCTAATAGAGACAGCTCAACCGTTGGCCCGTGCTTTTTCGACCGCCGCTTTCAATGCATCATGGCCAAGCGCGCCTTCAAGTATCTGATCGCCGATAATGAAGGTTGGCGTTCCGGTGAAGCCTACCTGTTGCATGATCGCCAGATTGCTCTCGATTTCAGCGGCAGCTTCTGCCGAACCCGCAAATTTTTCGGCTGCGGCAAGATTCATTCCTGCTTTATTTGCCGCGATCCGGATGGTTTGAGCGTCAGGCCGACCGCCTGCGAACATGGCGTCGTGAAACGCCTTGTGCTTGCCCTGATTGGCGGCAGCCAGCGCCCATAAAGCAGCATCTCTGCTGGTTTGGCTCAGGATCGGCAGCTCGCGATAGATCAGGCGAATGTTTCGGTCGCCTGCCAAAAGGCGCTGGACGTCGGCGACGCTTGCACGGCAGTAACCGCAATTATAGTCGGTGAATTCGACAATCAGTATATCGCCATTCGGGTTGCCGCTCTCCGCGCCGGGAAAGGCTGTCGCAATACGATCGCCAGCCGCCTTCAATCGCTGCGCCACATCGCGTTTTTGCAATATTTCGACCGCTTCGGTGATGATTTCGGGATGCTCCAGAATATAGGCACGCACCACGGCTTCGGTCGCCCGGCGGTCCTTGCCTGACATTCCGGCCGCCGCCACAGCGTCATCGGCCATCCCCGATGCAAGTTCCGCTTTCTGTTCGGACGATCCCTGTTCCACAGCGCCGCGGTTGTTCCAATAGAAATAGCCGCCGAACGCCAGCAATAGCAGGGCGCCGGTCAATGCGACGAGAAGGGGGATGCGGTTGTTGTTGCTCTGATCAGTCATGTCTGGCGATTAGCTGCGCTTACCGGCACTGGCTAGTATATTCAAACCGACGCCTATCGACGCCGTTTTTTCTTCGACTGCATCAATTTCGCCTCAGCCACCATGCTGATATCCTGGGCGCGGATCCAGTCCGGCGAATATTCCGGCAATCCCGCCATGGCGGTTTGGGAATTCGGTAACGCGAACTGCGGCGCACCCTCCATCAGATATCGTTCCGCGCTGGCGAGCGCGGCACGTGCGGTGTCGCCCTTTTGTTCATAAACAACACCCAATTGATACCATGCGAAAGGATTTTCGTTGTCCTTGGTGACCGCAGCTTTCAAAACCTGCGCTGCCTCGTCAAGGTTGGCCTTGTCTTCGGTCGCGATCAGCGCATGCCCGAAAATTGCAGCGATCAGTGGCTGGTTTCCGGTCAGGTCCACGGCTTTGCGAAGTGGAACGACAGCATCGGCAGGCCGCCCGGATTCGAGCAAAATCTGACCGTGAAGCTCAAGGAAATAGGGGTCGTCGGGCGCTTGGGCGACCAGTGAAGATGATTCATCGAGCGCCTTTTGCGGATAAGCGGATTTATGCCAGGCATAAGCGCGGGCATAGCGGGCGGGAACGCTTTTGTCGTTTTCGGGATAATCCCGCATTGTGGTCGCAGGATCAGCGAGATAGCCGGTCAGCTTGGCCTTGATGCGTTTGAAATCGGCCTCCCATTTTGGGTCGGGGGGCCGTTGCCAGGCGGGATCGACCTTGTAGGTATCTTCCAACACCGCGATCCGTTCGCCGGAAAGCGGATGGGTACGACCATAGCTGTCCTCCTGGGGAATGCCCAAACGGAACTCGAAATTTTGTAATTTCTTGAAAAAGGCGATTGAGCCTTTGCCGGTAATTCCGGCTTTGGACAGATACTGCGCGCCAGATGCGTCGGCAGTACCTTCCTGTCCGCGGCTATATGCCAGAAACTTGCCAAGTGCGGCCTGCTGCCCTGCTGACAGGATGCCCATGCCCGCTTCGCCCGCTCCGGCGGCAATGGCCGCTGCGGCCAGGATCAGGCTGGCGATGCTGATGCCGCTGGCTACCGATACGCCTTCGTTATAGCGCACAGCGTGGCCACCGGCGACGTGGCCAAGTTCATGCGCGATGACGCCCTGCACTTCGTTTGCGCTGGTTGCCGCATCGATCAGGCCGCTGTGCAAATATACCGCCTGACCACCAGCGACAAAAGCATTGATCGATTTGTCGTTAATCAGAACAATGTCGACGTTGTTCGGATCGAGCCCCGCTGCAATAATTAAAGGTGCAGAAATCTCGTCAAAGAAGGCTTCTGTTTCGGCATCGCGCAATATGGATTGTGCCATTGCGGGCTGGGCAGCAACGACAGACGCGAGAATGATGACGAGCGCCGCACGCAGGCGGCGAAGAGAGATAACGGCCATAGCCTTTGAATGGCCCCATCCGCCTGAACGCGCAATGAAGAAAAGTGGCAAAGAAAAAGCCCGCCGTTCCATGGAGCGGCGGGCCTTTCTATTAGCTGTCGTCGTTACCCGAAGGTACGTTGCCACCAACCGGAACGCGGTGGCTCGTCGCTATTTTCCGCATTTTCCGCAACTGCCTGTGTACTCGCAGTTTTTGCTGCTGCCTTTTTCCGTGGTGCTTTCGGCTTGGGGGCATCGACTTCCGTGTCTGCAGCCGCCTCTGCGATCGGTGCGTCGGCTTTTGGCTTTGCCCGGCTGCGCGACTTTGGCGCAGGTTTGGCAGGTTCCGCTGCACTTTCGGCCATAGGCTCTACTGGCGCAGTGGCTTCGGCCGTTTCCGCATCAGGCTTCACTTTCGCCCGGCTGCGCCGCTTCGGCTTTTCGGCAGTTTCCTCAACAACCGCTGGTTCGACCTCGGCTGGTGCCGCTACCGTTTCAATGCCGGCATTAGCATCGTTCCGATCCCGTCCACGACCACCGCGCCGACCACGGCGCGCTTTCGGTTTGCTATCGGACGCTGACTCGGTTGCTTGTTCCTGATCGACCGCTTCGACGGTTTCAGCCTGAAGCGCAGCACCGTCGTCACCAGCGTCTTCGCCCGTGTTATCGACAGCGTCTTCGCCATTCTCCGGACGACCATCACGTTCGCGGCCCTTGCCTCCACGGCGGCCACGGCGGCGTTTGCGTTTGCGGCCCTCGGCGCTTTCGCCGTCTTCGCGTGGACGTTCCTCGCGTGGACGGCTTTCGCGCGAACGTACGGGTTCAGAAGCCTCGGCCTCATCCTCGTCCTCAACGTCAAAATCATCGACGTCGTCCTCAATATCATCGTCCTCCAGATCGATAATCGGCGGCAGCGCGACCGGCGCCTCTGGCCGAGGGCCCGAGCTTGACACGGCAAGCTTTGCGCCTTCGGTTTCCCCATTGGGTACGATCAGAACGCGAACATGATAGCGGTCTTCGATATCCGCAAGTTCGGTACGCTTGTTGTTCAGGCAATAAATCGTTGCTTCCTGGCTCGCTTGAAGCACGATCTGGCTGCCATTGCCTTTCGCGGCTTCTTCTTCAATCAGGCGAAGCGCAGACAAGGCTGACGATGATGCGGTGCGGACGAGGCCGGTGCCTTCGCAATGCGGACATTCCCGAGTTGATGCCTCAAGCACGCCAGTGCGTAAACGCTGACGGCTCATTTCCATAAGCCCGAAGCTTGAAATACGGCC
>JANOPT010000187.1:0-2032 GCA_031421975.1 Sphingomonadales bacterium | reverse complement strand
CCGGTTGAGCGCCTGATTTGCGCCGTCGCGCACATAATTATAATTGCCGCTGAATAGCGCAATGCGAAGATCGCTGGTTTGCATCGTGGGGCTTTTATCGGCGGCGGGGCAAAATGCCAATGGGAATGGCAAATCTTGCGGGTTAAAGAGGCGGAATGATCCTAACCCAAATCGACACGCTGTTGATCGGCGGCCCCAAGCCATTCCGCGCCGACGGCGAAATGAGCGCTATGGCGCGTGAGGTGGTAGACCGGCCTGTCATGCTGAGCAAACTGGGCTTTGAGGGCGATCAGGTCGCCGATCCGACCGTCCATGGCGGGGTGGACAAGGCCGTGCATTTCTATCCGGCGGAGCATTACCCCAAATGGATCGCGCATTTTGCGGGCGAAGGCTTCGCGCACCCGCTGCTCGATGCCGCAGGTGCCTTTGGCGAGAACATCAGCGCGTCGGGTCTGACTGAGGACAAGGTGCGAATTGGCGACCGCTTCCGCATCGGCACGGCGCTGGTCGAGGTCGCGCAGGGGCGGCAACCTTGCTGGAAAATCGACCATCATTTCGGTGTGCATGGCCTGACCGGAGCGGTGATCAAGACCGGACGTTGTGGCGGGTACTTTCGGGTGATCGAGGAAGGCGAAGTCGCGCCGGGGGATCGCATCGAGCAAGTCGGGCAGGCTGACCACGATTGGACGGTCGAGAGGGTATTCAAACTGCTCATCGGCGGTGGCCATCGCGCCGAGGGCGCGAAGGCGGAGTTGCAGGCGCTCGCAACGCTCGAAACGCTCGCCGAAAGCTGGCGGAGAAGGGCGACTAAACTGGCGGGGTAAATAGTTCAGTGTCTTAAGAATTCCGACCGGCAAGTATGTCGTGGTTTGCCGATAAGGATCAAGCTAATCATTCAGCCTCATCGGCAGTCATCGTCGACCCAATCAATAGTTGTTGAAAATACAACGCGGCCATTCTCTGCATCTACTACGAGTGCCCCGTTCGGACGCTCCGAACAGACAACATAGACTTTGGATGCAGCAGCTAAGGCATAATGATCGATTAGCTCAGATGCAGCCGTTTTGTTTTCAGCCGAAACAGCGCCAAGACCTGAGACCATATCAGCGACCGCTGAGGGTGGTATTGTGAAGCGAACGGTTTGACGGGACGTATCGAGATTATGCGAATCTTCCAGATCGCGAGCGCTTGCAGGCACGAACGACGGAATCCACCCTCTTTCAACTGCTCCAGCGCGCTTTGCCTCCGAATAGGTTGAATAAGATTCATCAATCTGTTCGTTGCATCCCAACAATAAAAGGAATAGAATGGCAGTTGCCAACCTTCGCACCAGACCATCATCACATGACACGCGAAAGTCCGCAATGTTGTCGTAAACAGCCACTCAACTTCGAGCTCTCACTCCCCGTCTTCTTCAGGGTCAGGCGCCGGAGCAAACAGCCTGATCCGCGTCACCCGCTTTTCATCCGCTTCAAGTATCTCCAGCCGCCAACCGCTTTGCTCGTGCAGCAGCATCTGGCCGACATTCGGCACCTGTCCGGCAATCACGAACGCCAGCCCGCCCAGCGTATCAACATCTTCATCAATCAGCGCCAGTTTCGGGTCGATGGTTTCGGCCAAATCGTCCAGTTCGGCGCGCGCGTCGGCTTCCCACATATCGGGGGCCATTTGCATGAACAGCAATTCGGGCTCGTCATCATGCTCGTCCTCGATTTCGCCGACGATTTCCTCGACCAGATCTTCGATAGTCACCAACCCCTCGGTGCCCGAATATTCGTCGAGCACGATGGCCAGATGCGTCCGCGTGCGGCGCATTTCGCCGAGCAGGGCAAGAACGCTCATATTCTGCGGGACAAAACGCGGCTGGCGGATGAAGGCTTCGAGGCTGTCGGGGGTTTCCTGACCCTCGGCGAGCACCGCGAAGACATCCTTGATGTGGATCATGCCGGTGACGCTGTCGAGGCTGTCGCGGTAGACGGGCAGGCGGCTGTGGCCATGTTCCGCAAACGAGGCGACGCATTCGGCAAAGCTT
>JANOPT010000186.1:0-24611 GCA_031421975.1 Sphingomonadales bacterium | reverse complement strand
CGGCAATCGCGTCAGGCGCGCTGTTGAAGCGGCAGCCCTCAACCACCGAGATCAACGGCAGAGTCGCCGCTAATGCGCGCGCCGCGGTGGACTTGCCAGTGCCCCGGTCGCCGAAAATCATCACCCCGCCGATACGCGCATCGACCGCCGCAATCAGCAACGCCTGCTTCATCTCATTCTGACCGACTATCGCGCTAAACGGAAAACTGCCCATAAGGTGTAGCTAACACACAAAACTGCCACCGCAAGATGCTGTATTCAAACGTCAGCTTGTGGCTTGACGCGAAGCCGGTTTTCGCCGCATGCGACGCCCATGCGTTTCTTCTCCGACAATGCCGCTCCAGTCCACCCCAAAGTGATGGGAGCGATCGCCGATGCAAACCAAGTAGACACGGCTTATGATGGTGATCGCTGGAGTGCACAGCTCGATGCAGAGTTCTCCGAACTATTCGGGTGCGAAGTAGCAGCGCTGTGGGTCGCGACCGGAACGGCAGCCAACTGCCTCGCGCTGACGTCGCTATGCCAGCCTCATCAGGGCATTATCTGCCACCGCGAGGCCCATATCGAGGTTGACGAATGCGGTGCGCCGGGATTCTACACAGGCGGTGCCAAACTGATGCTGGCGGAAGGCGACGGTGCCAAAATCGTGCCGGCGACGGTATCGGCGTTGCTTGGCGGTGTTCGTAACGATGTGCATCAGGTTCAGCCCGCTGCCCTCTCGATTACCAACGCGACCGAATATGGACTGGTGTATTCGCCTGTCGAAGTGGCGGCACTTGGCGCTGTATGCAAGGAACGACGGTTGGGTTTCCACATGGACGGCGCACGGTTTGCCAATGCCATTGCATCGCTGGGCTGCCACCCTGCCGATGTCACCGTTCGGGCTGGCGTCGATGTGCTCAGTTTTGGCTTTGTCAAAAATGGCGGAATGGGCGCTGAGGCTTTGGTATATTTCGACCCCGCGCATGCCGATGTTGCACGTTACCGGCGCAAACGTGCTGGCCATTTGCAATCGAAGGGCCGGTTTCTTGCAGCGCAGCTGCTGGCAATGCTCAAAGACGATCTGTGGCTTTGCAATGCCCGCGCAGCCAACGCAGCGGCGCAGATCATTGCTGGCGCGGCGCCTGAACGATTGCTTCATCGGGTGCAGGCGAACGAAATTTTTATCTGGCTATCGGCAGAGGAGGCGGCGTTGCTTCGCGCCCAGGGCTTTGATTTTTATGATTGGGGTGACGGAGCGGCGAGGCTTGTGACGAGCTGGCACCATACCGAAGCCGATGTAGCGCCGCTCGCCAAAGCGATTGCAGCGTTATGAGCCGCGCCGATTTTTCACCCGCCCCCGAACCGGGGTTAATGACGCCACGCGTGCTGGTGCCGTTTTTGATCGTGTCTATTGTCTGGGGTTCGACCTGGTTCGTTATCCGTGACCAGCTCGGCACCGTACCGGCGGTATGGTCAGTCGTTTACCGCTTTGCCGTCGCTGGCATCTGCATGTTTGCGCTGACCGCGATCATGCGCCAGCCGTTGAAGATCGACCGGCAAATGATGCGCTGGACGATATTGCTTGGGCTGTTGCAATTTTCGCTGAACTTCAACTTTGTCTATGCAGCAGAACATCATATTACATCGGGGCTGGTTGCGGTAATTTTCGCGCTGTTGATCGTGCCAAACGCAGTACTGGCAAAATATTGGCTTGGTCGCCCGATCGGCGCGAACTTCACGGTCGGATCAGCGATTGCCGGGGCTGGAGTAATGCTACTGATGGTGCAGGAATATCGAGCCGCACCGGTGGGCGGTGACGAGGTGTTGCTTGGGCTGTCGCTGACGTTGTGCGGTGTGGTCAGTGCGTCGATTTCCAATGTGCTGCAAGTCGCGCCAAAAGTCGCGCGCTTCCCCACGGTGACCATATTGTCATGGTCGATGCTGTGGGGCACTGTATTCAATGCGTCGCTCGCGTTCATCGTCGCCGGGCCACCCGTAATCGATCCCCGGCCCGAATATCTGGCGGGCGTGCTGTACCTGGCGATCATCGGTTCGGTGCTGACCTTTCCGCTTTACTTCACTCTTGTGCGAACGATCGGCCCCGGTAAAGCCGCTTATTCGGGCGTGCTGACGCCGATTATAGCCATGCTGCTGTCGACGGCATTCGAGGGCTATCGCTGGTCGACATTAGCGCTTGGCGGCGCGGTTCTGGCGATGGTCGGGCTTCTGGTGGCGATGCGGCAACGCAAAGCTTAAGACTCGCCAAGCAAACGGTTGGGCGTTAGTCTCGAAAAAGATAGCGGAGGGAAAGAGCCATGGAGCAGTTGAGCGGGCAGGACGCGAGTTTCGTCTATCTAGAAACACCGACAACGCCCATGCACATAGGGTCGGTCGGCATCTACGACCCCTCGACCGCGCCCGGCGGTTTCGTTCGCTTCAAGGACATCCTCCGCCACGTCGAAAGCCGCTTGGACAAGGCACGCAGTTTTCGCCAGAAACTGGTGCGCGTGCCGTTCGACCTTGACCATCCTTATTGGGTGGAGGACGCCAATTTCGACATCGAATATCATATACGCCACCTCGCACTGCCAAAGCCTGGCGACTGGCGGCAACTGTGCATCCAGGTCGCCCGGTTGCAGGCGCGGCCGATGGATTTGAGCAGGCCATTGTGGGAATTCAACATCATCGAGGGGCTGGATAATATCCCCGGGATTCCGCCCGGCAGCTTCGCGTTGATGGCCAAGGTCCATCATGCGGCGATCGACGGAATGTCCGGCGTCGAACTCAGCGCCGCTGTGCACGATATCGAGCCAAAGGCGGTCGAGGCGAACGTCAAATCGGACTGGAAGCCCGAGTCTGATCCCGCGCTCGGCGAGATGCTGTTCCGCACATGGCTCAATTCGGTTAAACAGCCCTTGCGCTTTGCTAAAACGCTGGCGAATACTGTCCCGGGTGTGGCCCGTCTTGGCAAAGAAATTGCGGGGGGCGACGTGTCCCTGAAAAATGCCAAGATGGCACCGCAGACCAAACTTAACGGCAAGGTGTCATCACACCGGGTGTGGGACGGTGCGGTGTTCCAGCTTGCGGATATTCGCGCTATCAAGGACAGGTTAAAGGGCGCGACGGTCAACGACGTCATCCTGACCATCATCGGCGGTGGCCTCCGCAAATACCTCGCTAAGCATGACGATTTGCCCAAGCAGACATTGTCCGCCATGGCCCCGATTTCGGTGCGCGCTGAAGGCGAAAAGGACGCGCTGGGCAATCTGGTGTCGGCGATGGTCGTGCCGCTGGGCACGCATATCAACGACCCGGCGGAACGTTTGCGCTTCATCCATACAGAAACCAAAAATTCAAAGGCGATGACGAATGCGGTAGGTGCACGCACGCTAACCGATTACAGCCAGTTCATGCCTGCCGCGCTGGCGGGGTTGGCGGCGAGGCTTTACACCCGGCTAGGGGTGTCGAACCTGCACTCGCCGGTGTTCAACGTGGTTGCAACCAACGTCCCTGGCCCGCGCGTGCCGATCTATTTTGCGGGCGCGAAGATGGTGCGGATGATGGGCACCGGTCCGGTTTTCGACGGCGTGGGGATGATTAACGCCATCTATAGCTATGGCACGGATATCGCGATTGCCTTCACCGCCGACCGCGACATGGTTCCTGATCCTGCGGTCTATGCGGCAGCGTTGCAGGAGGCTTTCGAGGAACTGCTCAAGGCCGATATGAGTGCGCCGGTGGCGAAGGGTAAAGCGGAACCGAAAGTTGCGGCCAAAGCTTCGACCAAGGCGAAAGTACCCTCCGCCAAGAAACCCAAGGCCAAAAAAGCCGCCACCAAGAAACCGTAGCGCTGAGCAGCGGTCGCGAAGCGACTGCGTCCGTCGAACGGCTCCTGTCGGCTAGGACTGCGCTTGGCGGAGAAGCGCCCTTCGACTTTCGCCAGCGCTAACGCGCTGACGGCTCGGGGCTACGGTGATTTTGTAACGAGCTGTAGTTAGCTGCCGTGGCCCGACGAAGGGTAGACCAGCGACCGGGCACCGCTACGCTCGAACGGCTTCCAGCCATTTTCAGGCAATGCCAGCCGATCGGCAATCGCCCACATGACTGCGGGGTTGGCACCCAAACCGCAGTGGCTGCCGCGTACTTCGATATTGTCGGTGGTCTTGGCCTTTGGCTCGCGCGAATTCTGCCACGCGACAATGCCGTCATTCTTCGAGAAGATCGCCGTGGAAGGCACGGGTGGCACCTCATGCCCTTCGGCCATCTGCTCGGCGATCTTGGGATCGTCGATTTTCTGACCGTTGATATATTGATAGGCCCGCCATGCGTTTGTCGATTTCGGACTGCCGGTAATCGGCGACCCCAGCGAGATAATCTGCCGTACCAGATCGGGCCGACGCCGCGACAGCATACGCGCGAAGGCACCGCCGAGCGACCAACCAATCAGGCTGACCTTCTTTCCGGTCTTGGCGAAGATTTCTTCGAGCCGCGCAATCATCTTTTCGCCATCGGGGCCGACGACCCGTTGTCCCAGATTGCGACCCAAATCCCATTGATAAGGGTCATAGCCAAGCTTTTCGAGATAACGGTAAAGTGGCTTCATCGAGGTTTCGCCCGCCATGAAACCGGGCAAAAGCATTACCGGATGTCCGTCGCCTTTCGGCGCCTGCAACAGCAAGGGCGCTGCCCAGGGAAGCGAACCAGCCTCCAACAACGCGCGAGGCAATTCCGTCAGCGCTAGCAACAACGAGGGGGATTTTACGTGACCGATATGGTCGGCGGCGATGGATGCCAAATTCTGTCTCCCGGAAACATATAAACGTCGGTCTGTTGCCGATTTAACCCGAAGGCTAGGCCCGATGTTCCGAATCCGTCAATCGCTACTTTTGCTTTCCGCTACGGAAATCGCATCAAGCCCTTGTTTATAGTCAGAATAAGTTGGTTGCCACGTGAGTATTCTTTTAGCTTTCGCGTTAGAAACACGCCGATTTTCAGCATAAAAGCCGCGCGCCATCGGCGAAAGCCCTGCTTCATCAATCGATTGCAAAAGTGGCCATTCGTGACCCAAAAGGTCGCAGGCATGTTCGATTACGGCATTTTGCGAGGTTGGCTGGTCGTCGGCGATGTTGAACACGCCTGCAGGACCATCAAACGACGCGACAACCGCAGAAACGATGTCGTCGACATGGATGCGGCTGAAAACCTGATCGGGCAAATCGATCCGGTGCGTATTGCCCTCTCGGACGCGGTCGAGAGCGGAGCGGCCCGGGCCATATATGCCCGGCAAACGAAACACACGCACGTCGCGCATAGCCTGCCATTCAAGATCAGCGTCCGCCCGCGCGGTGCGGCGTCCATTTCCGACCGGCGCGCTTTCATCGACCCATGCCCCTTGCGTGTCGCCGTAAACGCCAGTTGACGACAGATAACCGATCCAGTTTGCCGGACTTGAAAGGATGGCATCGCTATATTGAAGCAACACCGGATCGCCGCCTTCGGATAATGGTGGCACGCTCGACAATATGTGCGTCGCGCAATCGAGCGCCAAGAGCACAGCATGACGATCATCGAAAGCAACGGCATCGCCGCCGCTTATCCGCTTCGTTCCGGTAACCAGCCATCCTTGGCCGCGCAGCGTGTCGGCCAACCGCGTGGCAGTGTAACCCATTCCGAAAATCAGCATATGACCCATCATGCGTTACTCTTAGCGCGTTAGCGACTTAGCGTGAAATTTTATTGGCTCACGCTAAGGATGCCAAGGCGCTAAGGGAGCGGAATGAATAATATCGACGTGATACAAAGCTCCGCCCTTGGGTCGACCCCACATGGCTTTCTCGGGCGTGTCGGAGGCGTGTCCACCGGCATATTTGCCGGGCTGAATTGCAGCCTTGGTTCGGATGATACCCAGGAAAATGTGATCGAGAACCGGCGGCGGGCCGTGGCAGCCGTCATGCCGGGGGCGGAGCTTGCGCGGGTGTATCAAATCCATTCGCCCGATGTCTTGACCGTAACTGGCCCAATAGATCAGCATAATCCGCCCAAAGCCGATGCGCTGGTAACCGACAGATCGAATATCTTGTTGGCAGTGCAGACAGCCGATTGTGTGCCAGTGCTGTTTTCCGACGCCCACGCAGGCATCGTCGGCGCGGCTCATTCGGGCTGGAAGGGTGCGTTTACCGGAATCAATGAAAGTACGATATCGGCAATGGAGGCCTTGGGAGCAAGCCGCGACCGGATTAATTGCGCCATCGGCCCGTGCATCGCGCAGAAAAGTTATGAGGTCGATGCGGGGTTCTTTGAACGCTTCGCCAACGCCGATCCCGCCAATGAACGTTTCTTCGCCGATGGCAAGCCGGGGCATTATCAGTTCGATATCGAAGGCTATGTAGCGGCAAGGCTTGCGGCGGCAGGGATAAAATCGGTGGAATGCCTGGGCGAGGATACCTACAGCCAGTCTGATCGTTTTTTCAGTTACCGGCGCAGCTTCCACCGGAATGAACCTGGTTATGGCGGGCAAATGTCGCTGATCGGTCTTGCCTAACAGCCGTCCACAATGTCACCCCCGACTTGATCGGGGGTCCATGGTCTGACATGTCGGTTTTGGCCAAGCAGTCAAGCCATGGATTCCCGCTTTCGCGGCAATGACAAAATGGGGGATGGAGAACATGGGCGCAACCAGCTTCGGCATCACAAGGCAACGGCTCAAGTCGATTATCGGCGGATCTGCCGGTAATCTGGTCGAATGGTATGACTGGTTCGCCTACGCGACGTTCAGCATATATTTCGCACCTTTGTTTTTCCCCGAAGGCGACCTCACTGCACAATTGCTCAATACTGCCGCAATTTTTGCCGCTGGTTTCCTGATGCGTCCTATCGGCGCTTGGGTGATGGGCATTTACGGTGACAAGCATGGGCGAAAAGCGGGACTGACCTTATCAGTATTACTGATGGCGGGCGGCTCGCTCGCCATTGCCTGCGCGCCTACTTACGCCCAGGCGGGCGTACTGGCTCCCGCCATACTCGTGGTGGCACGCATGGTGCAGGGATTGTCGGTCGGAGGCGAATACGGGTCGAGCGCGACCTACTTGTCCGAGATGGCCCCAGCCGCGCGACGCGGATTCTGGTCGAGTTTCCAATACGCGACGCTAAGCGGAGGGCAATTGCTCGCCATACTCGTTGCTTTGCTTTTGCAAGCAATTTTGACCGAAGCACAGTTGGGCGATTGGGGCTGGAGGATCCCGTTCGTCATCGGAGCGATACTCGCGCTGTGCGTATACCTGCTGCGGCGGACCATGACGGAGACCAAATCGTTCACGAACATCGACCAAAAACGCGAGCACTCATCGCTGCGGATGCTGTGGCGCGACCATAAACGTTCGTGCATATTGGTCGCGGTGATGTCGGGCGGCGGCGGCCTCGCCTCTTATGCGTTTACCACGTACATGCTCAAATATCTCATCAACACGGCAGGCTTTGAAAAACAGACCGCGACGCTCATCATCGCGGGCGTTTTATTATGGTCGTTTTGCCTGCAACCGATAGCCGGAATGCTCGCCGACCGGTTCGGACGCAAGCCATTGCTGCTGATCGCGGGCACTGGCGTCGCGCTGGTCGCCGTGCCGATCTATACGCTGGTCGGTCAAGCGACGGACCCGATTGTGGCGTGGGCGCTGATCCTGATCCCGATAACGCTCCACGGCGGCTATACCGCCAATAACGCGATGGTGAAGGCCGAGCTGTTCCCCGCACATATTCGCGCCCTGGGCGTTGCATTCCCTTACGCTGTCGGCAACACGCTCTTCGCTGGAACGCTGGAATATGTCGCCCTGTGGTTCAAAAGCTCGGGCAACGAAACCGGCTTTTTCTGGTATGTCGCGTTCTGCGTCGGCGCGACGGTGATCGCCTATCTGATGCTACCCGAAACCCGCGAAATCAGCCTGATTGTCGAAGATTAGCCGCGTAATATAGTTTCAATTGAAACAAATTATGTTATGGGCGGCGGCAATAGGAGATTCCCATGACCGACGCCCCCACCCCCGTTCGCTATAAACCGAAGCCGCATGTCGAAACCATCGGCGGGCGTGCCTTAAAGCCTTCGACGCTGATGATGGGGCATGGCTACGATCCGACCTTATCCGAGGGCGCGTTGAAGCCGCCGATCTTTTTGACTTCTACCTTCGCCTTTGAAAGCGCGCAGGCGGGAAAGACATTTTTCGAACATATCACCGGCAAGCGCAAAGGCCCCGCAGAGGGTCTGGTCTATGGACGCTTTAATGGCCCTAATCAGGAAATACTGGAGGACCGGCTTTCAGTATGGGACGGCTCAGACGATGCTCTGGTTTTTTCCAGCGGCATGTCGGCGATTGCGACCGTGTTGTTGGCGCTGGTGAGCCAGAACGACGTTATCGTGCATTCAGGGCCACTTTATGCAGCAACCGAGACGCTGATCGCGCGGATATTGTCGCGTTTTGGCGTCCATTATCTCGACTTTCCGGCAGGTGCCAGCCGTGAGGAAATTGACGTTGTTCTTGATTGCGCCAAAGCCAAAGCCGAAGAGACCGGCGGCAAAGTTGCGATGATGTATCTCGAAAGCCCGGCCAACCCGACTAACGCTCTGGTCGATGTCGAGGCAGTGCGCGCGGCGCGCGACGCAGCATTCACCGGCGACCAAAAACCCCCCATCGCCATCGACAATACGTTTCTTGGGCCACTATGGCAGCAGCCGATCAAGCAGGGCGCTGAACTCGTCGTTTACAGCCTCACCAAATATGCAGGCGGACATTCGGATCTGGTCGCCGGCGGCGTGTGCGGCGATCAGTCGTTGGTCGACCTCATCCGCCCGATGCGTAATGTCATCGGCACGATATGCGATCCCAACACGGCCTGGATGCTACTGCGGAGCCTCGAAACGCTTGAGCTGCGTATGTCGCGCGCTGGCGAGAATGCGGCGAAGGTTTGCGCTTTCCTGAAGGCGCATCCGAAAGTCGAAGGACTTGGCTATCTGGGCGATATCGACGATGCGCGGCAGCAGGATATTTACAACCGTCATTGTAGCGGGGCAGGCTCGACCTTCTCTGTTTTCATCAGGGGCGGCGAGGCCGAAAGTTTCCGTTTCCTCGACGCGCTGAAAATTGCCAAACTCGCGGTCAGCCTTGGCGGAACCGAAACGCTTGCCAGTCATCCGGCCGCGATGACGCATTTGTCGGTGCCGCAGGAACGCAAGGACGCGCTGGGCATCACAGATAATCTGGTGCGTATTTCGATCGGAATCGAAGATGCCGACGACCTTATCGCTGATTTCGATCAGGCGCTGGCGCAGGTTTAAGTCATAAACTCATAAATAACAGCGCTGTTATTTATGAGTTTATGACTTAACGCCAGTCGATGATTTCCCATTTATTGGCCCTTGCCATTTCAGCGAGCGGTTCATGCGGGTTCGTGGCAAACGCTTCGTCAGCATAAGCGAGCAGCGGCGCGTCAGAGACATGATCTGAATATGCACGGATATGGCAACGTTCACGCTCCAGTCCGTTCGCCTTCATCCAGCTTTTCACCAGTTCAAGCTTCGCCGCGTCATAGCAATTATGCCCGTCGATACGCGCCAGCACGTGCCCGGTGCTATTGGTGGCAAGGTCGGTGGCGATCACATCGTCAAAGCCAAGCCGATGCGCGATGGCTTCGACATAAAGCCGATAGGATGCGGTCGCCATGACGTGCCGATAACCGGCGGCCTTTTCCTCGGCAACACGCGCCAGCAACTGCGGATAGACATTTTTGCCAACGACCAGATCGGCATGGCTTTCCAGATATTGGACAAAATGCTCTTTCGGTACGCGGCGACCGATCAGCAGCATCTGCGAAAATTGCTTGAGCCTGGCCCGATCCCAGAATTTCAGCGCATAGAGCGCCAATCCAACGGGCAGCAGCGGCAAAAGGAACAATCGCCACGGCGACTTGTTAAGCGCCATATGCATGAGGAAACCATTATACGTCGCTCGCCGTGTGACGGTTTTGTCCATGTCGTATATTGCGACGAGCGTTGGAGCAGGATGAGTCATACGGTCACTACAGCCACAATTTCGACTACAAAGTCTACAGGCTTGTGATACGCCGGATAATGCGGCAATTAGGCGGCCATGGGTAACGCCGCCGACTTTCTACAGGAACCTCAAGACGGCGGAAGCATCATTCGCTTGTCCGGCAATCTGTCAATTGCTGATATCGGCGATCTGGACGGGCGGCTTCGGACGTTAAACGGGCCGGTTTCGCAAATCGATGTTACCGCGATTGATCATATCGATACGGTCGGCGCGTGGTTGATTTATCGGACAGCAAAAGAGCATGATGCAAAGATCATTGGCGCCGACAATGATGCATTGAGGCTGATCGAAGCTGTCGGCGGGGTGGACCAGACAGAGACCGTGGCCGCGATCCACGTTTCATCCGTCAATCGCTTTCTGGGGGAGGTTGGAAGCGGCGTAATTGTCGGCATCACGACTTTGCTGCGGTTCATGGGTTTCGTGGGCCAAGTGGTGAAAGCGTCATTCATCCTGCTGATGAATCCCGGCCGGTTTCGTTGGCATGCCGTCGTTCAACACTTCGATATGGTCGGGGTTCGCGCGCTTGGCATTATTGGTCTGATGAGCTTTTTGATTGGCATCGTCATCGCGCAACAAGGCGCGGTGCAGCTTCGGCAATTCGGTGCTGAGGTGTTCACGATCAACCTGATCGGGCGGCTTACTTTTCGCGAGCTCGGCATATTGATGACTGCGATCATGGTCGCGGGCCGGTCGGGGTCTGCTTTTGCAGCGCAAATCGGGACGATGAAAATTACCGAGGAAATCGACGCGATGCGGACAATCGGCGTGGTGCCAGCCGAAGCGCTAGTGGTGCCGCGCGTTATCGCTGCAATCATCATGATGCCGTTGCTGGGAATGTACGCCTCGTTGATGTCCATCATCGGGGGCGGGCTGCTGTGTTGGATCGTGCTCGAAATCCCGCCGGACACATTCATTGTCCGCCTTCGTGAAGTGACGCCGATGACCGATTTCTGGATCGGGATGATCAAAGCCCCGGTTTTTGGAGCGATCATCGCGATGGCGGGATGTTTTCAAGGTATGCAGGTCGAGGGCAATTCAGAACAGGTGGGGCTAAAAACTACCGCTGCGGTTGTGCAAGCGATATTCCTCGTGATCGTTCTGGACGCATTTTTTGCGATATTTTTCAGTGAAATTGGCTGGGATTGAAGCATGGTTGAACGCAGCATCATTTCAGTGCGCGGCTTACGCAACAGTTTTGGCGACCAGATAATCCACGACAATCTCGATCTGGAGGTCCGCCGGGGTGAGATATTGGGCGTGGTTGGCGGTTCGGGGACGGGAAAGTCCGTGCTGATGCGTTCGATTATCGGGCTACAGCAGCCCGATGCTGGCGAAATCCGCGTGTTCAACGAAGGCATGATCGGCAAGGAAGAAGATGAGGCCACTGACGTCCGGCGGCGTTGGGGCGTTCTTTTTCAGGGCGGCGCACTGTTCTCCACGTTGACAGTCGGTGAGAATGTTCAGGTTCCGTTGCGCGAATTCTATCCTGAGTTCAGCTGGAAAATGCTTGATGAAATCGCCCGCTATAAAATATATCTGAGCGGGTTGCCGCCTGAAGCCGCGCACAAATATCCTTCCGAACTATCTGGCGGCATGCGTAAACGGGCCGGCCTTGCCCGTGCGCTGGCTATGGACCCGGAACTGCTTTTCCTTGACGAGCCGACCGCCGGGCTTGACCCCATCGGCGCCGCCAATTTCGACAATTTGACGCGGGAGTTGAAAGAAACGCTGGGCTTGACCGTTTTTCTGATCACGCATGATCTTGATACGCTTTATGCCATTTGCGATCGTGTCGCTGTTCTGGCCGACCACCGGGTCATCGCGATCGGTGCCATTGAGGATTTGCTGGCAACCGATCACCCGTGGATCAAGGAGTATTTCAGCGGACCACGGGGACGCGCGGCAAGGCGTGGGCACGCCAAAAAGACCGATCATTCGGTCGTGGACAAGCAGTTGCAAGGAAGGCCATAAGGCAGGAACATGGAAACAAAGTCCAATTATGTCATGGTCGGTGCGATCACGCTGCTGCTGCTGGCGTTGCTGGCGGCGTTCATCATCTGGCTTTCGCGCGCCGGCGAGGGCGACAGAAAAGAATATGACATTTTTTTCCAGCAATCGGTCAATGGCCTTGCCAAAGGATCGGGTGTGTCATTTTCCGGCGTACCGGTCGGCGAAATCGACGCCATCGAATTGTGGGAACCAGACCCGGATTTCGTTCGTGTGCGGATCAAGATAAAAGCTGAAGTGCCGATTTTGCTTGGTACAACCGCTACGATCAACGGTGTCGGTTTTACCGGCGTATCCGAAATCCAACTTGATGGCGCAGTAAAAGGCGCACCTCCACTTCGGTGTCCCGAGGACAATCCCAAATCGGCTTGCCCGACTGGCGTTCCGGTCATTCCAACGCGGCCCGGCGCGTTGGGCGAGTTACTCAATAATGCGCCTTTGTTGCTTGAGCGGTTATCGACACTTACCGAGCGCCTGACCAATATATTGTCGGACAAGAACGAGGCGTCGATCGAACAAATCCTAGACAATGTCGAAAGTATTTCAGGAACGGTAGCACAGCAGGCGCCGGCGTTGCGTGCAGCGATCGAACAGACGCGGGTTACGTTGCAGCAAGCCGGCGAGGCGGCAGAGGGCGTTGCTGCCCTGTCAAATTCTACGAGCAAATTACTGGACAGCGACGGTCGCCCGATGGTTGCCGAACTCCGCAAGACGCTGAACTCGGCCAATGGCAGCCTCGCCGCGCTTGAAACAACGCTTAACAACGCCAACCCGGCCATCGAGACATTGAATACGCAGACACTGCCAGAGGTCACGCAGCTCGCGCGCGATCTGCGTGAATTGTCGGTATCGCTCAAATCTGTGACCGAGCGGGTCGACCAGAATGGCTTGGGCGGCGTCGTTAGCGCCCCTGCGCTTCCCGACTATAAACCTGATAGCCGGAAACGGAATTGACTATGAAACTGCCTCCGAAACCATATCATGCCGCGATAACCATCGCACTAGCGCTTACGCTCGGTGCTTGCGTCAGCTTCGGTGGCAAGGCCCCACCTTCGTTGCTGGTGCTCACCGCGACTGCTGGCGTGGCCAATGGGACAGTCAAAAGCGGCACTGCAGGTGACGCGCTTGTCGTGCTGCTGCCCGAGGCACCCAGAAAACTGGATTCGAACCGGGTGCCCGTGCAAATCGACGGGAGCAGCATTGCATATCTCAAGGACGCAGTGTGGGCAGATAAGCCCGCGCGTTTGATCCAGTTGCTTTTAATGGAAACGATATCGGCCAAGAGCGGTCGGCTTGTGCTCAATGAAACCGACGCAGGCGGGAAAGCCGAGCATTATCTGTCTGGCACCCTGCTTGAATTCGGGATCGATTCCGCTGCGTCGGAAGCCGTGGTGATTTATGACGCGGTAAAGCTGGTTCGTGGCCAGGCAACCGAGAAAAAGCGCTTTGAAGTCAGGCGGCCGGTGACCTCGGTCGAAGCTGGCCCGGCCGGACGGGCGCTAAATGAAGCAGCCAACGATGTTGCGAGCCAGGTCAGCGATTGGATGCGTTAAATCGCCCGGCGAGCGCTCAGGCAATTGCTGAACCGAAGCCGTCAGGTGCAGGCCAGTCAGCAGAGTGCACAGCCATCACCTTGAACAATGTGCCCATTTTATCCGCCTTCATCATCCGGTCGCGCGCTGCGTAAAATTCGTCAGCCCGTTGCGGAGACGCCTCAGCCAGCATGGCAGCGCGCTGATTAAGGCCTAACGCCGAAAGCCAGACGCCTTGGGTCGCTGGCCCAGCAACCTCCAGTTCACGCATTCGCGCAACATTTCCCAGCTCATAAAAATTGACATGGGCCGTCAGATCGCACGATCCCGGATCAAGAAACGGATCGGCATATTCATGGGCTTTGACCGCTTGCAGCGTGCTACCCAATCCGGGTTGGACATAGCCATAATCGATGACGAGCATGGCCCCGCCCTGTTTGGCTATTCGCCCGGCGATGTCATACATCGCTGCTGCCGAATCCGGCGCCGATTCAATAATGCTGCCGACTGGTGCATTTCGAAACGCCTCTGGTACCGCCGCGTCCATCGGCGATGATCCGGGCATTGCTGCAAATCGCGTACCCCGGTCACGCACCACCACTCTTTCACGCCACCCGGCATGGGTCAGGATCAGCTGCCTGACCGGCAAGGCGTCAAAAAATTCATTGGCGACAACCAGCAACGGTCCGTCGCCGGGAAGGGTTTCTACGCTGTTGTGGAAGGTGACATTCGGCAGATTTGCGCGCTGCTTTGCCTGCAAAGCTTCGCTGTTCTCGACAAAATGCACGTCGGGGGCAAAATCGAATGTAGCCATGGCGCGTAATGCGTCGGCCGCCAACGTGCCCCGCCCGGGTCCCAATTCGACCAAGCGGCAATTTTCCGGACGGTTTTGCCGAATCCATATATCGGTCAGCCACATGCCGACCAGTTCGCCAAACATCTGGCTAATCTCGGGCGCAGTAATGAAATCGCCGTCAACGCCAATCGGGTCGCCAGCGCCATAATATTCGGTATTTGCGGCACGCATATATTCGGCGACGCTGATTGGCCCGGAACCCTCGATTTGCTTCGCCAGCCGAAGCGCCAATTGCCCGCTGTCACGCGACACTATTATTCCCAGCGATGGGTTCTACCCTATGCCGTCGTCCCGCAGCCGTGAACACGAGGAACAGGCCGACCAAGATCATCGGGATCGTCAGCCACTGCCCCATGCTGAAACCCGTTGCTTCTACCAGCCATTGCAATTGCTGATCGGGTTCACGCACAAACTCGACCGTAAAACGCGACAGTCCGTAAATTAACGCCGCCATGCCAAACAGGAACCCAGGCTTGTAGCGCGCATCGGTCTTGAAAAAGAGCGGCCATAATATCGCGGCCATCAACAAGCCTTCAAGTGCAGCCTCGTAAAGCTGGCTCGGATGTCTCGGCAAATCTCCGCCGTTGGGGAAAACAACGGCCCAAGGCACTTCGGTGACTCGTCCCCACAGCTCATCGTTGACGAAATTGGCAAGGCGGACGAGGAATAGTCCAAACGGTATAACGCAGGCAATATAATCGCAGACCCTCAAGAACGACAGTTTGTATTTGCGTGCAAGCAGCCAGATTGCAAAAATAGTGCCGAGAGCGCCCCCGTGCAAGGACATGCCACCTTCCCACAACTTGAAAATATCGAGTGGATTCTGCAATATGGAGGGCTGGTAAAAGAGGATATAGCCAATCCGCCCGCCTAAAATAATGCCGAGCGTAGCATAAAGGATCATGTCATCTGCGTGAACCCGCGACATCGGCGCGCCGGGCCTTGCAAGCAGTTTAAGCAATAACCAGTATCCAAGCAATATGCCCGCCAGATACCCCAAGGAATACCATCGGATCTGAAAGAATCCCAAGTCGATGGCAACGGGGCCAACGCCTAAATCGGTGAACTGTATATAATCGTTAGCAGCAGCAATAATCTCGAACGGCACTATATGTCCTTTGGGTTTCCTCGGGAAATTTTGACATTCCTATAGAGCCAAATAGAAGGTGCACAAAGAATTTAGGAGAGAATCATTATGCCGACCGAACTGGACCAAGCGATCACCGCGACCATCGCACGTCTGATGGATAATGATGGTCCGCTGACCGTCAATTATGTCGAGAAATATGGCGTTCAAATGCCGATGCTGGCCAAGGCGCCTAGTAACCTTGCCGATTATCTCGCGTTTTTTTGTGCGACCCATGGCGAGAAGGAATTTATCGTCGATGGTGACTGCCGCTACACCTTTGCCGAAACCTATGCCGCAGCGCATGCGCTGGCCGGAGGGCTGGTCGACGGGCGCGGTTTGGAAAAAGGCGACCGCGTCGGGATCGCCGCTCGCAATTCAGCCAATTGGATTATCGCGTACATGGCGATCGTCATGGCGGGCGGTGTTGCGACACTGCTAAATGGCTGGTGGCAGGGCGGCGAATTGGCTGAGGGTATCCGCATGGTCGGTTGCCGCTATGTGCTTGCCGATGCACAGCGCGCTGCGCGGCTTGAGGGCCAGGATATCGGCGAATGCCAGTTGCTGATTTTCAGCCACGACTGCTCGCCGCTCGACGGACTATCGGTTTTGACATCACAAGGCGGCGATAAGTCGACGCCGCTACCCTCGATAGATCCGCTCGATAATGCGACAATTCTGTACACATCCGGATCGACTGGCCAGTCGAAAGGTGCCGTTTCCGATCATCGGGCGGTCGTCCAAGGCGCGATGAGTTATGTGTCGCAAACGCTGGTATTCTTTGAGATATTGTCTGCGACGGGCGCCGAACTGCCATCGCAACCGTCGGCTTTGGTTAACGTTCCGCTGTTCCACGTTACGGCTTCGGTGCCCCTTGTCCTGCAAAGCTTTGCTATTGGTCGCAAACTGGTGATGATGCCGAAATGGGATGCCGAAGAAGCAATGCGGATTATTGAGAAAGAACGCATCAGCTATTTCGTCGGCGTGCCGCTGATGAGTATCGAGCTTGCGACGCACCCCAACAGGCACAAATATGACCTGACCAGCTGCACCGCCTTTGCCGCAGGCGGGGCGCCGCGCCCGGTCGATCATGTGAAGAAAATTCGCAAGGAAATGAGCTGGGGTTATCCATTGCTCGGCTATGGCCTCACCGAAACAAACGGCGTTGGTTGCGGCAATTTCACGGAAAATTATCTGCTGAAACCAACCAGCACCGGCCCCGCCACCAAACCACTGGTAGAGGTCGAGATGCTCGACGATGATGGCAACATCATGCCGCAGGGCGAGCGCGGCGAAGTGTGCATCCGCACGATCGCCAACTTCAACGGCTATTGGGATAATGAGCAATCAACTCGAGAAGCGTTCACCGACGACGGTTTCTTCCGCACCGGCGACATCGGCTATCTTGATGAAGATGGTTATCTATTCATTGTCGATCGCAAAAAGGATATTATCATTCGCGGCGGTGAGAATATCAGCTGCCCCGAGGTGGAGGCCGCAGCCTATGAGCATGATTCGATTGTGGAGCTGTCGGTGTTCGGCATCGCCGATGACAAATATGGAGAAGTGCCCGGCATTGTCTATCATACCAAAGACGGAATCCCGCTACCCGAAGACGATCTGAAAGCCTTCCTTGCGCCGCGCCTCGCGCCGTTCAAGATCCCGGTGCATTACTGGCAAGAGGCGGAGCCATTGCCCCGACTGGGCACGCAAAAGATCGATCGGGTTACGCTGCGGCGCGAATATGGGGCAAAGGTGACATCGGGAGGCTGACATATATCGCAAGCACGCCTATGAGAGGATATGGCGTCGTCACCGGAAAGCATCGCGAAGCAGCGTGAGATCATCGATCGGAAGCATCTGGCCGGTGTAATCGATGATATTGTGGGTGATCGCGATACGCCGACGCAACGCAGCCGGGTGTTGGAGCAGTTGCAGCTTGCACTGGCAGATGGCCGGGCGGAAATCGACCGTCGGTTGCGCCAAAGCCCGTCACAGGGGTACCGGGCAGCAACCGAGCAGGCATTTCTGATCGATCAGATTGTTCGGCTGATATATGATTACGTCACCACTCATGCCTATCCGGCAGCAAACCGCTCAGCTGCGGAACGCATCGCCATATTGGCAGTCGGTGGCTATGGTCGCGGCGAGATGGCACCGCATAGCGATGTCGATATCGCCTTTGTTACGCCCTATAAGCGCAGCTCGTGGACCGAGCAGGTCGTCGAGGCGATGTTGTATCTGCTTTGGGATTTAGGCCTGAAAGTCGGACAGTCCAGCCGTTCGCTCGACGAAACCGTCAAGATGGCGCAGGAAGATCTGACCATAAGAACGGCATTGCTCGAAAGTCGATTTGTCTGGGGCGACAGGGCGGTCTACGAGGAGGCATCGCTCCGTTTCTGGAACGAAGTTGTCAGCAAGACCGCGCCCGAATTTGTGAAACTAAAAATGGCTGAACGCGACGATCGGCACAAGCGGATGGGCGATAGCCGCTATGTCGTCGAACCCAATGTGAAAGACGGCAAAGGTGGCCTGCGGGATCTCCACACTCTTTACTGGATCGGCAAATATATTCACCGGGTAAGCACCGCAGCGGACTTGGTCGGCGTTGGCTTGCTCAGCGCCGATGAATACCGGCAGTTTCGCAAGGCCGAAAATTTCCTATGGGCGGTGCGTTGTCACATGCACGCGATTACTGGTCGGGCCGAGGATCGGCTCACCTTCGACCTGCAACGCGATGTTGCCGAGCGGATGCAGTTCGCGGAGCGGCCGGGACGCTCGCCTGTTGAACGCTTCATGCAATATTATTTCCTGAATGCGAAAACTGTGGGCGACGTAACTGGATTGTTCTTGGCGCATCTTGACGAAACGATGGCTAAAAAGGGCCGACGGTTTCTTCCGAGCTTCACCCGTAACCCCAAAAAGCTAAACGGCTTTCAATTGGACCGCGGACGCCTGGCGCTGCCGGACGACGGCTTTTTTGCCGATGAGCCTGTAAGGTTGATCGAGATTTTCCAGCTAGCAGATTTGCACGGGTTGGAAATTCATCCGCTCGCCATGAGAGCCGCGCAACGGGACGCACGGCTGATCGACAAGAATGTTCGTCGCGATCCTCGGGCCAATGCATTGTTTCTTGACGTACTGACATCGCCCCGCGATCCGGAAACGGTACTACGCTGGATGAACGAGTCGACCGTATTCGGGCGATTTGTTCCTGATTTTCGTCGTGTTGTCGCGCAAATGCAGTTCGATATGTACCATCATTACACCGTGGATGAGCATTCCATCAGGGCAATAGGCTTGCTGGCAAAAATCGAGCGTGGCGATCTTACCGATGACCACCCGTTGTCGACCGCAATCATGCGTAAAATTGTCAGCCGACGCGTTTTGTTCGTTGCAACGCTGCTGCATGACATTGCCAAGGGCAGAGGCGGTGACCATAGCGTGCTTGGTGCCGAAGTGGCGGAACATCTTTGTCCAAGGCTTGGCTTGACCGCTGCCGAAACCGAATCCGTCGCGTGGCTCGTGCGCTATCATCTTTTAATGTCGGCAACCGCGTTCAAGCGCGACTTGGCTGATTTCAAAACAATATTGGATTTTTCCCAGGCGGTTCAGTCGCCCGAACGGCTACGCCTGCTGCTGGTATTGACTGTTGTGGACATCAGGGCCGTAGGCCCGGGAATCTGGAATAGCTGGAAGCGGCAATTGCTATCCGATTTATTCGAAAGCACCGAAGAAGTTCTTCGTCTCGGCCATAAGCAGCGCGGCCGCGATGACCGTATTGCCGCCAAAAAGCGGCGACTCGATGAGGTGCTAAAACTGCCTCCTCCGGATTTCGCCAAGTTGGCAAAGCGGCTTCCCGACGCTTATTGGATTGCCGAACCCGACGATATTATCGCACGAAATGCGATGCATTTGCTGGCTAACGCGGAATCGGGCCTAGCCATTGATGCATGTTATTATCCCGAACGCGGTGCAACTCTCATCACCGTCTTTGCCGCGGATCATCCGGGGCTTTTTTATCGCATCGCCGGGGCTATTCATTTGGCTGGCGGAAATATTATCGATGCCCGCATCCACACCAGCACCGATGGCATGGCCGTCGACAATTTTCTTGTTCAGGATCCGCTTGGGCGCCCATTCAAGGAACAAAGCCAAATTGATCGATTGGCGCGCACGATACGCGAGGCGCTTACCAATCGAGCGAAATTGATGGTTCAGCTTAACGCCAAGCCAAAGGCGCTCCGGCGCGCAGACGCTTTTCGAATTGCACCATCGGTATTGATCGACAATCAGGCGTCGAACCGGTTTTCCGTTATCGAAGTCAACGCGCTCGACCGGCCAGCGTTGCTCAATAATCTGGCACAGGCCTTGTTTGAATCAAAGGTAACGTTGCACAGCGCCCATATCGCTACTTATGGTGAACGTGCGGTCGATACCTTTTATGTCACAGACCTGTTTGGTGGAAAAATCGAAAGCCGATCGCGGCTAAAAACGCTCGAAATTCGCTTACTCGAAGCAGCCGCTGGCGATCTACGGGCGCGGAGCAAGGCGGCCTAGGCCTAAATTCAACCTGTCCAGATTGCGTATCAAGATCACCATCACGAGCTAACCCAAACGAAAAGGGCCGGTTTTGCAACCGGCCCTTTTCTGTATTTGGTAAAGCCAGATGGGCTTATTACATGCCCGAACCCGGACCGTAGGTGACTTCCACGCGACGGTTTTGCGGTTCACGCTCACCATCTGCAGTTTGTACCAACGGTGCAGTTTCACCGAACGCTTCGCTGGCGATCGCGCCACCGGCAACGCCCTTGGACTCAAGGTACGAACGTACGGTCGAGTTACGACGCTGCGAGAGACCAACGTTGTACGTCGCTGCACCGGACTTATCGGCGTGCCCCGCCAACATGACCTTTGCGTTGCCGCAATTGGTGTACTGAGCAACAGCGTTGTCCAGAACCGAAGCCGCGTCTGGACGCAGGTTCGACTTATCCCAATCGAAGAACACGATGTAAGGGCCAGTATTGCATACTGGCGCCGGGGGTGGCGGTGGTGGTGGGGGAGGAGGAGCCACATAAGGCGGAGGAGGTGGCGGTGCCACTTCTACCGGCTCTGGTGCGCCACCGAAGTTATAAATCAGGCTGCCCATGAGGCTGTGCGAGCGGAAACGGGTATCCACAGCACGACCGAGACGATCAACGAGATTAACTTTGTCAGCGTTGAAGAAACGGTATTTCAGACCCACGTCCCAGCTGTCGCTGATCGGAGCGCGAATGCCAGCGAGTGCCTGCCACGCAAATCCAGTGTCGGAATCATCGAGCCACGTTGGCGCAGCCAAGGTGTTGTGAACGTCGACGCGTGCGACGCCTACGCCGCCGCCGACAAAGCCCTGAAGACCATCATCGCTGCCAAAATCAAGCAGGCCGTTGACCATGAAGCTCAAGGCATTGGCATCACCGGCGGTTTCGAAATCGCCATTGCTTAAAGGAAGCGTACCGGCATTCACCGGAATTCCACCAGCGGCCACAGAGATGCTGTCCAAATCAGCCTCACGATACGAAACTTCTGACTCAAGCCGGAAGCCGCCGAAGTCGTAACCGACCACGCCGCCAAAATCATAACCCTTGTCTGCTTCGATCGACGCAGCGTTTTCATTAACGCCGATATCGAGATCGAAGTCTTCTACTATCATGGCACCGCCATCGACTCCAACATACCACTGGTCGTCGCGGGCCAAAGCCGGTGATGCCAGAGCAGTAGAAGCGAGCGCCAAACCTATGGCTAACTTACGCATCAACTTTCCCCTTTTCTATCTTAGGTACGGAAATTCGAGAACGCAGGTCTATCGATTCTGTTCCATCGATGCAAGTCGCTATCTCCCTAAACTGTTGCAAAAATGTCTCCATTTCCAAATTGTGGCTAAAAAACCATTCGATATTAGGTACTCCCCGTCACAGGTCATGTAATGAGGCCTATCATCCTGAAATATGACAATAGTGTAGTAATTGCATTCCGTGCCTGCGTATCGACGACAGCGCCTGCTATTGGGTCAACGATTGCAGGAGGGAAATGCCACTGACCATCTGAAAAAACCATATCACATCCTGTCGGCAGAATCCGCGAACGCATTCCTTCGACGGGAGCGAGGTATCGCCACCCCCCGCCGATCCAATAGGCAATCTGGCCGGATTTACCGACCCATTCTGCCAAAGGCGTAGCCCCGATCAGCCAGCATTTTCCGATGTCGGAATTTCCCGGTTCGGGTGGAATGTTCACCTGGTCGACGCAAACTGAATGCACAAGTGCATCGAGACGGGCAAGTGCTTCATTATGGGTAAGTTCTTTTGACGCTTGAGCAATCGCCAGCAATGGCAGCCGATGTCGGCCGGTTTCGAGAACAGACATATATCTTCCTTTTATTTGATGACGATCAAGTAACCGCGACAAAATGGGGTGCGGATACCGAATGATTGCCGACATGACGGATAGACAAAACGATTTCATTACCCAAGCCCGCCAATTGGAATAATTCAGCCGAAGGGATCAGCAACGCAGGCTCATTCAATGCCCATTCGCTGACCGGAACCCCATCCGACAGCATCGTCACGTGATATCGTTCGACATCTTCAACAAGCGGCTGGTCCACTCCATCGCGCCAGCCGAAATCTATTCGGGACCTTCGTTTCCACGCCAGCGACAAATCACCGTCACTTGATCGAAACGCGGTACCATGCACGGGGGAAAGCGGCGTCGTTGCAAGCGCCGATACCGACAGTGACGCGATCGCGGGCACATCGTCGGCGATGCCGAGGGCTTCAACGGTGATGATTGTTCCTGGGTCCTTATCCGGTCCGTCCAATAACCTGGCGCTGTCTGCATCCAGCAATACGAAACGGTCGCCGACCAGGTGGTTGGCCGCATAGGCGTCACTACCGAAACATCCGCGCTGGAAATGCGAAAGCCTAAACCTCGCGCCGCCAAGCGCTGTACATCTGCCGAACCGAATGAACTCTCCTTGCAGCCAAAAAAAGGGCGCGTTTGCCGACGATACGGACATATCCATTTCGGCAATATCCATGCCTGTGTTCAGCAGCTGGACTTCAAGCGAGGAAGTCCGGTCCACAAACAGGTTGTTATGGGCAGTCAGGATACTGACCGCGTTTCCCATCACTGCCGGCAATGCCGTCGGGCCAATGTCGTTCAGCGCGTCGCCATCTGTCAAGGACAGCGCAGCGCGGCGCCAGCCGCGACCAGTACCTGCCGCAAACACCGCGATCTGTTGACGGGCAGGATCGGACAGATTGAAGACTGGCAAATCGATTATGGCAATCCGCGTTTGTCCGGCACCGATATCAGGCGCAGGAAGCCCCCGCCCGGGATCGACAGCTAATGTCCGTGCGCCAATGTCCGGCGCAAGCCGGGCGGATATCGCCAAGGAGCCAAGGCCGTGCTCGATCTGCTCGATGCGCCATGTGACCCCCGATGGTTCGACAAACCGATCGCCGACAAACAGTCGCTGGCGGGACAGCGAAACCTGTGCGTTCCATGTGCTGCGGTCGCAGTGTATTCCAAGATTGTAATGCTCCGCGAGCATCTTTGCCTCGCTCGCGCTCAGGACGGCGGCCAATTCAATTTGCATCGACGTACGGCTGTTGTTCCCGCGTTCGCTCCGCTGGATACCTGCCTGGAAATCGCGTGTTTTATCATAATAGCGTAAGGACACGGAGCGGCTGGCGAGACTGGCTGGCTCGCGTTTTTGCAGCGGAGCGTCGAACTGCCGATTGTCGTCGAGGTACACCGGAACCAGCGGTGATGGCAGAGCCGCGACACTGTTTACGTCCGCGATAAGCAACTGCCCGTCACGGCAGGACATATCGAGCGAAAAAACATCGATCAGCGGCGCCAGTCCGTCACGCGCGTCGGCACCGGACAAGGCATATCCCATAACAGCCTGACTGCTGCTTCCAACAATCAACCCGCCAGAGGCAGCCTCAAAAATGGCAGCAACCGGGACCGGATCTTCTCGTTCAAAAATCTCAAATGTCAGCGACGGGATCCGGTTTCCAAAATCGGCCAGTTGCAGATCTTCGAAGACCGCATAGGCCAGGCCCCGGTAGGCAGAGCATTGCCCTGTTGCTTCCGCCGAAGCCATCAATGGGTCGCAATGCTGGTTATCATAACCCTGATAAATCCGCAGCTCGCCATCGACCTTCAAATCGCCATTTTCGCCGCGCAGCAGATTTCCGTCGGCCCAGATCCGGCCAATCCGCGCCAGTGGCCTGCTTGAAATCGCCACGGCCATACTGACAGAATAGCTGTAATTGACGGTCGCAGGGCGTCCCTTGCCGCTGCCGTTTTTTATTCGGCGTTCGACCAGATCGGTTGCCCAGATAACAGTCCCCGCCGCCCGCATGACGCCGAAAATCGCTGGAATGCTGGTTCCGTAACTTGATGTCTGAACATCGAGTTCTTTCAACCGCGGCCCCTCCCGCGATTTCGGCGCGAATAACGCACGATCGATTTGCTGGCCAAGGATGCTGCCGATCGCACCGCCTGCCGGCCCGCCGATTGCAGAGCCTATAGCTGTGAGCACGAGCGTTGCCATTTTTATTCTCCAAGATATCGCCAATGGCCGACAATCGGCCAGGGTAAAGGCAAGGGACTCAACACGACCCGCGCCAGCCCGGCATGGGCATGAACCGCGCCTTCCGGCACGATAATCGCCATATGGTCTTGCCCCGGCCCGGGGCGAAGCAACAGGATGTCGCCATATTCCGAGGGGCACATGCTTATCTGCCCAAAATGAATAGCATCAAGAAAGGCAGATATGCGATCGCCGTAGGTGCCGCGTAGAGTATAGTTTGTGGGGGTCGGGGGAATATCGGCAAGGCATGCCAGCGCGGCCGCAACCAAACCCACGCAGTCCAGACCGGAAACGGGGTCACGCCCGTGGAGCCGGAATGGCGTGCCCAAAAGCTTGAGCGCACCACCGGCAATCTGTGCTGCGA
>JANOPT010000185.1:0-33374 GCA_031421975.1 Sphingomonadales bacterium | reverse complement strand
GGTGGTTCATTCGGTGCACAAAACCGCTCGTTCTATCTTCAGGACGAATGGAATGTTACCGATCGCCTGACGGTGAACCTTGGCGTTCGTCGCGATGACTTCAAGCTCGATAAGCCCGATGGTTCGGAATATGTCGATCTGCCTGAAAACTATGCGCCGCGCTTTGGCTTCACCTATGATATCGGTGCTGACAAGGAAGGCAAATTCTTCGGGTCGTACGGTCAGTATTTCTTGCCGGTGGCAAGCAACACTGCATTCCGCCAAGCGGCACAGGAGTATTTCTTCCGTGAGCGCTTCAACTATGATCCGACAGCTCCTTTTGATGCAAATGGATTGCCCGTTGCAATCTCGCAAAATGGCACCGGTGCATTTCAGGCGGTTTGCCCATTTGCATTGACCACTTTCTCCAGCGGTCTTAATTGTAACGTCACTGGCGATGGTTCGGTTAAGCCAACCAACACCACCCTATCGCAAAATCTGAAAGCAACGCGCGAAACCGAATTCATCGTCGGTTACAAGCACAGCTTTAACGATGTGACGGTTGGGATCAGCTATACGCACCGTAACCTTGACATCAGTGCCGAAGACGTTGCCGTCGATGCCGCTGTATTGGCATATTGCACAGCAAACGGCTTGGTCGGATGCGAAGATACATGGACTGGTTTCCACCAATATGTGATTACCAACCCAGGTAAAGACGCCACGTTCAACCTCGATGGTCAGGACGGACGCGTTATCACGCTTTCCGCTGAAGATCTGCGATATCCAAAACCAAAGCGCACCTATGACGCCGTTGAATTGACGGTCGATAAGGCATGGGATGGCAATTGGAGCATTGGTGGAAGCTACACCTGGTCGAAGAGCAAGGGTAACTCCGAAGGTTTTGTTCAGTCTGACTTTGAACAGGATGACGCCGGTATTACGCAGGATTTCGATCAGCCAGGCTTCACAGAGAATGCCAGCGGCTTCCTGCCTAACCACCGTTTGCATCGCTTCAAACTCTATGGTGCAGTTGCATTGTCCGATGAGTTCACCATTGGTACAAACATTCGCATTGACTCGCCACGTCGTTTGAGCTGCTTCGGTTACAACCCGAACCCGAATTACTTCGCTCCTAATGATCCTCCTTACAGCGATTTCGGTAATGCATATGGCGCTGCATCGCACTTCTGCGGTACCGGTCCTGTCGATGCCAATGGCGAACAAGAAAGTGCCCCAGCCGTACGCGGTGAAGGCAACAGAACGTCTTGGATCAGCAACTTCGATGTGTCTGGCCGTTACAATATGACGTTTGGCGACAATGTCGTGACGTTGCGTGCCGATGTGTTCAATTTGTTCAACGCAAAGGGCGTTCAAGGCCGCGACGAGATCGGTGACCTTGAGTTCAGCACAACGGGCGTCACACCAAACCCGAATTATGGGGTAGTGACGTCTTATCAGACACCACGTTCGGTTCGTCTGGGCCTCGACATTTCTTTCTAAGATAGTCGAAAGTCACAAAAATCAGGAGGCGGGCGAAAGCCTGCCTCCTTTTTTGTTGTCCGCGCTATCAGGCGTAATATGCGTTGATAAACGGCGCCAAATGGCGCTGATAGTTTTTCGCTGAATCGATCCTGTCGGTCGATATCGGCCCGCGCACTTGCTGGACACTGGCGGTCCGTACGCTGCGTTTGGTTTCATGGAACGCATAGACCTGGGGTTCTTCGTCAAGCTGCTCATGGGCAAGAATTCTGGGTATCCAGACCGTGGGATCGCGGACCAGTTCTTCATACGGCACGGTCAATATCCGGTCGGGAAACATACTGGACCAATGAGCATACAGCCTGTCCTCGACCCGAAAATAATGCGCGGTATCGGTCAATGACCAACTCCACGGTATCGCCGAGCTAAAAAAGCTGCGGTAACAGGATAGCGCCGTATCTTCGGCTTTGCGCCGCATCCAGATCACTTTCGCCGACGGCAGCGCGTGCATGATCAGCCCCATGAAATGCGATTGGCTAAGCGTTTTGTCGACAATGGTTCCCGTGGTCCGGAACCGTATTGAGAGCATTTCGTGATAGTCGCGCGCAACCGCCCCCCACGGGTCACTGCCTTGGCCCGCCCGCTTTTCATAATCCATCGCACCAGCAAAGGAATAGTCACGCGTCGGGATCAACGCCGCGCGGAAAAGATTGATTTCAGCGCCATCGACAACCTGTGAGTGACTGGCGAGAATCTGCTCCACCAACGTCGTTCCCGATCGCGGCAAGCCGTTCACAAATATCGATTTCCGCTCGCTGTTTGTGCTTGGCCGCAACATCGCGAGACTTTCGTGCGTGAAGTCCTGGCACAGCCGATCGGCGAATCTCTCAATCGCGTCGCGGTTATAAACCGACTCTCGCTGCCGGATCTCCGACCCTTGCGAATATAATGCAAAGGCCCCGTCGATATCGCCGATGTCGTGCCTTGCCTTGGCCAGCGCAAACAGAAATCGCGCGTAAATTGCCGGTTGGGCGTTGGAAAACGTCCCGCGTAGCCGCTCCATAGCGGCCAGATCTTTGTCGCCTGGGGTGAACGTCTTTATCATCGCAAGGGCGAACCAAGTCTGCGGTAAATCGGATGTTACCGCCAACGCCTCACGAAAATAAAGCTCGGCAGATGCAAAATCACCCTCCTGACCCGCTATAGTCCCTCGAAAATGCAAGATTGTCGGGTTCCGACGACTGGCTGCCGACAATTTGGCGACCGCCGCGCTGGCAACATCAGTCCGCCCGTAATTGGCCAGATCACCCCAATAATGCAACATCCGTTCAAGGGTAACAGGCGCGGAAGCTGCAAACCGGCGCGACGCCTCCAATCCGACATCGATGGCACCGATGTCGAACGCCAGTTTTGCAACGGTTCGCCACTTGTCGCCCGACTGCGCGCCCTGCTGTAATTCGGATTTCAGCAAATGTATCGCCGCGCCACGATTACCTGATTTCAGCGCTTCCACGGCCTGGATAACACGCGAATTCGGAATGCCTGAGCTCATCTTGCGACTTTCGGTTCCTGCCACGGCGATTGCAACAGGTTTTAACCCGCAGTCAAAACCAGCGCACCGTCGCCCTCGTCCACCTGCACAACCGATCCATCCGGCACATTTCCGCGTAACAGCATGTCGGCCAACGGGTCCTGCACATAGCGCTGGACGGCGCGTTTGAGGGGGCGTGCGCCGTAGACCGGATCATATCCCACCCGGCCAAGCCAGACCTTGGCCTTATCGGACAGCTCGAGCGTAATTTTGCGGTCGTTCAGCAGTTTCTGCACGCGCTGAATCTGGATATCGACAATCGGCGCCATATGATCTGCGCCCAGCCTGTGAAACAGGATGACCTCGTCAAGGCGATTGAGAAATTCAGGGCGGAAATGGCCGCGGACGATTTCCATCACTTGCGGCTCGACATCCTTCACATCCTGGCCGTCGTCTAGGCCCGCCAGATACTGGCTGCCAAGGTTGGACGTGAGGATGATCAGCGTGTTGGAAAAATCGACGGTGCGACCCTGACCATCGGTCAAACGGCCATCGTCGAGCACTTGTAACAGGATGTTGAATATGTCCGAATGCGCTTTTTCAACCTCGTCGAACAATATGACCTGATAGGGGCGACGGCGGACGGCTTCGGTCAGAACGCCGCCTTCTTCGTATCCGACATAGCCCGGAGGCGCACCGACGAGCCGCGCAACGCTGTGCTTTTCCATGAATTCGGACATGTCGATGCGGACCATCGCATTGTCATCATCGAACAGGAACGAGGCCAGCGCCTTGGTCAGTTCGGTCTTGCCGACGCCAGTGGGTCCGAGGAACAGGAAGCTTCCGAGCGGACGGTTGGGGTCTTGCAAGCCAGCACGGGAACGGCGGACAGCCTTCGACACAGCTTCGACCGCATCCTTTTGCCCGATGACGCGAGCGCCAATCAACTGCTCCATGTTGAGTAATTTGTCGCGCTCGCCTTCGAGCATCTTGTCGACCGGAATGCCCGTCCAGCGGCTTACTACGCTGGCGATATCCTGAGGCGTGACTTCCTCGCGCAACATGGCATTGCCCGCCGCCGCTTGGGCATCGGCCAACTGCTTTTCGAGGTCTGGAATAGTACCATATTGCAGCTCGCCCGCCTTGGCCAGATCGCCACCGCGCTGCGCCTGATCGAGCTCGATCCGCGCGCTATCCAGCTTTTCCATTATTTTTGCTTCGGCCGCTATCTTCTCTTTTTCCGCCTGCCATTTCTGCGTCAGTTCCGATGATTGCTGCTCAAGATTAGCAAGGTCGCCCTCAAGCGTGGCAAGCCGGTCCTTTGACGCGGTGTCGGTTTCCTTGCCCAAGGCTTCACGTTCGATTTTCAACTGGATAATCCGGCGATCGAGGTTTTCGATCTCTTCCGGTTTGGATTCCACCTCCATCCGTAGCCGCGAGGCGGCTTCATCCATCAGGTCAATGGCTTTATCGGGCAGGAAGCGATCGGCGATATAGCGGTGCGACAGCGTCGCCGCGCTGACCAACGCGCCGTCGGTAATCCGGACGCCGTGATGCAGCTCGTATTTTTCCTTCAGTCCGCGCAAGATCGAGATGGTGTCCTCGACCGTCGGTTCGCCAACGAACACCGGTTGAAACCGCCGTTGCAGCGCCGGGTCTTTTTCGACATGCTTCTGATATTCGTCGAGCGTGGTCGCGCCGATGCAATGAAGTTCGCCACGCGACAGCGCAGGTTTGATAAGGTTTGCCGCGTCCATCGCGCCCTCGCCTTTGCCCGCGCCGACCAGCGTGTGCATTTCGTCGATGAACAGAATGATGTCGCCCTCGGCCTGCTTGACCTCGTCGAGCACGCCCTTCAGCCGCTCTTCAAATTCGCCGCGATATTTCGCCCCTGCGATCAGCGCGCCCATGTCGAGTGAGAGCAGCTTTCGGTCCTTCAGACTATCGGGCACGTCGCCATTGGCGATCCGGAGTGCGAGCCCCTCGGCAATCGCCGTTTTCCCCACGCCCGGTTCGCCAATCAAAACCGGGTTGTTCTTTGTCCTGCGGGCCAGAATTTGGATCGTCCGGCGAATTTCTTCGTCGCGGCCAATGACCGGGTCAAGCTTTCCTGCGCGCGCGACTTCGGTGAGGTCGCGGGCAAACTTCTTGAGCGCGTCATACCGGTCCTCGGCCCCTGCCGTGTCGGCGGTGCGCCCACCCGTCAACTCCTTGATGGCCGCATTCAGAGATTCGGCTTTCGCCCCCGCAGCGGCAAGCGCCTTACCGGCCGCAGTCCCCGACGCCAGAGCGAGTGCCAGCAAGATGGTTTGAACGCTTACATAGCTATCGCCAGCCTTCTGCGCGATCTGCTCGGCAGAATCGAGCACGCGCACGGCGTCATTATCCAGCCCGGGCGTCTGCTGTGCACCACCACCTGACACCGATGGCACCTTTGCAAGTGCGGCATCGGTTTCGCGCACCGCCGTTGCCGCATCACCGCCGGCCGCTTTGATAAGGCCCGAGGCCATGCCCTGCTCGTCCTCAAGCAGGGCTTTTAGCAAATGCTCGGTCGCAATACGCTGGTGGCTCATGCGGATTGCCACGGTCTGGGCACTTTGCAAAAAGCCTTTGGCGCGGTCGGTGAATTTCTCGAGGTTCATGCGCTCAATCCATCTGTGTCAATTGCTTCGGTGATGCTTTGATCGGAAGCTGCTGTCAGAGATGTAATGTTGCATTTCGGCCACACAAGGGCGCGGCTTTCATTTCTTCATGGGCAAAGGACGCGAAGCCTTCGTTGCGTCGGGTGCAAAGGTCTTTCCAAAAAAGCTGTCCGCATACCAAGCCGGGACATTCGGCGCATTGGCGATTTCTGCAGCAATGGCAGAGTTGAGTTGAGCAAATTTTGCCGCAGCGTTCCAGTCGATGGGCAAAGCGAGATCGTCGCTGACCTTGTGATAATGCGTTTTCAAGAAATCCTGAAACTGCTGCTCCCCACCATTTTTGAAGCCAGTGATGAGAAATACCGAAGGCACGCCTTGTTTGACAAAGCTATAATGGTCCGACCGGGTGAATATCCCCTCGGCAGGGATCGGATCAGGGGATAGGCCGACCCCCTGCGAGGCGGCTGCACGTGCAACTGCGCTGCCCATCGTTGAATGTTCGGCTCCAAAGGCAATGACATCCTGAAAGTCGTATAGCAGCACGGGCATATCGAGATTGACCACGCTGACTACGCGGCCATCGGCGACCACCGGGTTGCGTGCGAGATAATCGGACCCCAGAAGCCCGCGTTCCTCAGCAGTTACGGCGGCGAACAGAACCGGACGTTTCGGACGCGGCCCGCTGGCCAATACCCGCGCAGCCTCAAGCAATGCGGCGGTACCCGAGGCGTTGTCCATTGCGCCATTGTAGATTTTATCACCGGTCTTGGTAGCATCGACGCCATTATGGTCGAGATGCGCCATCAGCAGGACATATTCATTGGCAAGCGCCGGGTCCGATCCGGGGATCATCCCAAGAACATTGGGGCTGCTGATCTTGGCCGAGCTGGTGGTTCGTTCGATTTTCGCCACTGGTTTCAGCGCAAAGCCTTTGGGTCGCCCGCCCGTCATGTCGGCTTCTGCCAATATGGCGTTCAGCGGTTTGCGGGCACCTGCAAACAACGCGCCCGCAGCTTTTTCGCCCAAGGTCGCGCTAAACAATATGTCGGGGGCTTCGACAAACATCGTGCCGTCCGCCTGTGCCCAGCTCATCGTCGGATGTTGCGGGCCTTCGGTTTCGCGTGCCCAAGGCCTGGTGCGTTCACGCTCCAGCGTCCTGATCGTGATCACACCGATGGCGCCTCGACCCTCTGCCATTTTAGCCTTCGACCGGCCGTAATGCGCGCCGATGTCGCTAGGCATTCCTTTGGGAAAGCCGGAAAGTATGGCGACAATCTTGCCCTTTACGTCGAGGCCTTTGTAATCATTCTGCCCGTTGTTCGGGTCATCGATACCATAGCCCGCAAATACGACATTGCCTTGGGCTGTCTCGGTTCCGGCGACCCGTGCCGGGCCGAACAGTACATCCTGTCTTATGATAAAGGATTGGCCGTCGACGCCAAAGTGTGCGGTGTTTTCATCGACCATGTTGGCGATGAACGGCACCTGCTGGAACCAGCCCTTGTCGGACACCGGTTGCATGCCAGCGGCGCGAAAGCGCGCTGCTACATATTCGGCGGCGACATCGTAACCACGCGTGCCGGTTTCGCGCCCTTCCAAAGCGTCGCTGGCCAGAAATTCGACATGCGCGCGCATAGCCTGAGGCGTGATGGTTTCGGGTGGTGCTTCGGACGCGCCAATAATGAATGGCAAGGCTGCGAGAATCACGGCGTGGCGGATGATGGGCATGGGGTCTCCTGGTTAATTTTGCGGGGAACCTTGCCGATTGTGTGAGCCTAGTCAACCGAGCCATCAATATGGCGCGACATTGGTCCGGTGGCTTGCTAGCAGATAGCAAAATACAAACAGGAGAGTCTGATGCGGCGGTGGTTTTGGGGTGCTCTGGCCCTTATTGCAGCAGTGCTGGTTGCAGGGTTGGTCTGGGAGCCGCTTGCGGCAACCCGGCAGGCCGCGCCCGCTGCACAAAAATATGATGTCGAAATCGTCCGCGATGCTTTTGGCGTCCCGCATATCAATGGCAAGACCGATGCAGACGCGGCTTACGGCCTTGCCTACGCGCATTCCGAAGATGATTTCAGCACGATCCAGGAAGTCGTTGCGATGACCCGGGGGCGGGCAGGCGCCATGCTGGGCAGCGACGGCGCGCCGATCGATTATGTCGAGCAACTGCTTGGGGTTCGCGATACCATTTCGAGGAAATACGATACTATCCCAGCCGATGTCCGCGCGGTTATGGATGCCTATGCCGCAGGGCTGAACCATTATGCGGAAAAACATGCGTCAGAGGTACGTTTGTCAAAACTGTTCCCGGTTACCGGACGCGATGTCGCAGCAGGGTTCGTTCTGCGCTCACCGTTTTTCTTTGGCTTGGATGACACCATCAAAAAGCTCAACGATGGTGACACGCCTGGTAATGAACCGGTGGCAAAGCTCACCCCTGCCGGACGCGATCCGTCGATGAACGGCTCAAACGCATTTGCCATTGCGCCAAAACGTATGGCCGACGGCAAGACATGGCTGATATCAAATTCGCACCAACCTTATGAGGGTAGTGTCGCATGGTATGAGGCGGTGGTTCATTCAGGCGAGGGCCTCGATATGGCTGGCGCATTATTTCCGGGATCGCCGTTCGTGTTGTTAGGCCATAATCGCAATTTAGGCTGGACTAATACGGTCAATCAACCCGACCTGATCGACGTGTACAAGCTCGTCACCAACACAGAAAATACGCAATACCGCATGGATGGCACCTGGAAACCGCTGGTGCAAAAACGTATCTGGTTGCCCGTCAAGTTCGGCCCGTTCAACCTGCCGGTGCCAAAAACAATCTATCGTTCCGAACATGGACCGGTCATCGTCAATAAAAACGGGGCGTTTGCGATACGATATGCCGGTATCGACGACGTGAAGTTGCTCGAACAATATTTCCGTATTCAAAAGGCGGCGGATTACGACCAATGGATTGCGGCGATGAGCATGCGAGGCATTCCAGCGACCAATTTCATCTATGCCGACAAAACAGGAAAAATCGGTTATTATTACAATGCGGTATGGCCGGATCGTAAAGCCGGGTTCGACTATACCAAAGTCCTGCCGGGCGATGTGAGTGATACTGTGCCAAAGGCGATTTTGCCATGGACGGCCACACCGATGATTGTCGATCCGCCATCGGGCTTTGTGACCAACGCAAACAACACGCCATTTATGGCGGCAGGCAAAGGATCAGAACTGGATGTTGCCAAATTCTCGCCGCTGCTGGGGATTGAGGCGCGGACGACGAACCGGATCATTCGGGCGCTCGAATTGCTGGAAGCCGACAGGTCGCTGACGCCCGAAGAGCTGCTCGCGATCAAGTTCGATACGGCGTACAGCCGCAACAGCTTTGCCGGAGCCTGGATGCAACAGCTGCTCGCCGCCGATCTTGACGGCGAGCCTGATCTTGCAGCCGCGCAAAAATTGCTGAAGGAATGGGACTTCAACAGCGATGGCAAGGGCCGCGCGGATACCATCGGCGAGGCCATGATGCATATGGCGAACGGCGATGCCTATCACGGTCGTCCGTTACCCGATGCCAAAGCCAAATTGCGCGAGGTTGTCGATGCGCTGATGAAAGGCTTTGGCCGGATCGATCCGCCACTTGGCGATGTTCAGCGGCTTATTCGTGGAACCGTCGACCTGCCAGCATATGGCGGAACCGATGCGTTACGTGCTGCAACCGTGTGGGAGCCGCAGGATGACGGCCGCATGCGCGTCAGGCATGGCGACAGTTTCATCATGCTGGTCAACTGGGACAAGGCGGGCAAAGTCTGGAGTCAATCGATCCAGCCTTACGGGTCGGCCACCAATCGTCCGGGATCGCCGCATTACACCGACCAGATGAAACTGTTTATGGATCGCAAATTCAAGCCCGTTCACTTCGAATGGGCAGAAGCCGTGGCAACAGCAAAGCGCCGTTATCGGCCCTGATTGGCGTTCGTCGAAAAATATCCGTGTATTTATTGTGTTTGGCGGTGCCAGCGTTATCGTCTCCGTAGTGTTTTTAGCTTTGGAGCATGAAATGATCCGTAAAATGACCCTCGCCCTGTTGTTATCCAGTTCCGCCCTTGTCGCAGCAGCACCCGCCATCGCACAGGACGCCGCCCCTGTATCCAGACTGGTCGAAGCCGTGAATATTCCGCACGAGAAATTCACGCTCGATAACGGGTTGACGGTCATCGTTCACGAGGATCGCAAGGCCCCCGTCGTTGCCGTATCGATCTGGTACGGCGTCGGGTCGAAGAACGAGCCGAAGGGCAAGACGGGCTACGCGCATCTGTTCGAACACATCATGTTCAACGGGTCGGAAAACGCAAAAGGCGATTATTTCGAATGGACGAAAAAAATCGGCGCAACCGATCTCAACGGCACGACGTGGCTCGACCGGACCAACTATTTCCAGACCGTTCCGACGACCGCGCTTGAATCGGCACTGTTCCTTGAAAGCGACCGGATGGGATATTTGCTCAACGCAGTAACCAAGGAAAAGCTCGACAACCAAATCGGCGTGGTTTCGAATGAAAAGCGGCAAGGCGATAACCAGCCTTTCGGGCTCGTCGATTACAAGCGTTCGGAAGCATTGTTCCCCGTCGGGCATCCGTATCAGCACGATACCATCGGCAGCCTGGAAGATTTGGCTGCGGCGTCGCTGGATGACATGAAAACCTGGTTTACCGACCATTATGGCCCGAACAATTCGGTGCTCGTGCTTGCGGGTGACATTAACGCCGCGCAGGCAAAGCCGCTGGTTGAAAAATGGTTTGGCAAAATTCCGCGTGGTAAGGATGTTCCGCCCGTGAACGCGCCGATTCCGACGCTGGAAAAGCCTTTGAAGATTGTGATGAAGGACAAGGTTCCTTCAACCCGTATCTACCGCAACTGGGTCGTTCCCGGCCTTGCCGATCCCGACGCCAACGCGCTGTATGTCGCGATGAGCGCGCTTGGCGGACTTTCGAGCTCGCGCCTCGACAATATCCTTGTTCGGCAGGAACAAAGCGCAGTTGCCGTGTCGGCCTATCTGATCCCGTTTGTGCATGGCAGCATTGTCAATATCCAGGCCGACGTAACGCCGGGTGGTGACGCCGATGCGGTAGCAGAAAGAATAGATGAGATTCTGGCTGACTATATTGCCAATGGTCCCACCGCCGATGAAGTCCAGCGGGTGGCGACCAGCACCATTGCACAGCAAATCGACGGTTTGGAGCAAGTCGGCGGTTTCGGTGGCAAGGCGGTCGCTTTGGCCGAAGGTCAGTTATATGTCGGCGATTCCGATTTTTACAAAAAGGAACTCGAACGGCTGGCATCGACCAAGCCTGCGACGGTCAAGGTCGCGATGCAAAAATGGCTGACCCGGCCAGTGCTGGAAATCCGCGTCGAACCCGGTGAACGTGAGGCCTATCAAGAAGTAGCCGCTGGCGTCGGTCAGCGTACCGGGACGCTGACCGCGCCTGCATATTATATCGTTCCAGGAACTGAAAACCGCGATGGCATGGTGCCCGCCAGTTTCCAGGACCGCAGCAAGTTTCCTGAACCGACAGGCACGCCAGCGCTCGATTTTCCGACGGTCGAGGAAGCGACCCTGAAAAACGGCATCAAGATATTCTTTGCCCGGCGCGCTGCGGTCCCTACGGTCCGTGTCGCAGTCAGTTTCAACGCCGGTTATTCGGCAGACCCTGCCGAAAAAAGCGGGATTGCGTCTATGATGTCGACGATGCTGCTTGAAGGAACACAGTCGCTGACGTCGACGCAGATCGCCGAAACCGAGGAAAAGCTGGGAGCGGATGTGAGTGTCAATTCCTCGCTCGACCGAACCGTTGCCAGCGTGCGCGCTATCAAGCCAAATCTGGCATCCTCGCTCGACCTGCTCGCTGACGTTATCAAAAACCCAGCGTTCGATGAAAAAGAGATGGAGCGCGTTCGCGTTCAGCAACTGACGCAGATCAAGTCGGAGAACAACCAGCCGCAGGGCATTGCGGTTCGGCAGCTGCCGCCGATGTTGTACGGCAAGGGCCATCCTTATGGCGCACCGCAAACGGGCAGCGGCTATCCGGAAACCGTCGCGACCATCAGCAAAGCCGATATCGCCGCTTTCCATCAAGGATGGGTACACCCTGCAAAGGCAGAAATCTTCGTCGTTGGAGATACCAGCCTAAAAGAAATCACGCCAATGCTTGAAAAGCGTTTCGGCAACTGGAAACCCAATGCCGCAGCGGCTCCGGCAAAGGATTTTTCGAGGGCCATTCCGGCTCCGCAGTCGAAGATAGTGTTGATCGACCGTCCCAATTCGCCGCAATCGCTGGTGCTTGCAGGGCAAGTGCTGAATGTAAAAGGGTCCGATGATCTGCTGAAATTGCGTGCGGCAAACGAAATTTTTGGCGGTGATTTTCTCTCTCGTATCAACATGGACCTGCGCGAAACCAAGGGTTGGTCTTATGGTGTGGGAAGTCAAATAAGTGGAGCAGAGGACCGGGTGCCATTTTACATATTTGCGCCAGTCCAAACCAACCAGACCGGGCCATCTATCAAGGTAGTGATAGATCAATTGAACGACTTCAACGGTGCAAAGCCAGTAACGGCGGACGAGCTTGAAAAGACCATCAAGGGCAATGTCCTTGAACTGCCGGGCAGTTACGAACAGTCCGCATCTGTATTGGCACAGATGCAGGCCGACCGGCTGAACAAACGGCCATTCGATTATGCCGAGACGCTGGCAGGTAAATATGGTGCATTGACGGCGCAGGTGCTGAACGATGAAATGCGCGTCCGCATCGATCCGGCCAAGATCACATGGCTTGTCGTGGGGGATGCAGCGAAGGTAAAGCCGCAGCTCGAAGCGCTTGGATTGCCAATTGAAATGGCCGGCGAAGCTGCTAACACCCGTGCAAACAACACCGCTAAATAAGGAGCAGGAATATGGCAGCAGTTGATGGTGACTGGGACGTAACAATCAAAAGCCCGATGGGTGACCAGAAGGCAGTTCTGACCGTCAACAGTGATGGCGGTGCGTTTTCCGGCAAAATGTCGGGCGGCTTGGGTACGATGGAAATCGCCGACGGTACCGTCGATGGCGACACACTAAGCTGGGGTATGGACATTACCGTGCCAATGCCGATGCATCTCGATGCCACCGCAACCGTTGATGGCGACGCCATGACCGGTGAAGTGAAGGCCGGTGCTTTTGGATCAATGGGCCTTTCTGGCTCACGCAAATAATTACAACGCGGTTTTGCCGCGCTGGGAAAGACTTTCAGGCCGTCTGCTCCAAGGGGCAGGCGGCCTTGTTCTATTCGCAGGCAATGCTAAGGATTTGAACGAACGGCGTTTCCCCCGAATCGCCCGATCGGTTTGGAGATCTCCCATGAACCAGCTTGCATCCGCATCGCAGCTTCGCATGTCGCTGTTGCGATGGGCTTTGTTCGTTATTCCTGCGGTCATGCTTCTTGGGTTTTTGTCAGGAACAATTTCGGGCTCGGCGGAAGAAAATGGCTGGTACCAGACGCTGATCAAACCTGACGCGCAACCGCCCGGCTGGGCATTTGGCGTGGTCTGGCCGACATTGTATTTCCTGATGGGCTTGGCATTTGCCATGATACTCCACGCCAGGGGTGCGCGAAACCGCGGGCTTGCGATCGGACTGTTTCTGGCCCAGTTTTTCGTCAACCTCAGCTGGTCGCCGGTTTTTTTCGGGCAGCACAAGGTCAGCACCGCGTTTTTCATCATCGTTGCGATGATATTTCTAGGTATTGCTACAACCGTTGTTTTTGCTCAGGTTCGCAAGGCTGCGGCATGGCTGATGGTGCCTTATCTCGTTTGGATCAGCTTTGCTGCAATACTGAATTATCAGATTGACGCGCTTAATCCGGATGCCGAAACCCTTTACGTTCCGGCTGCGACTTCCCAAATAGGGAATGGCAGCTAACCCCACTGCCAATCTGGAGTGAATGACATGCAAAGCGAAAAGCGCATTTTTGACGATTTGGCAAAGGTATTGAATGGTGTCGCCGGAACCGTGGCCGGCATGGGTCGTGAGGCAGAAGCCAGCATGCGGGAACGCGCGCGCGAATGGGCAGGCGGTCTGGATCTGGTAACGCGTGAGGAATTCGATGCGGTGAAAACGCTTGCTGCGAATGCCCGTGCAGAGGCCGATGCGTTGGGCAAGCGCGTTGCGGCACTGGAGGCTGCCGCTGGGCTGAAAGCGACGCCGGCGGCCAAAACAGCACCCACAGCGAAGCCTACATCCAAAAAACCAACCTCCGCCGCATAAACTTTTCCACAGCTGGCCCACAGACTTGTGCCGAACTGCGGCTCAAGCCCCTTGCGCGTGAGTCCACGGCAAGGCAGAATCGACAAATATCAACGGGCGCACTGAATATGCACGACGCAGACGAACAGTATGAACATTTCGAGCGCGATGAATCTGCGCCGGTGGATATGCTTGCCGCGTTGTTCGAGGCAAGGGGTTGGTCATTCGAGCTTGATGGCGAAGATGAAATCACGGCGGAATATAAGGGCAGCTGGGCAAGCTACCAGATCCGCGCAATATGGCGCGAGGAGGACAACGCGCTTCAGCTGATCGTTCTTCCAGATGTTACTGTACCCAGCGACAAACGGTCGAGCGTCTATACTGCGCTGGGCTTGATTAACGAGCAATTATGGCTTGGCCATTTCGATATGTGGTCGGCCAACGGTATATTGTTGTTCCGTCATGGCAGCCTGATGCCATCGAACGGCTTGCTGGGTGTCGATCACGCCCAAACGATTATCGATGTCGCGATCGATGAATGCGAACGGTTCTATCCCGTTTTCCAGTTCATCATCTGGGGTGACAAAACGCCGGAAGAAGCAATTGCCAGCGCATTGATCGAAACCCACGGCGAGGCGTAAATCCAAATCCTGGCCATCCTGAACATACTTCAGGATAACGAGCGCAACCTATATTTTCGGCCTGCGGATCAGATAGTGCATATACCCCATGGCGATGGGTTTACCGGCATCATCTTGCCACGCGCGCGCTTCGACATTGGCCATCGTCCGGCCGAGTCTCGACACTTCGCCGACTGCGAACGTGGTCTGGCTTAACCCACCGCGCATAAAGTCGATGGTGACATTGACCTGTTTGATCGCACTGTCGCTGCCCTGGGCCTGCAAGGCCCGATGGATTGCCGCGATCGCCGCCATTTCGAGCAAGCCGGAAATGGCACCGCCATGAAGGTAGCCGGGCCGGCCTTGGACACGATCGGCAAAAGGCATGGCAATAACCGGAGCGCCGTTCATTTCATCGACGACCGACATATCGAGCGCCAGCGCATAGGGCGGCAGGCTTGGTTGCGCGCCGCTCATTCGACGCGGTCGCCGACGCGAATGAATGTGCCGCTGGCGTGCGCGAGCGGATCGTCGGGATTGCCGTTATGGGCAAAGCCGCGAACAAAACCGATGCTGTGTGACAAGTGATAGCAAATCCCGCGACCGAAGACTCGTTCGCCCGATGGCGATGGCCGCAGATAATCTATCCGCAAATCCATGGTGACTTGTGGCCTGAATTCCCCAAGCTTGGTCCAGATCGACATGCTCGTTGCATTGTCCATCAGGCTGATGATAACGGCAGAGGCAAGTACGCCGGTATCGGGATCGGCAACCAGATCCGCCCGCCAGTCGACGGCCAGTTCGACCCAGTCGTCGCCATGCCCGACATATTCCATGTCGAGAAACCCGCCATGGCCGAATTTTCCCATCAGCTTATTGACCAGTGCTGGATCGAACGCCGATCCGTTGGGAATTATACTGCCCAAAGCGGGTTTGTCAGACGCCATTATTCGCCCGGCACGCTGGGACGAAATTGCGGGGTCACGCGGGCTTTCGACGATTGTTCAAAGGCATAACCGGCCTTTAACACGGCGTGATCGTGCCATTTTGTCCCGATAAAGCTCAATCCCACCGGCAGGCCTGCCGACAGCCCCATGGGTACCGTCAAATGGGGGTAGCCTGCAACTGCTGGCAACTGGCTGGCGCTTGGGCCAGTGAAAGCGTCGCCTTTGCCGAGTGTTGACAGCCACGCCGGACCGTTGGTCTGAGCCACAATCACGTCGAGCCTGTTGTTCGCAAATATCCGGTCAAGGCGCTCCGACGCGAGCCGCCGCGACGTTGCCAACGCATCCTTATATGCCGGACCGTCGAGCCCTTCTTCCTTGTCGGCAAGCTCGAAGGTATCCTGGCCAAAATGTTGCAGTTCCTTATCGGCATTGGCTTTGTTAAAAGCGATAACATCGGCCAATGATTTGTGCGGTACGAGGCCGCCAGGCAAGCCTTGCAGATAATCGCCAAGGTCGGCTTTCAATTCGGCGAGCAGAACCTTGAATTCGGATTTTCCGATCTTTTCGTCATCTTTGCTATCCGAATCGATGACAATTATTTCGGCACCAGCTGCCTTTAACGTGGCGATGGCCGCATCGAAAAGGGCGGCGTCGACATCGGGTGTGCGTATCACGCCGATACGCATGCCGGTCAGCGCATCGACCGACAGGCCAGCCGAATAGTCGCCGCGCCATGTGTCGGCATCGACCGTTGCTGGATCGGCGCTATCGCTGCCGGCCATCGCCGTCAGCATGATGGCCGCGTCACGAACGGTACGCGTCATCGGCCCGGCTGTATCCTGACTGTGGCTGATCGGTACGACATATCGCCGCGACACCAGTCCAACCGTCGGTTTGAAACCCACCACGCCGTTTATTCCGGCGGGGCACGTGATCGATCCATCGGTTTCCGTGCCGATGGTGGCCGCAGCCAGGCCAGCCGCCATCGCCGCGCCGCTGCCGCTGGAAGAGCCGCATGCGTTGCGATCCAGCGCATGGGGGTTTTTGGTAAGGCCACCAACCGCGCTCCAGCCGCTGGTCGATTTGTCCGACCGGATATTGGCCCATTCGGAGAGGTTCGTCTTGCCCAGAATGACCGCACCAGCCGAGCGCAATCTCGCGATAAGCGGCGCATCGCGGTTGGTGACGTTGCCGGCCAGGGCCAGCGACCCGGCCGTGGTCGCAATCGGTCCGGCTACCTCGATATTGTCTTTAACCAACACCGGCATTCCGTGCATCGGTCCGCGATATTTGCCTGCTTTCAATTCGGCATCCATCGCACGCGCCTGATCCAGCGCATCGGGAAAGGTTGCGAGCACGGCATTAAGCATGGGTCCGCTGTCATCGATCGCGGCGATACGGTCCAGATAAGCAGCGGTAATGGCTTCGCTGTTGAGCGCGCCGTCATCGATGCCATCGGCAAGTTGAAACAGGTCGAAGCTTTCGATCGGCCCCGCCTTTGCAAGGTTGGCCTTGGCTTGCTCGGTCGTTGGTGGGTTGGCGATGGAGGCAGCGGCCGGGAAGGGGGCGGCAAACAGTATACCCGTCAACATCAATGCAATTTTCGTCGTCATATTATTCCCCTTTTGCCAGTTCAATGCCGCGATCGCGCGCCGCCTGTAACGTGGCCGTGAGCAATTTTTGCAGTGCGTGATCGCCGTCCAGCACCGCCAGCCCCGCAGCCGTCGTCCCGCCCGGGCTGGTTACCCGCGCCGCGAGTTCAACGGGGCTTTCGGAGGACATTACGGCAAGTTCTGCGGCGCCTTCGACCATTGCGAGCGCCAGCTTTGCGGCGATATCTTTTTGCAGTCCGGTGGCAACGCCGCCATGTGTCAGCGCATCGATAAAGCGATACACAAACGCCGGGCCGGAACCGGCAATCGCGGTCACCGCGTCCATTTGCGCTTCGTCACTCAACCAGATTGCGGTGCCCAATGGCGCCAGCATGCGTTCCAGTTTGGCTTTGCCGTCACTATCGAGCATCTCAGAAAACAGACCTAGCGGTGATCTGCCTATGGCTGCCGCAAGATTGGGCATCAGACGGACAATTTTTGCGCCGGGAAAATATGCCGACAGTGTCGCGGTTTCAGACCCCGCCAATATCGAAATGACCAGCGCGCCGGGCGCCAGCAACCGCGCTAATTCGGGCGCTAAAGACCCGAGCATCTGCGGTTTGATACCTAGCAGCACAGTGCCGAATGTCCGATCAAGGTCGGCGGCCGAACGATGCACGCCGACGCCCTGCGCCAAACCGTCCGCTGCTGGGTCGACAACCGTAAAACATGCCGGCGCGACACCCGCTGCGATCCACCCGCGCAGCATTGCACCGCCCATATTGCCACAACCATAAATCAGCATTTCTGAGGGGAATTTGGGCAACGACATCATCCTGCGACGGAGTATATGGTCGTCATGCCCTATCCTTTGGCAGACGGCAACCGCAGGTAAAGGGTGAGGCCATCTGACGCTGATGTGGGCGGAGCGCCTTCTTGACGGACGGCGTCTGCGCGGGCACGATTCAAGATGGCCGCAGGCATTCCTGGATCGTGGAAAATATGGTCCGCCTCGCCCAGCAGGCGCGCGGTCAATAAAGTCAGATCGTCGGGATTGTGCGACAGCAGCGGAATTTCGATCAGCCGGGTGCCGGTTGGTTCTCCTGAATGGTCAAGCCAGTTTTCGACCGCTGCCGATGTCTGGCTGCCGAAGGGATCCAGCGCGCCGCCGCTGGTGAACGCAGCATCCAGCGCACGTCTGCGCTCAGCCGGTTCGGGCCAGCGCCGCCGGATAGCGTCACGCGCGGCGGCAACCGCCAGAGCCAATCCGCCCAGCTTTTCGGGCAACATGGTTTCGATCCGCTGCCGGATGGCTTTCGCCATGCCCGCTGACGCGCCGCCGGTGCCCACAGCGATCAGCACAGGCGCGCGGTCGATGATGGCTGGCGTGGTGAAGTCACAATGCTCCGGCCGGTCGACCACATTGACCAGCAAGCCGCGTGCTTTAAGCATGGCTGCTGTATCGAGCGCGTTGGCTTCGGCATCTATTGCAACAAAGGCGATTATCGCCTCGCGATTGCCGGCATCGACGCACTGGCCCCCTGCGCGTTCGATCAGCCTTCGCTTGGCATCTGCGGCGTCACCTTCGCCGACCAATATAACCTTGCGATCCTTCAGGTTTATGAAGATCGGTAGTTGGTCCAATTTTTCCCCCTATTCCAGCCAATCCGGCACATGCTCGGCAGCTAAAATGGTAGCGGGTGCAATTCGTTCCGCGACAATAGCGAATTTGTCACCGTCGACGAGAACCTCGGGTACCAGACCCCGGCTGTTATACGTGCTGGCCATGGTCGCGCCATAGGCACCCGCAGTCCTGAATACAGCCAGATCATTGGCCGCTACAGAATCGATTTCACGGTCCATGGCAAATGTATCTCCGGTTTCGCAGACCGGCCCGACGATATTGGCCGCCATTTTTTGGCCATTGGGTTCGACTGCTTCGAAATCATGCCAGGCATCGTACAGTGCAGGCCGGGCAAGATCGTTCATCGCCGCGTCGACGATGGCAAAAGGCACATTGCCCGCGCCGGGCTTCACGCGGATCACGCGAGTTAACAGGATACCGGCATTACCGGCAATGACGCGGCCCGGCTCAAACATCAGGCGGACATTCCAGTCTTTGGTCACGCGCGCCACCATCGCGCCATAATCCGCCGGATCGGGCGGATTGTCCTGCGCCTTGTATTTTACACCAAGCCCTCCGCCGAGGTCGACATGCGTGATAAGGTGCCCGTCATCGCGCAAATCGCGCACCAGTGCACCGATTTTGGTGAATGCACTTTCCAGTGGATCCAGGCTGGTCAGCTGGCTGCCGATATGCAGAGCCACACCGCGCAGGTTCAAAGCCGGAAGCGCGGATAGCCTGCCATAAATTTCACGGGTTCGATGGATGCCGACGCCAAATTTATTGTCTGCCTTTCCAGTCGAAATCTTTCCGTGGGTGCCGGCATCGACGTCCGGGTTTATCCGCAATACGGCGTTGGCACATATATTAAGATCAGCGGCCAGACCGGCAAGTTCACGGCCCTCTTCTTCGGATTCGATATTGAACTGGCCAATTCCCGCCGCAAGCGCACGCACGATTTCCTCGGCGGTTTTGCCGACGCCTGAAAACACGATGTCTTCCGGCATCATCCCTGCAGCAAGCGCACGGTCCATTTCCCCGCCCGACACCACATCGGCGCCATAGCCCTGGCGCGCGAGCACCTTCAGCACCGCAAGATTGGGGTTGGCTTTGACTGCAAACGCAATGTGGGGATCGTCAAGACCGGATAGCGCGTCGCGGAAAACTCGGGCATGCCGCTCGAGCGTGGCCCGCGAATATACATAAACCGGCGTTCCGACGGCGTCGGCAATCACAGGCAAGGCAACGTCTTCGGCGTGCATCACGCCATCGATAATATCAAAATGATTCATGGGATTTCTGACTTAACTGGGTTTGGGCTTGGCTTCTTCGGCAGCTTTCAAAGCATTGAAGGGTTTGGGCTCCTCACCCGGCGGGACGTCGAACGGGTCGTCGACCCGGCGCTCGGATCGTTTCAGCAACTCGTCGGTCCGCCCCGGACGCGCCTGTACCGACGGCGTCGTCAGCGCTTCGGCGGTTTGTTCGGTAGTCTGGCCATAGGCCTTGGGCAACGATGCGCCGGTGCGCGGTTCAAGATCGCCGACCTTTCCGCACCCTGCAAGCGATAGCGCGAGCACAAATATCGCCCGTGTGCGCGTTGATGTCATGCGTTCAGTTCCTTATCGGCCACAGCAATAGCCTCCCTTACGCGAACCGGCGCGGTCCCGCCAGTGCTGGTCCGGCTTGCCACCGACCCGTCGATCGATAGATCGGGTAAAATGCACTGCGCGAGCGTGGGATCGATAGTGCCCAAATCGCCTGGGGTTATGCTATCCAAAGTGATGCCGCGTGCTTCGCACAATTTCACGACATTGCCGGTTATGTGATGTGCCTGGCGGAACGGCATGCCATGTTCGCGCACCAGCCAGTCGGCAAGGTCAGTGGCAGTGGAAAAGCCTGAGGCCGCGACCTCGCGCATGCGTAATGGCTTGAACGCCACGTTGGCGATCATTCCGGTCATCGCGGCAATCGACAAAGAAAGCAGGTCATAGGCTTCAAAAACCGGCGGCTTGTCGTCCTGCATATCCTTGGAATAGGCAAGCGGCAGGCCTTTCATCGTCACCATCAAACTGGTCATGCACCCCATGATACGGCCGGCGTGCCCGCGAACGAGTTCGGCGGCGTCGGGATTGCGCTTTTGCGGCATAATCGAGCTGCCGGTCGACCATGCGTCGGGCAGGGTAATGAAACCAAATGGCTGCGATGCCCAAAGGATCATTTCCTCGGCCAGCCGCGAAAGATGCAAAGCGGTCTGCGTTGCTGCGGTAAGGAATTCGACAGCGAAATCGCGGTCGGATACTGCATCCAGGCTATTCGCCATGGGTTTGTCAAATCCCAGTGCGGACGCGGTCGACGCCCGGTCGATCGGGAATGAGGTTCCGGCCAGCGCGGCCGCGCCCAAGGGTGACTGGTTAAGGCGCGCACGGCAATCGGCAAACCGGCTGCGGTCGCGCTTGGCCATCTCGTAATAAGCCATCAGATGATGTCCCAAGGTGACGGGCTGCGCGACCTGTAAATGTGTGAAGCCGGGCATGATGCTGTCGGCATGCTCTTTGGCGCGGCTAAGCAGTGCAGACTGAAAAGCGATCAGCCCTTCATCGACCCGATCGATTGCGCCGCGCACCCACAATCTGAAATCGGTTGCGACCTGGTCGTTGCGCGACCGCGCAGTATGCAGCCGGGCCGCAGGTTCACCCACCAATGCGCGTAACCGCGTTTCGGTGACCATGTGAATGTCTTCCAGCGCAAGATCTTCGGGCACATCATTGGCCTGATACTCGTCGCGAATGGCGGACAGTCCCGCTTGGATCGCCTTATTGTCGTCGTCCGAAATGATGCCGCTGGCTGCAAGCATATCTGCGTGCGCCATGCTGCCCGCGATATCTTCTTGCCAAAGCCGCTTGTCGAAAGGGATGGAGGCATTTATCTCGCGCATGATATCGCCCGGGCCTTCGCCGAAACGACCGCCCCACATAGTGTTGGATTCCAAAATGCGCTTGCTAATTGCCTTGATCCTTTTCGTGCTGGCCGCGTGCGATAAAGAAAGCGCGACGCCGGAGCAAGCGCAACCCGCATCGGTCGCCAACACCGTTCGAACCAAGACCGCCGATATCGGCCTCGAAAGCGCCAACGGCATGCGCGCAACGTTGACTTACAAATTTGCCGGTCAAACTGCGCCACAAGCCGTTTTTACAGGCGCCGATGGCCGCGATGTCACGTTGGAGGATTTCGCCGGCAGGCCGTTGCTCGTCAATGTGTGGGCTACCTGGTGCGCCCCGTGCAAGGCAGAAATGCCAACGCTCGATGCGCTTGCTGCCCTGGAAGCTGGCCGGATTTCGGTCATTGCCGTGTCCCAGGACCTTGCCGGCCGCAACCCGGTCGGTGAATTTTTTCGAAACACCGGCATTCAAAATCTGGAGCCGTACACCGACCCAGACAATGCAATACTGGCCGCATTCGGCAACGCCGTCGCGTTACCTACGACGATATTATATGACAGCATGGGACGCGAAATCTGGCGTGTCGCAGGCGGTGTGGAATGGGACGACGAGGAAATTGCAAAACTGCTGCGCGAGGCAGATTAAACCGCCATTACATCAATATACGACGAACTCTGGTCTTGCGTGGCTTTCGCACAGGCAGAGCTTCGGTCAGCGACCGAACAACCTCGTGGCGATGTTTCGGATCGGCGCAACTGGCCGCCTCGCGATCAGTTTGCCGTGCAATAGCCGTTTCAGGCATCAAGCCAGCGACCAGCATGGCACCGCCCGAAGCTAAAAATGGCAAAAGCACCCTCATAAACCCGAACGTGGGCTCTAAATGCTTTCCGCGCAATGAACGCCCGACGTCCTGCACAAATTTCGATTCAGTTGTTGCCCGTCGGGCACAGGTCCGACTTGATCCCGAAGAACGGCATCAGGCAACCGCCGGTAATTTTTCAAAATATTTGTCGAGAGTGATGGGATATTCACGCACTCGCACCCCGGTTGCATTGTAGATTGCATTCGCAATGGCGGCTGCCGGGCCGCAAATGCCAAGCTCGCCTACGCCTTTTGCCTTCATTGGCGACACGATGGGATCAAGCGTATCGAGAAAGACGACTTCCTGATGCGGAATGTCGGCATGCACGGGTACTTCGTAGCCGGCCAGATCGTGATTGACGAAAAATCCAAAGCGTTTGTCGACGACCAGTTCTTCCATCATGGCCGCCCCCGCTGCCATCACCATCGCGCCGATCACCTGACTGCGCGCCGACAACGGATTAAGGATGCGCCCGGCGTCGCACACCGCCAGCATCCGTTGTATACGCGTTTCGCCGGTGTAAGCGTTGACAGCGACTTCGGCGAAATGACCCGCATAAGTGCCGACGTCATAATCGTCCTTGAACTTGCCGAAATCGATCGAGTCCTCAGCCGATAGTGCGCCTGCTTCCGTCAATTCAAAGCTGCGTTCGCCCATGATGATGCGCCCGTCCCGGAACGTCGCATCGTCAGCGTTGAACCCCAATTTTTCGCCGATTTTCCGGCGCAAACTGACACAGGCTGCGTACACCCCGGCGGTTGAACTGGCTGCGCCCCACTGGCCACCGGACCCTGCGGAGGCCGGATGGCTGGAATCGCCCAATTTCACCACCACATGGTCGAGTGGTACTCCCATGGTTTCGGCCGCTGTCTGGGCAATGATAGTGTAACTGCCCGTGCCGATATCGGTCATGTCGGTTTCGACGATGATTTTTCCGGCGGTATCGAGGCGCACCCTTGCTCCCGATTTGTTGGCTGGTGCAGCGCGATAGCCTGCGGCCATGCCAAGTCCGATCAGCCATTGTCCATCGCGCAATTGTCCCGGCGTCGCTTTGCGCCGTTCCCAGCCAAAACGCTCGCTACCGTCGCGCAGACATCGAACAAGATTTCGTTCGGAAAAGCGCTTTTCAGGTGCACCCGGAACGGTCGATGAGGGTTCGTTGCGAACGCGCAGCTCGACCGGGTCCAAATCGAGCTTTTCCGCCAGTTCGTCCATCGCAATCTCAAATGCCATATGACCCGGTGCTTCACCGGGCGCGCGCATCGCGTTTCCTTCGGGCAAATCGAGCGTTGCAATATAATTTGCGGTCAGCCGGTTTGCTCCGGCGTAAAGCACAGGAGTTTGCAGCGTTCCATTTTCCCCGTCCTTGCCATTAAGATTGCCCGACCAGTTTTCATGCGCGATTGCAGTGATCCGGCCGTCCTTGCCTGCCCCGATCCGGATACGCTGGATTGTCGCGGGCCGGTGAGTGGTGTTGTTTGCCATCAACGGCCGTTGAAGGGCAAGTTTCACCGCGCGGTTGGCCTGCTTTGCCGCAAGAGCGGCAACGACAGCGTCGGCACGAATAAACAGTTTCCCGCCGAAACCTCCGCCAATATAGGGCGAATCCAGCCGGACATTTTTGGGATCGATGCCCAAAATCTTGGCCATGCTTTCCTTGCCCCAGTTAATCATCTGGTTTGACGTCCAAAGCGTGAGTTTTTCGCCCTCCCACGCCGCAATGGTGGCATGAGGTTCCATCATTGCGTGGCTTTCATCAGGCGTCTTGTAGGTGGCATCAAGCTTGACTGGAGCGCTGGCAAAAGCGCTATCGAAGTCACCCAGCGTCTTACGGTCCGGACGTTTTTTATCATCCAGGGCCAACGGCGCGGACGGCGCAACTTTGGCGAGGTCAAACTGCCCGGATCCGCGATCATAGCTTGTCCGGATCAGTGCCGCTGCTGATCGCGCCTGTTCGAATGTCTCCGCGACGACACACGCAATCGCCTGATGGTAATGCGAAATATCGCGCCCACCGAACAACGGTGCATTGTTTAGCATCCCTTTGCCCACCGCTTTGGTATCTGAAGCCAGGATGACCGCAACGACACCGGGTGCTGCGCGCGCCTCAGTGGCATCCATTGACGTGATGCGACCTTTGGCGATCGCTGATCCGACGATATAGCCATAGGCCTGGTTGGGGACGACATCATGGCGTTCATAGGCATAGGGCGCCTGGCCGGTAGTCTTTAGCGGACCGTCGATCCGTGGCGTCGGCTTGCCGACAATCGTCGATGTGTCGAACAGATTTTTCCCCGCCGGAGCATTGAATTCCATGATGCGTTAGCTCCTTGCTTCGGCCATCACGGCGGCGAGCGCCCGATCGGCGAGGGTGATTTTGAAGGCATTTTCCGGTGTCGGGCGCGCCCCAGTGAAGATCTTTGCCATCGCCGCGGCCCGGTCATCGGCGATTGCCGCTTCGGCGCTTTCAACGCGCCATGGCTTCGGGGCAACGCCGCCAAAGGCCACTTTTATGCTTTTATCGCCCTGAATGATCCCAGCGACGGACACCAGCGCGAACGCGTAAGACGCACGGTCCCGGACCTTGTGATAAAAATGCCTGCCGCCAACGGGGCGGGGCAAAGTCACGTGCGTTATAAGTTCGCCGCGTTCGAGAACATTGTCGATATGCGGGGTGTCACCGGGCAATCGATGAAAGTCGGCGATAGGGATGCTCCGCACATTGCCGTCTGCTTTCACCGTTTGCACCGTCGCGTCCAGCACGCGCATCGCGATGGCCATGTCACCGGGATATGTCGCAATACAGGCATCGGACGTGCCGATAACCGCAAGCTGGCGGGAAAACCCCTCAAGTGCGGCGCAGCCTGAACCGGGCTGCCGTTTGTTGCAGGCCATATTGGTATCGTAAAAATAGGAACAACGGGTGCGTTGTATCAGGTTGCCCGCCGTCGTCGCCTTGTTCCGCAATTGGCCCGATGCACCCGCCACAATCGCTCGTGACAACACGCCATAATCGCGCCGGATTCTTTTGTCCGAAGCCAGCGCGGTGTTGGAGACGAATGCGCCAATCCTGACGCCTCCATCTCCGGATTCTTCAATACGATCGAGGCCGATATCCTGAATGTCCACAAGATGCGTTGGGGTCTCGACCTCCAGCTTCATCAAATCAAGCAGATTTGTACCCCCGGCGAGGAATTTGGCACCCGGCATATTGGCAACCGCCGCCGCCGCCTCTTCGGGGGTTTTTGCGCGCTCATAAGTGAACGCCCTCATGTCCTGCGTCCCGCAACGTCGGCCATCGCTTCGGCGATGTTGGAATACGCACCGCAGCGGCAGATGTTGCCACTCATGCGTTCGCGCATTTCCATGTTGGATGCCTTCGCTCGCCCGGTAATATCACCTTGCACGTGGCTCGGCACCCCGGCCTTTATTTCGTCGAGCACTGCGATGGCCGAACAAATCTGGCCGGGCGTGCAATATCCGCATTGGTACCCGTCAAACTTGATGAACGCTGCCTGCATGGGGTGCAGATTTTCGGGCGTTCCGATCCCTTCAATCGTCGTCACCTTGTCGCCCTCGTGCTGGACGGCGAGGCTCAGGCATGAATTGATGCGCTTGCCATTGACGATAACGGTGCACGCCCCGCACTGGCCATGATCGCAGCCTTTTTTTGTACCGTTCAGCTTTGCATGTTCGCGCAGCGCATCCAGCAGAGTCGTCCGCGTGTCGAGATTTAACTGGACCGGCTGCCCGTTAATCTCGATCGATACCGGCATTTTTGATGGCGGCTTGGCCGACCCAGCGACGCGTTGTGCGTTTGCCGGAAACGAGGTGACGGCGGCGGACGCCGCTCCTGCTGCCATCACTTCGCGGCGCGAGGGAGTAAAATGTAAGATTTCAGCCATGCCGGTCATATCCCTTTAACGATGATGATCGCGACAGTTTTCGCGAGAGATTTCTCGCTATCGTAACGCTGCTGGGCGGGTAAAGTTTCATGCCAGATGGAATAACAGGCCCGCCATTTTGTGAGGCGTATTTTTCCGGCTGCAAATGCACGACCGCCGGCGCTGGCAAACGCTAGCTTGGAACTTGGAATATGGGAATTTCCCGCGAGATATAATGGTGGGCGCTAACGGGCTCGAACCGCTGACCCTCTCGGTGTAAACGAGATGCTCTACCAACTGAGCTAAGCGCCCCCGTGGGGAAGCGGCCATTTGCCAAAGCATCGCGGCTTTGGCAAGTGCAATCAGATAATTTGACCCGAACGCGATGCCGTTGCTGCGAAATAGTCGTCCAGCTTGGTATTTGTTTCGTCTGACAAACCGATAAAAACCCGCCTGGCATCGTCCGGATCCTGCTGGCGGATCAGCATTCCGTTTTCGGTCATTGCCGTTATCCATCGCAACGCCGTGGTCGGTGGCACGGCTGCGGCGATACACAGGCTTGAAACTGAAACTTTCTGACCCTCTTGTGTCGCTGCTTTCAGATCGAGCAATATGTCCCACGCGGGGTCGGCGAACAACTCGGCGTCGAAGAAACGTTCGCGTAAACGGCGTAGTTTGATGGTGTCGCGCAATGTCGCAGCATTGATTTTTTCTGTTCGGGCAACGGCTTTTGTCGGGAACCCCTGAAATCCGCCGAATGGTGCAGGACTGAACGACACCGGCTTGTCCGACACGGCCACGTTACGATCGGTGTCGGCTATTCGCGCCAACGTTCTGGCAAATTGCGCGAGCTCATCGCTGATCCTGTGCAGCGATCCAAATTCGACGTCGCTATCTCTATCGTGCAATCGATCCATGCTGCCCCGCTCAAATGCCCCGGCCAAAATCGGCATCGCTTCGACGTCGCTGGTATCGATCAGGAAATGGCATCGGCCCTGTGGCAACGCTGCATATGCGGCATCGAGGCTATCCATATTCGTCCACACCAGCGCAGTGCTGCGATGGCGGTCGAGATATCGCACTATCCCGGAGAAGGAATCCGTTTCGGTGTCCATATTGGAGGATAAATCGGCCAGCAGATAGTCCGCCGCGATGTCGTCATCGTGCTTGATCGGCACGCACCCCGATAATCGCGCCAATTCTTCAAGTTCGGCGCGCCGCGATAATGAGGCAGCGGAAATCATTGCCGTGTTGCTGTTCCCCGCCTGACCATATTCGTAATCCGGATGTTCCACGCTTTCCCCCCGATGACGACGGCTTAGCGGATCGGAGCTTCGGCACGCCAGTCATTTCTCTCCAGTATGGATGCGTATTCTCGTCCGAACTGGCTGTTTGCGTGGGTGGTGCGTTCCCGCTAATCCCCGGTTCATGACGAGTCGGTTCAATCGCGTGCTGGTCGGGGAGTATGTAATGTGAAAGCCGGGAAAATTTTGGCGGGCGCTGCGGCGCTTTCATTATCAGGAGTTGCCATGACTGCAGTTGCCAGTGCGAAGGAAATGAACGGCGGGCAATCGGCAGAGCCTGCCTTGTTGCAGGAATGGACTGGTCCATATGAGGGCGTGCCTGCGTGGGACAAAGTCGAGGTGTCGAGTTTTCCTGCCGCGTTTCGGGCAGCGTTGGCCGCGTCGAAAGCCGAATTCGAAGGCATCGTTGAAACGCCCGGTCCAATCACGTTTGAAAACACGATAACCGCCAGCGAGTTGTCCGGACAGAAGATCGGCCGCCTGTTTTCGATATGGGGCGTGCACTCGTCCAATTTGTCAAATCCCGAAACTCGCAAAATCCAGGGAGAATGGGAGCCGAAAGTAGCCGCATTTTTCTCGGAGCTGACACTTGATGCGCGCTATTTCCAGCGGGTAAAGTATCTTTACGATCAACGCACGACGCTTAGTCTCGACGCCAGGCAGATGCGTTTGCTCGAACGAACCTATGATGGCCTGGTCCGCAACGGTGCATTGCTGGGCGCCGCCCAGAAGGCCGAGGTTATCCGGATCGAGACCGAACTTTCCAAGAAATTCTCGGCGTTCTCGGAAAAAGTGCTGGCTGACGAGGAGACCTACATCGTCCTTCGCGACCAGTCCGATCTGGCTGGCCTGCCGGATAGTTTCGTCGCCGCGACTAAAGCCGCAGCCAAGGCGAAGGGGGAAGCCGGATGGGCGATCGTCAATACGCGCTCGGCGGTTCAACCGTTTCTTGAAAATTCGACCCGGCGCGATTTGCGTGAAAAAGTGTGGCGCGCGTTTACGATGCGCGGCGATAATAAAAATGCCAATGATACCAACGCCACGATTGCTGAAATCCTGAAGCTGCGTCAGGACCGGGCTGCGATCCTCGGCTTTCCTACGCACGCGCATTACCGGATGGCCGACACCATGGCCAAAGACCCGGACAAGGCGATGGACCTGATGATGAAGGTATGGCCAGCGGCGACGGCACGCGTCAACGAAGAAGTGGCCGACATGCAGGCGATTGCGGATGCCGACAAGATTACCATCGAACCGTGGGATTACCGGTTCTACGCTGAAAAGGTCCGCAAAGCGAAATATGATCTCGATCAGGAGGCCATCAAGCCGTATTTTCAGCTCGACAACATGGTCGCCGCCATGTTCGATGCCGCAGGCAAGCTGTACGGCATGAGTTTTACCGAGAACACGGGCGCGGTGCCGGTGTTCGAGCCGCTGGTCAGGACATTCGAAGTCAAGCGCGACGATCGCGTTATCGGTTTATTCTACCTCGATAATTTTGCCCGCGCAGGCAAACGGTCCGGCGCGTGGATGACGACCTATCGAAGCCAGCATAAGCTCGGCGGTCGGAACGACATCATTCTTGCTTCCAATAATAATAATTTCGTTCCCGGCGCAGATGGCGCGCCGACGCTGATCAGCCTCGATGATGCCACCACGCTGTTTCACGAATTCGGCCATGCCATTCATTTTCTGAATTACGACATTACCTGGCCCGGCCTGGCCGGGACGCCCCGCGACTTTGTTGAATATCCTAGCCAGGTGAACGAGAATTGGCTGCTCACGCCGTATATTCTCAACACTTATGCCAAGCATTATAAGACGGGCGAGCCGATCCCTGCCGCGCTCGTCGACAAGATCAAGGCCAGCGATACGTTCAATCAAGGTTTTTCGACTGTCGAATATCTGTCCAGTGCCATTCTCGACATGAAACTGCATCACCGGTCTACGCCCGTCACGGATCCGTCGGCCTTTGAGCGCGACACGCTTGCAGAAATCGGTATGCCGAGGGAAATGGCGATGCGGCACCGCCTTCCGCAGTTCAACCATCTGTTTGCCGATGACGGCTATTCGGCCGGATATTACAGCTATCTCTGGTCCGAAACGATGGACGCCGATACATGGGCGGCGTTCGCTGAAAAAGGCGATGTATGGGACAAGGACACGGCCAAACGGTTTCGTTCAATGATATTGGCAACGGGTAATGAAACAGACCGGATCGAGGCATATCGAGCATTCCGCGGGCGTGACCCCGACGTTAAATATATCATGAAAAAGCGCGGCTTTCCGACTGGAGAGTAATACACCAGTCAAAAATATGCTCTCCTCTTCGTGGGAAAGAGGAGAGCTTAAATGACGGCCAATGGGGTCGCAATTCATCGGCAGTCATTGTCAAAGCCGGGATGGCGCACCGATTGGCACTTGCCCCCACCCCCGAATCTTTTCATACCGACATTACATAACGATGTTATGTTGTGAGTCAAGACTCATGGCAGGTGTAATATATGGCTAAAAAAACTTCGCAGGATGCCGCAAAAACGCGGGCCGAAATCATGGTTCAAGCCAAAACATTGTTCGCCGAGCAAGGCTATGCAGGAACGTCCGCTCGCGAAATTTCCGCTGCTGCCGGCGTGACCGTCGGTGCCATGTTTCATCATTTCGACTCGAAACTTGATCTGTTTCAGCAAGTGTTCGAGGCACTCGAACTGGAAATGGACAGTCAGGCCAAAGCCGCGTCGAAGCCGGAGCTGGGATTGGATGTGCTTGAAACATTTTTATCGGGCGTCCGCATATCACTGGATTTTGCGGAACGGCCGGATTTCCACCGGATCGTTTTTATCGAGGCCCCAGCGGTATTTGGCGAAAACAAATGGCGCGAAGTCGATGCGCGACTCGGTTTGAAAACGGTCATGGCAGGAACCCGGGCTTTGATGAAAGCCGGCGTGATTGCCGAGCAACCGGTCAAGCCGATTGCGATCCTGTTGATGGGCGCCATGAACGCGGCAGGCTTTGCCTTGGCGCGGGGCGAAGACGCGGTGGACAAAGATACCTTGGTTCAGGCCCTCCGGTTGTTGATCGTCGGGCCGTAACGGTCATCGGCAGGCTGTAAAAATCCCTCTTGCCAGCCCCGTAAAATAGATATAATTATGATATCGTAATTAATGGGAGGTTTTCATGACTGAAGTGTCGAATAATGCCTTGAATGCCAGTGTCGAACGACCAGCGCTTAGCTTCAACGGGTATCTTATGCTGCTGTTGATGGTCGTTTCGATAGGCTGGTCCGGCTGGTCGCTGTTAAACATCATTGCCGAGGCGCCAAATCCAGATTTTATCGGGCTTGGGCTCAGCGCTTTCGTGTTCCTGTTCGTTTCCGCCGGATTCTACATGATCCAGCCGAATCAGGGCGTGGCATTGACGTTGTTCGGTGCGTATCGCGGTACCGACCGGAACGAGGGGCTGCGCTGGGTGTGGCCATGGATTGGCAAGTCGAAAGTGTCCCTTCGCGCCAACAATCTGATTTCTGAAAAAATCAAGGTCAACGATCTGCGTGGGAACCCCATCGAGATGGCGGCTCAGGTTGTGTGGCGCGTGACCGACACGGCGCAAGCCTTGTACGACATTGACGATTACAAAGCCTTTGTGCTTGCCCAGATCGAAGCTGCGGTTCGCACCATCGGTGCGCGCTACCCTTATGATGATTTCACCCATCAGGAAGTGACGTTGCGTGGCAATCATGATCAGGTCGGCGCAGAGCTGCGGCTGGAATTGATGGAACGGCTTCGCGTGGCGGGTATTACTGTCGACGAATGCGGATTTACCCATCTGGCTTATGCTCAGGAAATCGCTGGCGCGATGCTGCGTCGTCAGCAGGCCGAAGCGGTGGTTGCCGCGCGCAAGACATTGGTCGAAGGCGCGGTCGGCATGGTCGAAATGGCGCTGGAAATGCTGTCGGCGAAAAATGTGGTCGAGCTTGACGATGAACGCCGTGCAGCGATGGTTTCCAACCTGATGGTCGTCTTGTGCGGCGAGCGTGACACGCAGCCTGTGGTCAACACTGGCACGCTGTATAGCTGAGGACGGCGTTTTGTCTGCTCCCCAGAAAAAGGCATTTCCCCTACGCCTTGACCCTGTATTGTTCGCTGCGGTCGAGCGGGCAGCAGCAGCTGATTTACGAAGCGCGAATGCCGAGATTGAAGTTTTACTGCGAGAGGCTTTGGCGCGGCGAGGCGTAAAAGTAATGGTCAGCGAAAGCCCGAAGCGCGGGCGTCCGCCGAAAGAAGGAGTTTGACGATGCTGCATCATTTTCTGGATAAAGGTCATTGGTTCCGGGCCAAACGCCTTGGCTACGGCGCGGGTTTGCCGTTCAAATGGCAAGGCTGGGTTTTGCTGGTGTCGCATATGGCGGCTATAATCGGCTTGGCATTTCTGCTTGCAGACAGGCCGTTGATATTTGTCCCACTGACCTTGGTCTTGGCACTTGCCCCCATGCCGGTTTATGCCGCGCGTACCGAGGGCGGTTGGAAGTGGCGGAACGGCAAGGATGCCTGACGCTTCATCCTGCATGGCAGGCAGCCGAAGCCGCCTGCCACACGCATCTTACTTGAATTTCATCTGCCGCAACAGGAATGACCCCAGCACGGTGCGATATTTCGCACGGTCGCCTGATGCTGCGTCGGCTTCGGCATCGCTCTGCTTCATGAAATCGCGATAGGCCTGAGTGCGTCGTTCGTCTTCGGCAGCATCGGGCATGCTGCTGAATGATACGACCAGATAAAGGTCGGGTTCGCCTGGCCGATTGTTGACGTTGGACAACACCTGATAGCCGTTGATCCAGCCCTTCGACTTGGCAAATTCCTGGTTTTTCCTCCACGTCGTGGCGAGGTAATTGGCGTAAGCAAGGCCACCGCCGTCGTTGACCTCGATCATCGCGACTTCTTCATAATCACCGGGAGTGAACGGGTAATTCTGCGCTGCGGCCGGGGTTGAAAGGGCAATAGCAAAAGGTGCGGCCACGACGGCCGCGAACATCAATTTTTGCATGACTTTTTCCTCCATTGGTCACGATTTCGCCAAATGGCTAAACGGTTACCCTGTCGCTCAGAATGGCGACCCTCAAGGTGAGGCGGACAGGTGCATCGAAAGTGCGCCCGAAACCGAGTAGAGTCAAAAAGTAAATTAATGTCAATTACTTATATAGCTTTGGTTATAGATTTTCTGTGAAAGGATCGATCATTCATCGCCATATACAGCAACCATTTTTTCGCCCGCACTGGTTGCGCGACCGCGGTACATTCCGGGCGTGTTGAAGCTGAAAGTCGCGGCGCCGTCGGGCGCAGCGACGATCACGCCGCCAGTACCGCCGAGCAACGCAACTTCCTTTAAGACATGGTCGGCGGCGGTTTTGGCATCCTCGCCAAGCATCCGCATCCGCGCGCAGATTTCGTGTGCTACGCCCAGCCGGACGAAGAATTCACCCGCGCCAGTTGCTGATACAGCGCATGCCCGGTTGTCGGCATAATTACCTGCGCCGATCAACGGACTATCGCCGATTCGGCCCCAGCGTTTGCCGGTCAGGCCGCCGGTCGAGGTGCCAGCGGCGACATTGCCGTCACGATCGACCGCCACCGCGCCAACCGTGCCATATTTCATATCGATATCATACCAGCCGAGCTTTTTCGCTTTTAGTTCTT